>CAZEPK010000141.1:0-12317 GCA_964514085.1 uncultured Nocardioides sp.
CAGCTCGGGCGTGCCATCGGCGGTCGAGGTCCCTACGCGCTCCAGGCCGCCGTCGCCGTCCTCCACACCGAGGACCCGGTCGACTGGACCCAGATCGCGGCGCTCTACGCCGAGCTGGCGGCGCGCACCGGCTCCCCGGTCGTCGAGCTCAACCGGGCGGTGGCCCTGTCCCAGACCGGCGCGCACGCCCGTGCGCTGGAGCTGGTCGAGCACCTGGCCCGGCCGCTGGCGCGCTACCCCTATCTCCACTCCACCCGGGGCGAGCTCCTGCACCGGCTGGGCCGGACCAGCGACGCCCGGACGGCCTTCGAGCAGGCCCTGGCGCTGAGCACGGATGGCCGCGAGCGGCGGTACCTGACCGGCCGGCTGGAGGCGCTGGGGGCATCCTGAGCACCGTGCACCTCGAGCCCGGACCACTCGTCGTGGTGCTGGTGCTCGCCGCGGCGGTGCTGCACGCGACGTGGAACGCCATCGCCCACGCGGCCGAGGACCGGCTGGTCTCGTTCGGCCTGATCTCCTTCGCCACACTGGTCCTCGGGGCCGTGCTCGTCGTGGCCTCCGACGGGCTGGACCGGCGCCAGCTCGCGTACGCCGCGGGCTCGGCCGCGCTGCACGTCGCCTACATGGTCCTGCTCTGGGTCAGCTACCAGGGCGGCGACCTGAGCCGGGCCTACCCGCTGGCCCGCGGGACCGGGGTGGCCCTGACCGCGGTCGCGTCGTTCTTCGTCGCGCGCTCGCCGCTGGGCCTCGACGTCGTCCTCGGCGTGCTGCTGGTGGTCGCCGGACTGGTGGGCGTGACGCTGGCGGGGGAACGGCTCAGGCGCGGCGATGCCCGAGGGATCGTCGCGGCGCTGGCCACCGGCTGCGCGATCGCGGGCTACACGGTCGTCGACGGGCTCGCCGTCTCCGGCGGGGCGCCCGTGCTGGCCTACGCCGGCTGGCTGTTCCTGTTGCAGGGCTGGGTGATGCCGGTCCTGGCCGTCGTGCGGCGCGGCCGGCGCCTGCCGGTCATCGCCCGTCGGCAGGCGGTGGCCGGGCTCGGCGGGGGAGTCGTCTCGCTGGCGGCGTACGGGCTGGTCCTGCTCGCCCAGACCAGCGGGGCGCTGGCCGCGGTCGCGGCGCTGCGCGAGCTGAGCATCGCCCTCGGGGTGCTGCTCGGTGCCTTCGTGCTGCACGAGGCGGCGGCCCGCAAGCGGCTGCTGCCCGCCCTGGTCCTGACCGCCGGTGCCGTGGTGCTTGCCCTGAGCATCTGACCGTTGACCCCGAACCAGAACACGTTCTAGATTGGACAGGTGTCCAGTCAGGTGTCCACCGTGCCGCGCCAAGGGTTGAATGCCCGGCAGGCCGAGACGGTGGAGCGGCTGCTCGACGCCGCGGAGCAGGAGCTGGCCGCCACCGGCACGGACGCGTTCACAATCCGGCTCGTCGCCGGGCGGGCCGGGGTGTCGCCGGCCACGGCCTACACCTACTTCGGCTCCAAGAACCACCTCTTCGCCGAGCTGTTCCACCGCAGGGTGCTGCTCGAGCACCCCGTGGAGATCACCGGCCGCACGCCGCTCCAGCGCGTCCGGGCCGTGACCCGGCACCTGGCCACCGTGCTCGGCGCCAGCCCGCACCTGGCCGCGGCGGCCAACCACGCGCTCCTGGGCACCGACCCCGACGTCGAGCGGCTGCGCGTGGTGATCGGTGCCGAGATCATCGAGCGATTCCGCAGCGCGCTGGGTCCGCCGGCCGACGAGGACGTGCTCGACGCGCTGACGCTGGCCCTGACCGGTGCCCTGCTGCAGACCGGCATGGGCCTGATCTCCTACGACGACCTGGCCGACCGCCTCGACGCGGTGGTGGCCACGATCCTGCGGGGCAGCCCGTGACGACCACGCAGCAGCCGGTGGCGCTCGACCCCTACGACTACGCCTTCCAGGACGACCCGTACCCGACGTACGCCTGGCTGCGGGATCACGAGCCGCTCCACCACAACCCCGAGCTGGACCTCTGGGCGCTGACCCGGCACGCCGACATCGCCGACGCGGTCCGCACCGAGGGCACTTACTCCAACTCCTGGGGCGTGGCGATCGAGGAGTCGGCTTGGGGGCCGGACGCACACAAGGTGATGTCGATCCTCGGCATGGACCCGCCGCGGCAGAAGCGGCTGCGCTCGCTGGTCTCCCGCGGCTTCACCCCGCGCCGGGTCCACGACCTCCTGCCGCGCATCCAGCAGCTGACCGACCGCTACCTCGGCGAGTGCCTGGAGCTCGGCCGCGACGGCGGCGAGCTGGACTGGATCACCGACTTCGCCGGCAAGCTCC
The DNA here is from genome assembly GCA_964514085.1 of uncultured Nocardioides sp. Lineage (GTDB taxonomy): Bacteria > Actinomycetota > Actinomycetes > Propionibacteriales > Nocardioidaceae > Nocardioides. The sequence continues at coordinate 2,307 of CAZEPK010000141.1, forward strand.
CGATGGACGTCATCTCCGAGATGATGGGCGTCCCCGAGGAGGACCGCGCCGAGGTGCGCCGCCAGGCCGACCTCGTGGTGCACCGCGAGGACGGCGTCTACGACGTGCCGGCGCCGGCGATGGAGTCCTCGCTGTGGCTGGTCGGCTACTACCAGGCGATGGTCGACCAGCGGCGGCGACAGCCCAGCGACGACCTGACCAGCGCCCTGCTCGAGGCCGAGGTCGACGCTGAGCGGCTCACCGACGAGGACGTCATCGCCTTCCTCTTCCTCATGGTCGTCGCGGGCAACGAGACCACCACCAAGCTGCTCGGCCACGCACTCGTCCACCTGACCCGGCACCCCGACCAGCTCGCGCGCGTCTTCGCCAGGCCCGACCCCGCGCTGGTCGACCCGTGGATCGAGGAGACGCTGCGCTACGACACCTCCAGCCAGCTGCTGGCGCGCTACCTGCTGAGGGACGTGGAGCTGCACGGCCGGGTGGCGCCGCAGGGCGCCAAGCTGCTGCTGTGCCTGGGCTCGGCCAACCGCGACGAGCGGGTCTTCGGCCGCCCCGACGACTACGACATCTCCCGCGACCGGGCCGAGCTGGACCGGATCCTGTCCTTCGGGGGCGGCCGGCACTTCTGCCTGGGCGCCAACCTGGCCCGGCTCGAGGCCCGGGTGGCCCTCACCGCGCTCGTGCAGCGGGTCCGGAGCGTCGAGGTCGACCACGACCGGTGCGTGCGGGTGCACTCGCTCAACGTCCGTGGCTTCGCCTCGGTGCCGACCAGGATCGAGGTCCGCTGATGGCGAGCCAGAAGTACGCCCAGCCGGCGCGCCGTCCCGCCGTGGTCACCGGTGCCAGCTCCGGGATCGGCGCCGCGACGGCGCTGAGCCTGGGCCGGGCCGGCTTCCCGGTGGCGCTCGGCGCGCGGCGCACCGACCGGCTCGAGGAGGTGGCCGGCCAGGTCCGTGCCGACGGCGGTGAGGCCTTCGTGCACGCCCTCGACCTCACCGACGACGCGTCGGTGGCGGCGTTCGCCGCGGCCGCCCGGGAGGCGCTGGGCGACGTCGAGGTCGTGGTCTCGAACGCCGGCGCCGTCGCGCCCGGCACCATCACCGAGGTGGACCCGGAGCGGTTCACCCGCGAGCTCGACCTCACGGTCGTCGGCGCCCACCGGCTGGTCCGGGCCTTCGTGCCCGGCATGCAGGAGCGCCGCCGCGGCGACATCGTCTTCGTCTCCTCCGACACCGCGGTCCGGCCGCGGCCGTTCATGGCGGCGTACTCCTCCGGCAAGTGGGGGCTCGAGGGGCTGGTCGCCAGCCTGCAGCTGGAGCTGGAGGGCTCCGGCGTCCGCGCCTCCGTGGTCCGCCCCGGCCCCACGTGGAGCGAGATGGGCAGCGACTGGGACGCCGACGACGCGGCGTTCGTCCTGGACCAGTGGGTGCGCTTCGGGCTGGCTCGGCACCCGCACTTCATGAAGCCGGCCGCGATCGCCGACGCCATCACCATGGTGGTCAGCGCGCCGCGTGGTGTGCACCTCAACCTGGTCGAGGTCAGCCCCGAGGCGCCGGTGGAGGACCGTGATGGCTGAGATCCGCGAGGTCTCCTACGCCGTCCCCGACGACGGACACGGCCACCTGGCCGAGATGCGCGTCGACCCGATCGGCCTCTTCCACCGGGTGCGCGAGGAGTGCGGCGACATCGGCCGCTTCCGCCTGGCCGACCGCGACGTGGTGCTGGTCAGCGGCGCGGAGGCCAACGAGCAGTTCTTCCGCGCGCCGGACTCCACGCTCGACCAGGCGGCGGCCTACCCCTTCATGACCCCGATCTTCGGCAAGGGCGTGGTCTTCGACGCCAGCCCCGAGGAGCGCCAGCAGATGCTGAAGAACCAGGCGCTGCGCGGCGACATGATGCGCGGCCACGCGCAGACCATCGAGGGCGAGATCCGGCGGATGGTCGACGCCTGGGGTGACGAGGGCGAGATCGACCTGCTCGACTGGTTCGCCGAGCTGACGATCTACACCACCTCCGCGTGCCTCATCGGCAAACCGTTCCGCGAGGAACTCGACTCCTCCTTCGCCCGGCACTACCACCGGCTCGAGCGCGGCACCGACGCCCTGGCCTACGTCGACCCGTACGCCGACATCGAGTCCTTCCGCATCCGCGACGCCGCCCGCGAGGAGCTGGTGGCGCTGGTGCAGGGGATCATCGACGCGCGCGTGCAGCGCGGCCCGGTGCCGCGCGAGGAGCGCGACCTGCTCGACGTGCTGATATCGATCGAGATGAGCGCCGACTACATCACCGGGATCTTCATCTCGATGATGTTCGCCGGCCACCACACCTCCTCGGGCACCGCCGCCTGGGCGCTGATCGAGCTGATGCGCCACCCCGAGGTGCTGCAGGACGTGGTGGCGGAGCTGGACGACCTCTACGCCGACGGCTCGGAGATCTCGTTCCAGGCGCTGCGCTCGATCCCGCGGCTGGAGGCCGCGCTCAAGGAGACGCTGCGCCTGCACCCGCCGCTGATCATCCTGCTGCGGGTGGTGCAGGAGGAGATCGAGCTGGCCGGCCACACCATCGCGCCGGGCACGATGGTGGCCGCGTCCCCGCGGGTGTCCAACCGCATCGCCGCGGACTTCCCCGACCCGGACGCCTTCGACCCCGGCCGCTACCTCGACCCGCGCCAGGAGGACCTGCAGAACCGCTGGACCTGGATCCCCTTCGGCGCCGGCAAGCACCGCTGCGTGGGCAACGCGTTCGCGATGATGCAGCTCAAGGCGATCTTCTCGGTGGTCCTGCGCGACTACGAGTTCGAGATGGTGCAGCCGCCCGAGGACTACCGCGACGACACCTCCAAGATGGTGATCCAGCTGGCCCAGCCGGCCCGGGTCCGCTACCGCAGGCGGGAGCGAGACGGTGGTTGAGGAAGGCGCGCCAGCGCCTGTCTCGAAACCAGGTGAGGTGTTGCTCCCAGCCCTACCCGTGCGGGTCGAGTCCCAGCCCTCGGTTGCGAGGTTTCGAGACGGTCGCAGAGCGACCTCCTCAACCACCGAGGGCGGGAGTCTCAGATGACCTACACCGTCGTGGCGGACCTGGACCTGTGCCAGGGCCACCAGGTCTGCCAGGGAGAGGCGCCGGAGGTGTTCGGCTTCGACCGGGACGCCGACACCGTGACGGTGCTCCAGGAGCACCCCGACGAGTCCCTGCGGCCCCTGGTCGGGGCCGCCGTCCGCTACTGCCCGGCCATGGCCTTGTCCCTCGAGGAGAGCTGATGTCACCCACCCGCGCCGAGATCGAGGAGTTCTGGGAGACCTGGCTCGACGTCAACCGCCGGGCCGAGGAGTCCGGCGACTGGCGGGTGATGGCCGAGTGGTACGCCGAGGACGCGACGTACGGCTGGATGTACAGCCCCGACGAGCACTTCATGGCGGTCGGCCGCGACCAGATCCGGGACTGGGCCATCGGCATCGAGATGGACGGCCTCGACGGCTGGCACTACGACTACCAGGTCGCGATGATCGACGAGCAGAAAGGCATGGTGCTCGGCTTCTGGAAGCAGCGGTCGGGGATCATCGACGACCGGACCGGCCAGGAGTTCGAGATCATCGGCCTGGGGGGCTCGTGGTTCGGCGTCGAGCGCCAGGTCGGCGGCGCCGACGACGGCCTGCTCAAGTTCGCCTGGCAGCGCGACTGGTTCGACATGCCGTCGACCGCGCACACCTTCGTGGAGATCATGAGGTCCGGCAAGGCGCCCGACACCCTGCTGAAGCGCTTGGAGGTCGCCGGTCACGACGTGCCGGGGCACTACCACTACGCCGACCTGCCCTCGAGCGTGTGGCCCCCGCCGGTCGAGCGCGGCGACTGGCTGACCCAGCCGCCTACCCAGTCGTCCGCGCAGGAGCCCGCGTCGTGACCACGCCTCCGGCCCGGCTGCTCATCGACGGCGCGCTGGTGCCGGCGAGCGGCGGGGCGACGTACCCGGTCCTCAACCCGGCGACCGGGGCGGAGATCGGCGTGGCCCCGGACGCCACGGCGGCCGACGTGGACGCCGCCATCGCCGCGGCTCGCCGGGCCTTCGACCACACGGGCTGGTCGACCGACGTCGCGCTGCGCGTGCGCTGCCTGCGCCAGCTGCACCAGGCCCTCCTGGACCACGCCGCTGACTTCCGGGCCCTCACCACGGCCGAGGTCGGGATGCCGGCCTTCATGCAGGCCGCGGCGGGCTTCGACGTGCCGGTGGAGGGCCTGGCCTGGGTGGCCGACCTGGCCGAGTCCTACGCCTACGAGTCCGACCTCGGCGTCGCCGCGCCGATGGGCATCCGCAGCCGCAGGACCGTGCGCCGCGAGCCGGTCGGCGTGGTCGCGGCCATCACGCCGTGGAACGTGCCGACCCAGATCAACCTGGCCAAGGTCGGACCGGCGCTGGCCGCCGGCTGCACGGTGGTGCTCAAGCCGGCCCCGGACACGCCGTGGCTGGCCTGCGAGCTGGGCCGGCTGGCCGCCGAGCACACCGACCTGCCGCCCGGCGTCCTCAACGTCGTCTCCCCGCGGTCCGACCAGGTCGCCTCCGTCCTGGCCACCGACCCGCGGGTCGACATGGTGTCCTTCACCGGGTCCACCGCCACCGGCCGGGCGATCATGGCCGCTGCCGCGCCGACGCTCAAGCGGGTCTTCCTCGAGCTCGGGGGCAAGTCGGCGGCCATCGCGCTCGACGACGCCGACGTCTCGGCCGTGGCCGCGGCCACGGCGTTCACCGCGTGCATCCACGCCGGCCAGGGCTGCGCGATCACCACCCGGCTCGTGGTCCCGCGCGACCGGTACGACGAGGCCGTGCAGGTCGCGGCGGCCACCATGGAGTCCATCGGCGCCAAGGACCCGGCCGACCCCGGTGCGGTCTGCGGCCCGGTCATCTCGGCCGCGCAGCGCGACCGGGTGGCGGGCTACCTGCGGACCGCCGTCGAGGAGGGCGGCACCTTCGCCACCGGCGGCCACGTCATCGAGCAGGACGGCTTCTGGGTCGAGCCCACCGTCGTGGCCGGGCTCGACAACGGCTCGAGGCTGGCCCAGGAGGAGATCTTCGGCCCGGTGCTGGTGGTGATCGCCCACGACGGCGACGACGACGCGGTCCGGATCGCCAACGAGTCGCCGTACGGGCTCTCGGGCTCGGTCGACTCCGGCGACCTGGAGCGGGCCAGGTCGGTCGCCCGCCGGATCCGCACCGGCACGCTGTCGGTCAACGGCGGGGTGTGGTTCAGCCCCGACGCGCCGTTCGGCGGCTACAAGCAGTCGGGCGTCGGCCGCGAGATGGGTGTGGCCGGCTTCGAGGAGTACCTCGAGACGAAGGTCATCGCAGAACCGGCTCCCTCCGGTGGTTGAGGAGGTTGGGTCAGGTCAGGAGCACGGGTCCAGAGGTTTCGAGACAGGCGCTAGCGCGCCTTCCTCAACCACCGAGGGGTAGGCATGAGCACCAGGTTCGAGGGCAAGGTCGCCGTGGTCACCGGCGCGGCGCAGGGGATCGGCGAGGCGTACGCGCGGGCGCTGGCCGCCGAGGGGGCGTCGGTGGTGGTGGCGGACCTCAACGTCGAGGCGGGGGAGCAGGTGGCCGCCGAGATCGGCGGGCTGTTCGTGCGCACCGACGTGTCGTCCGCGGAGTCGGCCGAGGCGATGGTCGAGGCCACCGTGGCGGCGTACGGCGGGATCGACTGCCTGGTCAACAACGCCGCGATCTACGGCGAGATGCAGTTCGACCTGCTGATCAGCGTGGACTGGGACTACTACCGGAGGTTCATGTCGGTGAACATGGACGGCGTCCTGGTGATGACCCGGGCCTGCTACCGCGAGCTGCAGAAGCGCGGCGGCTCCATCGTCAACCAGAGCTCCACCGCGGCCTACCTCTACTCCGGCTTCTACGGGCTGGCCAAGACCGGCGTCAACGGCCTGACCCAGCAGCTCGCGCACGAGCTCGGCGGGATGGGGATCCGGGTCAACGCGATCGCCCCCGGCCCGACCGACACCCCGGCCACGCGCACCCAGGCCGGCGACGCCGCCCGCGAGCTGGTCAAGGGGCTGGCGCTCAAGCGGATGGGCCAGCCCGACGACATGGTCGGCGCCTGCCTGTTCCTGCTCTCGCCGGAGTCGGCCTGGGTCACCGGCCAGATCCTGGCGGTCGACGGCGGCCAGACGTTCCGGCCATGACCAGGGTCGGGTTCGTCGGACTGGGGAACATCGGGAAGCCGATGGCCCTGCGGCTCGCCGCCGAGGAGTCGCTGGACCTGCGGGTACACGACGTGGTGCCGGAGCCGGTGGTCGAGCTCGAGGCCGCCGGCGCGCGGGTGGCGTCGTCGGTGGGCGAGCTGGCCGCCGACGTGGACGTCCTGTGCGTGATGGTGCGCGACGACGGCCAGGTGCGCGACGTCGGCGGCCAGGTGCTCGCCTCGGGCGGCTCACCCGTCGTGGTGGTGCACTCGACCGTGGCGCCCGGCACGCCGGCCGAGCTCGGGGAGCGGGGGCTCGTGGTGCTCGACGCGCCGGTGAGCGGAGGTCCGATGGGCGCGGCCGACGGGTCGCTGGCGATCATGGTCGGCGGCGACGAGGCGGCGTACGCGGTGGCCGAGCCGGTCCTGGCCCGGATGGGCTCCCTGGTGGTCCACGCCGGGCCGCTCGGCGCCGGCACCAGGATGAAGCTGGCCCGCAACCTGATCCACTTCGTGGCCTTCACGGCGGTCACCGAGGCCCAGCGGCTGGCGGAGGCCTCGGGGCTCGACCTGCTCGCGCTGGGCGAGGTGGTCCGCCACACCGACCGGATCACCGGGGGACCGGGAGCGATCATGCACCGCGGCACCACGGCCGTCCTCGGGCCCGACGACTTCTGGCGCGGGGTCTTCGACCACGTGCGGGCGCTGGGGGAGAAGGACCTGTCCTTCGCGATCGAGCTCGCTGCCACACTCGGGGTCGACGTACCGCTCGCCACACTGGCCCGCGAGGGCCTCGGGAAGGGGCTCGGGTTGTGAGCAAGTTCGAGGACCTCCCGGAGCAGCGCCGCCGCGGGCTGGAGAGGATGGAGCAGGTCTACGGCTTCGACCTGACCGACGGGGAGGGCGACTTCTTCGGCTACACCGCGGACCACCTCTTCGCCGACATCTGGAGCCGGCCCGGCCTCTCCGACCGCGACCGGCGGCTGCTGCTGATCGGCATGCTGGCCGGCACCGGCGCGCAGGACGTGCTCTCGATCCAGGTGCCCGCTGCGCTGTCCTCGGGCGACCTCGACGCGGAGGCGCTGCGCGAGATCGTGGTCTTCCTGTGCCACTACGCCGGCTGGCCCAACGGCGCGCGGCTCAACTCCCTGGTCGAGGAGACGATCGCCCGGGCGCGGAAGGCCGCTCCGGAGCAGTGACGACCTTCGAGGAGCTCCCTCCGGGCGGGTCGGGGCTGCTGTCGGCGCGCCCCGGCCCGGACCTCGTGGCGCGCGGGTACGCCGAGCGCGAGTACGTTGCCCGCGGCACGGCGGTCTCCTACGCCGGGCACGACCCGGCGGCGTTCGCCACCCGGGTCGCCGTACGCCGGCCGGTCGCGCCCGGCTCGTTCAGCGGCACCGTCGTGGTCGAGTGGCTCAACGTCTCGAGCGGCTCGGACGCCGCCCCCGACTGGACCTATCTGGCCGAGGAGATCGTCCGCCGCGGCCACGCCTGGGTCGGCGTCTCGGCCCAGCACGCCGGCGTCGAGGGCGGTGACGCCGCGGTCGGGGTCACGGGCGTGGCGCCGACGGGGATCAAGGGGCGGCAGCGCTACGCCGGCCTGCACCACCCCGGCGACGCCTACTGCTGGTCGATCTACGCCTCGGTCGCCGCCGGCCTGGACGAGGGTCCACTGGCCGACCTGGTCGTGGACGCCCGGCTGGCGGTGGGGGAGTCGCAGTCGGCCTACGCGCTCACCACGTTCGCCAACGTCGTGCACCCGCGGCTCCCGGTCTTCGCCGGCTTCCTCGTCCACTCGCGGGGCGGCGCAGCCATGCCCCTGGGCGAGCCCGGAGCGGGGGTCGAGCCCCGGCTCTTCCGCGGGACCGAGCCGGTCCCGATCCGGGAGGACCTGGACGTCCCGGTGGTCATGGTGCAGACGGAGACCGACCTGGTCGGCCTGCTCGACTACCTGCCGGCCCGGCAGCCGGACTCGGAGCTGGTCCGGCTCTGGGAGGTGGCCGGCACGGCGCACGCCGACCGCTTCCAGATCGGCGAGCACGAGGCGCTGCTGGGCTGCCCGCGGCCGGTCAACCGGGGCCAGCAGGCCTACGTCCTGCGGGCGGCGCTCCGCTGGCTCGACGGCTGGGCGCGCGGTGGCGACCCGGCGCCGTCCGCGGACCGCCTCGAGGTCGTGGGCCGCTCGTTCGTGCTGGACGCGGCCGGCAACGCGCGCGGAGGCGTCCGCACGCCGGTCGTCGACGCGCCCGTCGAGCTGCTCCGCGGCGACACCGAGCCGGGCGCGTCCTACCTGTGCCAGCTCTTCGGCAGCACCCTGCCCATGGCGCCGGAGGCCCTCCGGGAGCGCTACGAGGACCGGGCCGCCTACCTCGCGGCGTACGCGCGGGCGACCGACGCGGCGCTGGCGGCCGGCTTCGTGCTCCCCGAGGACCGCGCCGAGGTCCTGGCCGAGGCCCGCCCCGAGCTGGTGGACGCGGCCTACGCCTGACCCCGGCGGAATGGTCCGGACAGGTCATGTCGAGGGGTGCCGCCGACCTGCGATGATCACCCGCGCCATGGCCTTCGTCCCCAAGCGCTTCGCGACGTTCTTCAGCGTCCCGCTCCTGCGCCGCGCCGCCTTCCACGTGAAGCGCCTGACCAGCGGGCTCGACAGCTCCTTCTTCCTCCGGGTCGGCGTCGCGCTGGGCGGCTTCCTGGTCCTCGCCTCGGCGCTGGTCACGCTGACCGAGCGCGGCCACACGGACAAGGGCTGGCACAGCGTCGGCGGGTTCCTCGAGAAGTTCCTGGGCTGGCTCTACTGGTCGATCACGACCGTGATGGGCTCCGGAGACGCCTCGCAGGTCAAGTCACCGCTCGGCTACGTGGTCAGCTGGCTGCTCATCCTCTTCGGCGTCGCCATCGTCGCCTCGCTCACGGGAGCCCTGGTGGGCTTCCTCATCGACTACCTGCTCAAGGAGGGCCAGGGCATGGGTGCTTCGGGCTACCGCGACCACATCATCGTCTGCGGCTGGAACTCGACCGCGCGGGAGCTGATCCAGGAGCTGTCGACCGACGAGTACACCACCAAGATCGTGGTCATCCACGACAGCGACAAGAACCCGGCCGGCGAGGGCATCTACTTCGTCAGCGGCGACATCACCACGGCGCACGACCTCAAGCGCGCGGGCATCGAGGACGCACAGGCGGCCGTGGTCTGCCCGGCGGACGGGTCCAACGAGGCCGACATGAAGTCGATCCTCTGCGTGATGGCGATCGAGTCGCTGGCACCCCAGGTCCGCACGGTGGTCGAGGTCAACAACCCCGCCCACGTCGAGCACTGCCAGCGGGCCGACGCCGACGAGATCCTGGTCTCCTCCCAGCTGGTGTCCCGCCTGATGGCCCGGTCCTCGCTCTACCCGGGGCTGGCCGGCCTGGTCACCGACATCGTCTCGGGCGGGGAGGGCTCCGAGCTCTACCGCGTCCAGCTCCCGGACGCCTACGTCGGGCTCTCCGTCGACGACCTGTCGGCCAAGCTCCGCGCCGAGCACCGCGCCACGCTGCTCTCGGTCAGCCGCGGCGGCCAGGCCTACGTCAACCCGCCGGAGAACTTCCGCCTGGCCAACGGCGACGACCTCATCGTGGTCGCGGAGTCACTGGGCAGCCTCCAGCCGCTCGAGATGGACCACGACCTCGAGTCGCAGTAGGGACGCTCAGCCGGGCCGCACCCCGGCGATGGCCACGTCGGTGCCGCCCTTCCAGGTGACCTCCAGGTTCTCGGCGGCCTCGGCGGCGGTGCCGCCCACCCGCGCCCCGCCCCCCCCGACGCGCCAGCCGTCCCCGCTCGAGCCCGCAC
>CAZEPK010000142.1:0-12314 GCA_964514085.1 uncultured Nocardioides sp.
GGCCCAGCGCGTGGTACGAGACAGGCAAGGCCAGCGCCTGCGGCATCACCCGGGCCCGGCTGACCGACTGGCTGGGGCCGCACTTCCGGGAGGCGCGGGTCGTCGACGGGGTCGAGGAGCCGGCCGTCGAGGAGCTGGTGGTCAAGGACCCGCGGCTGGCCTGGTTCATCGGCCTGTGGAAGTCCGCGGCCCTGCGCACGGACGCGGAGGCGTCCTACGTCACCATGCTGCGCCACGTCACCGAGGTGGTGGGCAGCAAGAAGCGGTACTACGCGCCCGGCCAGACCGGCAGCGCGTTCAGCGAGGTGCAGCGCACGGCGGCCTGGGTCAACATGATGCTGCACACCGAGCGCGCCACCCGTGACGGTCGGCGGTTCTTCGTCCGCTACGACGACCTGCTGACCGACTGGACGGTGCCGGTCTTCCGGCTCGGCCAGGAGCTCGACCTCGAGGCGGTGCGCAGCGCGAGCGCGAACTCCATCCGCGCCGTGCACCAGTTCATCGACTGCGACCTCAAGCGGGTGCGGACGACGTGGGACGACGTCGAGGTCCCCGGCCGGCTGCGCGAGATCGCCGAGGAGACGTGGTCGGGCCTGACGAAGCTGGCCGAGCCCGGCGGGGACACCCCGGACGTGCACGCCCACCTCGACGAGGTGCGCGAGTCCTACGTCGCCTTCTACGACGAGGCGGAGGCCGTGGCCCAGTCCAGCGTGGTGGCGGCCCGGCGCCAAGGTGCGGCCGAGGCCCGCGAGCAGGCCCAGCAGGGCCGGGGCGCGGGCCCGGACCCGTTCGCCACGCGGGCCAAGCGGCGGATCCGCCGGGCGCTGGGCTCGTGACCGAGCCGGACCCGGCCGACTTCCCGATCCGCTGGGCGTGGGAGGACGGTCCGCTCAAGCCGGGCCTGACCTGCGTCTTCCGGGTCAAGAACGAGGCCCGCAATCTGCCCTGGGTGCTGCCACCGATGCTCGACGCCGTCCAGCACGTCGTGCTCGTCGACAACGGCTCCGACGACGGCACCGCCGAGCTGGCCCAGCGGGTGGCCGAGGAGCACGGGGCGGCCGACCGGTTCACGCTGGCGCGCTACCCGTTCACGGTGGCCCGGGCCGGCACCGAGCACCTCCACACCCCGCCCGACTCCCCGCGCAGCCTCACCTACTTCTACAACTGGTCCTTCTCCCACGTGCGCACGTCGTACTCCATGAAGTGGGACGGCGACATGGTGCTCAGCGCCGAGGGCGTCGAGCTGCTGCGCGACCTGTCCTGGCAGCTCGAGGACTCCAACGCGGTGGTGGCGATCCCGCGCCACCCGATGTCGGTCGAGAGCGAGTCGGTGGCCTGGCTGGACCTGGGCTACCGCTTCCTGGAGCCGTGGGTCTACCCCATGGGTCCGGAGTTCACCTTCGTCAAGGCCTTCGAGTGGGAGGTGCGCGAGTTCCCGCCGACCAGCGAGCGGATCGTGGCGCCCGAGGGGATGTGCGTCGAGCTCAAGTGGCTGGACCAGGACGAGTTCGCGCACTGGACCGACACCGACTTCGACCCCGTCCGCACGCCGCGCAAGGCCCGCGAGATGCAGGTGAGCCGCGCGCTCCGCGAGGGCCGCGGCCACGAGGTCGAGGGACTCACGAGGATCGAGGCGCCGGCCGGCGTGCACGTGGTCGACCACGTGACGAAGCACTGGATGCAGCTCGAGCCGCGACCCCTGACCCTGCGCCTGGAGCTGCGGGAGGCCCACCGGTGACCGGCCCCGGCCCGGCGCTCGACGCCTTCGTCCAGGAGGCGCCGCGGTCTCACGTGGTCATCGGCCCCGACGGCGAGGTCGCACCGGGGAAGTACGACAGGGTCGCGGTCACGGTCCGCGACCGGGGCGAGCTGCGTGCCCTGCGCGTGCCGAAGGGCGTGCGTACGTCGGCCGTGGCGGTCTGGCTCGACGAGGGCACCTCCGCGCTCTCGCTCACGCCCCGGCCGGAGTGGCCGGCCCTGCAGCTGATCCGGTCGCGCGCGGTCGACGACGGCTGGCTGGTCGTCCTGCGCTTCGCGTCCTCGGTGCCGGTGCACCGCGTGGTGGCCGAGCTGGGCCGGCAGGCGGTCTGGCCCGACCACGCCGGGCAGCGCGGCGTGGTGCTCGGCGAGGAGGCCACCGACAAGGTCGCGGCCGACCCGCTGGAGCTGACCGACCCCGACCCGGTGCTGGAGCTCGGGCCGCTGGACGAGCGGGTGCTCAACCCCGTCGGCTTCGAGCGCGACGTCGACGGGCCCGTGCTCGACCTGTCCGAGCTCGACTGGGGCCGTGGGCCGACCGAGGCCCTGGTCCGCGGGCTGCGCGGCCACCTCGGCGTGCACGCCGACCTGCCGCAGGCCACGCCGCTGCTCGCCGCCCGGGTGATGGCGGGGCTGGCCATGGCCGGGGTGCCGCTGACCGCCGACCGGGTCGCCGGGCGGGTCGCGGCCCACCTCGGCCCCGACGTCACCGCCGCGGTCACCGCGCCGGTCGACCTGGCCGACCCGCAGGCGCGCGAGGAGCACAGCGTCCTGCTCCGGCGGGCCGCCCTCACGGCGTACTCCTCCTCCGCCTGGCGGCACCGCCTGGCCGCGCTGGCCGGCGTGCGCGGGGCTGCCCGGCCGGAGGTCTCGGTGGTCATGGCCACCCGCCGCCCCGACCTGCTGGAGCACGCGCTGGCCCAGGTCGCCCGGCAGCGCGGCGTGGACCGCCTCGAGCTGGTGCTGGCGCCGCACGGGTTCGAGCCCGACGCCGCCACGCTGGCCGCCTCGGGGCTGGAGGTGCTGGTGGTCCCGCAGCCCGAGGAGGTGCTCTTCGGCGACGTCCTCGACGCCGCCGCTCGTGCCGCCGGCGGCGACGTGGTGCTCAAGATGGACGACGACGACTGGTACGCCCCCGACGTGGTGGCCGACCTGCTGCTGGCCCGAGCCTACAGCGGCGCGGAGCTGGTCGGCATGCCCGACGACGTCTACTACCTCGAGCCCCGCGACGAGACCGTCCGGCTCGGGCAGCCCAGCGAGGTCTACCGCCAGTTCGTGGCCGGCGGGACGCTCATGGTCGACCGCGGGCTGCTGCACGAGGTCGGCGGCTTCCGGTCCGTGCGCCGGCACGTCGACGCCGAGCTGATCGCCGCGGTCCGGGCGGCCGGCGGCGCGACGTACCGCACCCACGGCCTGGGCTACGTCCTGCGCCGCACCGACTCCGGCCACACCTGGCAGGCCGACCTCGAGGAGCTCCGCTCGCGCGCGGTCGAGACCCGACCCGGGTTCGCGCCGGGCCGGCTGCTCGAGCTCTGAGAGGCGCACGTCGATCGGTCGGCCCCGTTGGTGGCTGAGGTGCGAGGCCGTCCACGGCCGAGCCTCGAAGCCTCGGGAGGGGCGGCTGGTACTGGACCGGTCCCAGCACCGGGTTCCAAGGCTTCGAGGCTCAGGCGCAGGACGCCTTCGCACCTCAGCCACCGTGGCGCGGTCCCAGCACCGGGTTCCGAGGCTTCGAGGCTCAGGCGCAGGACGCCTTCGCACCTCAGCCACCGTGGGGCGGTCCCGGCACCGGGTTCCGAGGCTTCGAGGCTCAGGCGCAGGACGCCTTCGCACCTCAGCCACCGTGGGGCGGTCCCGGCACCGGGTCGGGGGGCTTCGAGGCTCAGACGCAGGACGCCTTCGCACCTCAGCCACCGCCGAAGTCAACCGGGCCAGTAGAGAATGATCCGGACGCGCCATGTCCCGCCGACACGGTCGAGCCCTACGATCTGGCCCATGCGTCTGCGCAACGGCCTCGCCGTGCTGCCCCTGGTCCTGGTCCCGCTGGTCGGCTGCGCGCCGGCCGACGACAGCAGCGGCACGGCCTCGGACGACACCACCACCGAGAGCACGCCGAGCCAGAGCACGGCCGAGGGCAGTGGGTCGGCCTCGCCGACCGAGCCGGCCTCGCTGATGACGCCCGAGTGCACCTCGGCCCTGAAGAACGCGGGCGGCCTCACCGTCGGTACCGACAAGCCGGCCTACGACCCGTGGTTCCAGGACAACGACCCGACCAACGGGAAGGGCTACGAGTCGGCGGTCGCCTACGCCGTGGCCGAGCAGCTCGGCTTCTCGGCCGACCAGGTCAGCTGGGTCACCGTGCCGTTCAACTCCTCGTACAAGCCGGGCGAGAAGGACTTCGACTTCGACATCAACCAGATCACCATCACGCCCGAGCGCGCCCAGGTGGTCGACTTCTCCGACAGCTACTTCGACGGCAACCAGGGCGTGGTCGCCCTCGACGACTCCGAGGTCGCCAAGGCCACCTCGATCGGGGACCTGGCCTCCTTCAAGCTCGGCGCCCAGACCGGGACCACCTCGCTGACGGCCGCTCGCGACATCGTCGACCAGCCGTCGGTCTTCGAGGACACCAACGCGGCCAAGCAGGCGCTCCTCAACGGCCAGGTCGACGCGATCATCGCGGACCTGCCGACGGCGGTCTTCATCAGCGACGTCGAGATCAAGAACTCCACCGTGGTCGGTCAGTTCCTCGACCCCGAGATCGGACCCGACCAGTTCGGCATGCTCTTCGGCAAGGGTGACCCGCTGGTGTCCTGCGTCAACGCGGCGCTGGCCGCGCTCAGCGCCGACGGCACGCTCAAGGCCCTGCAGGGCCAGTGGCTGGCCGACTACCAGGCCGTGCCCGTGCTCCAGTGACGCAGCGGTCGACCCAGCAGTGACCGAGCCGTGACCGAGGCGTGGGCGCCGAGCCCGCACGAGCTCGAGCGCCGTCAGGTGCGCCGGAGCCAGCGCCGGCGACGGACGCTCATCGCGGTGGCCGTCACCGTGCTGGTCTTCGGGGTCCTCCTGGTGGGGGCCGCGGCCTCGCCCGGCTGGCCCAGCGTGCGCCAGCTGTTCTTCAACGGCCACCACGCGCACGACTCGTTCCGCGCGATCCTCGACGGCTTCTGGATCAACGTGAAGCTGTTCCTGATCTGCGAGCCCTGCATCCTCGTGGCTGGGCTGGCCATCGCGCTGGCCCGCAACGCGCGCTCGCCGTGGCTGGCCCCGCTGCGGGTGGTGGCCGTGGTCTACACCGACGTGGTCCGCGGCATCCCCACGATCCTGCTGGTGGTGCTCTTCGGCTTCGGCTTCCCGGCGCTGCGCCTGCAGGGCATCCCCAGCAGCCTGTTCTTCTGGGCGGCCGCGGCGCTGATCGTGTCCTACAGCGCGTACGTCGCCGAGGTGTTCCGCGCCGGCATCGACTCGATCCACCCCTCCCAGGTCAACAGCGCGTCGGCCCTCGGCCTGAGCCGCGGCCAGACGATGCGCTTCGTGGTCGTGCCGCAGGCCGTGCGCCGCGTCGTACCGCCGCTGCTCAACGACTTCGTCTCGCTCCAGAAGGACACCGCGCTGGTCTCCTCGCTCGGCCTCTTCGACGCGCTGTTCAGCGCCCGCGACTACGGCAACTACAACTTCAACTACACCCCGCTGGTCGTGGTGGCCGGCTTCTTCATCGTCTGCACGGTGCCGCTGGCCCGCTTCTGCGACTGGCTGCAGCGGCGCTGGCTCGAGCGCGAGCGCGCGGGTGCGCTGTGACCACCTCTGCGACCGCCCTCCTGGAGCTGAGCGGGCTGCGCAAGTCCTACGGCGACCGCGTGGTCCTCTCCGACATCGACCTGACGGTGGAGAAGCACGACGTGGTGTGCCTGATCGGCTCGTCGGGCTCGGGGAAGTCGACCCTGCTGCGCTGCCTCAACCTCCTGGAGGAGGTCGACGACGGCGTCATCCTCCTCGACGGCGTCGAGGTCTCCGACCCGCGCGTCGACCCGCGGGAGGTCCGCAAGCGGATCGGCATGGTCTTCCAGGCCTACAACCTCTTTCCGCACCTGACCGTGCTCGACAACTGCGTCCTCGCGCCCGTCCGCGTGCACGGGGTCGGCCGGCGGGAGGCCACCGAGCGGGCCCGCGACCTGCTGGCGCGCTTCGGGCTCAGCGACGAGGCGGACAAGCACCCCGACCGGCTCTCCGGCGGTCAGCAGCAGCGCGCCGCGCTGGTCCGCGCGCTGTGCACGGAGCCCGAGCTGCTGCTGCTCGACGAGATCACCGCCGCCCTCGACCCCGAGCTGGTCGGCGACGTGCTGACCATCGTGCGGGACCTGGCCGAGGCGGGCACCACGATGGTGCTGGCCACGCACGAGATGAGCTTCGCCCGCGACGTCGCCACCAAGGTCTGCTTCCTGGACGGCGGCCGGATCCTCGAGCAGGGACCGCCGGCCACGCTGCTGGTGGCGCCGGAGCAGGAGCGGACGCGGCAGTTCCTGCGTCGCGTGCTGCCGCAGACCGACTGACCGGCCGACGTACGCTCGGGGCGTGCGCCCTCGTCTCGCACTCCTTCTCGGAGCCCTCGTCGTCCCTGCCCTCCCGCTGGTCACCGCAGCGCCCGCCTCTGCGGCCGATCCGTACATCATCTGCGTGAACAGACCCGGCGACGGCGACTGCCTCGCCCGTCCCGCCACCATCCCGCTCGCGATCCAGGTGGCCGCCGTCGACGGGCTGGACAGCGTGATCCGGATCGGTCCGGGGACCTACACCGACGGCCCCTACGTCTTCGACGGCACCAGCTCCTCGCTCACCGTGCAAGGGTCCAACAACGGCTCTGGCGCCAACGCGACGATCCTCCAAGGTGGTGCGACGTCGCCCTACGTGGCCGCGACGAGCGCCACGCTGCGCAACTTCCGAGTGCTGCTGAGCGGCTCCGGTCGGGTCGGGGTGACGATCTCCGGGTCCACGGCCCTCGCCCAGAACGTCATCGTCTCCGACACCCCCGGGGCGGTCGCGAGCAACGCGGTCGGGATCAGGACCCAGGGGGCGAACGTCCAGAGCTCCACGGTCCGTCTCGAGCGGGCCGCCGGGAACACCGGCATCGAGTCCACCGGGACCTCCGTCGTCTCCCGGGTGACCACCCGCACCAGCGACGTCGGCGTCGTCGCTGTGGGCGGCGCCCTCGACATCGACAACTCGGTGATCGACCTCGGCGCGAGCGCACCGACAGGCCTGCGCGCCGGCACACCCGCCTCGTCCGGACCGGTCGACGTCGACGCCAAGCACCTCACGGTGGTGGGCAGCGCGGCCGGGTCGCGTGGCGTCTGGTCCTTCTCCGACAAGGGCGCGGTCACCACCTCGGTCACCCTCGACAACTCCATCGTGCGCGGACCAGCGCAGTCGGTGTCGGCGACCGCCTCGGGAGGAGGCGCGGCCGACCTCGACGTGAACGCCTCGGACTACCAGACCGAGCAGGAGACCGGCGGCACGGTCGACCCGGCGCCCACCGGCAACCTCGACGTCGACCCGGCGTTCATCGCCCCCGCGGACGAGAACTACGCGCTCCGGTCGGGGTCGCCCGTCGTGGACCGGGCGGCCCAGCAGCTCTCCATCGGGCCCGATCGTGACGGCAACGCGCACAACTTCGACGGCGACGGCAACGGGTCACCGGTCCCCGACATGGGCGCCTACGAGCTCCGCGACATCACCGCCCCGCGGACCTCCATCACCGGAGGCCCGGCCCCGGTGTCCAACGACAACACCCCGCTCTTCCAGTTCCGCGCCGACGAGGACGGCGTGACCTACCAGTGCCAGCTGGACGGCGGTGCCTTCCAGCCCTGCACCAGCCCGGTCACCACCACGCCGCTGCCCGACGGCACCCACACCTTCGCGGTGCGGGCCACCGACGCCGTCTTCAACGTCGAGGCCACCCCGGCCACCCGCTCGTTCACCGTGGACACCACGGCCCCGGCCACCTCGCTGACCAAGACCCCGCAGAAGCGGTTCTTCAAGCAGAAGGTGAAGTTCCGGTTCGTCTCCAGCGAGGCGGGCCGGTTCCAGTGCCAGCTCGACAACCGGCCCTGGCGCAGCTGCTCCTCGCCCTTCACCTTCAACGTCAAGGTCGGCAAGCACCGGCTCCTGGTGCGCGCGGTCGACGCGGCCGGGAACGTCGACCCGACGCCGGAGCGCTACAAGTTCAAACGGCTCAAGCGGCACCGCCACCGCTGAGTGCCGCCGCCATCCGGCGGACGATCTCGGTGAGGCGCTCCGGCGAGGTGGCGATGTTGAGCCGGACGTGGCCGGCCAGCCCCGGCCAGTACGCCTGCCCGGGCGAGACCCGCACGCCACCGCCGAGGATGACATCGGCCGGCTCGTCGTGGCCGTACGCGCGGAGGTCCAGCCAGACCAGGTAGGTCGCCTCGAGCGGGCGCATCCGGGCCTGCGGCAGGTGCTCGGCCAGGAGCCGCCCGAGCAGCGTGCGCTGCTGGTCCAGGCGCTCGACGAGCTCGGCCAGCCACGGGTCGCCCTCGTCGTACGCCGCGATGGAGCCGACGACCCCCAGGGATCCCCACGACTCGTTCTGCGCCATGGGGAGGTCGACCAGCCGGTCGCGGGTGGCGTCGTCGCCGGTGACGATCTGCGCGCACTTGAGGCCGGGGATGTTGAACGCCTTGGAGGCCGAGACCACGGCGACGGCGTGGTCGGCGGTCCCCTCGAGGGACAGGTAGGGCACGTGCTCCGCACCCGGCAGCACCAGCGGTGCGTGGATCTCGTCGCTGACCACGCGGGCGCCGTGCCTCACCACCACGTCGCGGATGCCCTCGAGCTCCGCGCGGGTGTGCACGTGCCCGCCGGGGTTGTGCGGCTGGGTGAGCAGCAGGGTCCGGGCCCCCCGGCGGAACAGGTCGTCGAGCGCGTCGAGGTCCACGGCGTACCGGTCACCGTCGGGGTCGACCGGGAGGTCCCACTGCTCCAGCCCCGTGATGGGGCCCAGACCGTGCTGCGGGTCGTAGGCCGGCAGCGGCAGCACCATCGGCGCCCGCTCGCTCAGCACGTCGAGGGCGATGCGCACACCGACGGTGACGTCCGCGGTCGGCAGCACCCGGTCGGGCGGCACGGTCTCGCCGTAGTGGCGCTGCGCGAAGGCGGCGTACGCCTCGCCCAGCCGGCCGCCGGCGCGGACGAACTCGGGGTAACCCAGCACCCCTCGGTCCACGGCGGCGTGCAGGGCGGTGACCACCGGCTCGGCCACGGCGTAGTCCATCTCGGCCACCCAGGCCGGCAGCACCCCGGGCTCGGTGAGCCCCCACTTCAGGACCAGCGCCTCGCGCGCCTCGTCGTCGGTCAGGTCGCGGAGGAGGGCCATGGGTTCAGGCTACGAGTCCGTGCTCGTGGGCGAAGACCACGATCTGCACGCGGTCGCGGAGCGTCAGCTTGCGGAGGATCGCGCCGACGTGGGTCTTGACCGTCGACTCGCTGGCGAAGACCCGCGCCGCGATCTCGGTGTTGGACAGGCCCAGGGCCACGGCGTCGAAGACCTCGCGCTCCTTGTCGGTCAGCGAGAGGTACGCCGCGGGGGTGGGCGCGGGCTCGCGGAACTGGCTGTCCAGCAGGGTCGAGAGGTCGGTGGGTGCGAGCACCGCGTTGCCGGAGTGCACGGTGCGGATCGCGTCGCGCAGCATCACCGGCGTGGTGTCCTTGAGCAGGAAGCCGCTGGCGCCGTGGCGGATGGCGGTGGCCGCCCGGTCGTCGAGGTTGAAGGTGGTGAGCACGACGACCCGGACGGGCTTCGCGCGTGCGGCCACCCGCTCGGGGGCGAAGATCTGGCGGGTGGCCTCCACGCCGTCCATCTCCGGCATGCGGATGTCCATCAGCACCACGTCGGGGGCCAGCTCGTCCACCAGGCGGACCGCCTGGAAGCCGTCGCCGGCCGCGCCCACGACCCGCATGCCCTCCTGCGCGTCGACGATCACCCGGACGCCCTCGCGGAACAGGTCCTGGTCGTCGACCAGCAGGACCGTGATGTCGGGAGCCGGGCTCACCGGGTCGCTCACCTGGTCGCTCACCTGGTCGCTCACGGGGTCGCTCACCGGCCGCTCACCGGCACCCAGGCGGTCGCGGTGAAGGTCGGCTCGCCGTCCTCGTCGCGGCGGCGCACGTCGAGCCGCCCGCCCACCGCCTCGAGCCGGCGCCGCATCCCGTCGAGCCCCTGACCCGGCGGCCCGGACACCTGCTGCAGCGGCTGGGTCTCCTCGTCGGCGTACTCGGCCACGTTGCGCACCTCGATGCGGAGGTCCCGGTCCCACGCCCCCTCGGGCCAGTGCCGCTCGACCTGGACCGGCCGGTCCCGTCGACCGTGCTTGATCGCGTTGGTGAGCATCTCCTGCACGACCCGGTGGGCGGCCACGTCGAGCTCGGGCGGCAGTGACCGCGCCGACCCGATCTCGGTCGCTCGCACCTCGGTCCCGCTCGCGCGGACGCCCTCCAGCAGCCCCTCGAAGGCCCCGCTCGACGCCGGCGCGGCCTCGCCCGGCGGCGCCAGCACCTGGCGGACGTCCTGCAGCGAGGACCGGGCCGAGCCGGCGATCTTCGCGAGGGTCGCCTTCAACGTCTCCGGCTCCTCGTCCGAGAGGTACTGGCCGGACTCCGCCTGCGCCAGGATCACAGCCAGCGAGTGGCCGACGACGTCGTGCACGTCCCGGGCCAGCCGGGCCTGGTCCTCCTGGAGCCGGGCGATCTCCAGCGCCTGCTCGGTCTCCCGCTGGGCGCGGGCCGCGTCGGCCTCGGCCTGCTCGGTCTGCACCTCCGAGCGGCGGGCCCTCGCGGTCGCGCGCAGCACCAGCCCGGCCAGCCACGGCACCGCCAGGATGAGCAGCCCGAGGATGGTGGCGCCCACCATCAGCGTGTCGCTGAAGCGGTAGGCGTTGTCCCTCACCTCCCGGAACAGCGAGAGCCCGCGCAGGACCCCGGGCGACTCCTGGTGCGCGACGTAGAAGCCGACGAAGGCGGCGGCCGGGATCGACAGGCCGCTCAGGAGCACGGTGACCGGGTGGCCCCACCGCGCGCACCCGAACGCGACGACCGCCACCGCGAACTCGACGGCCAGCACCGGGGTGCCCGACATGAGCTGCAGGGTGCAGGTCGCCCACACCACCACCAGCGCGCCGAACGGCGAGCGCCGGCTCAGCCCGCAGGCCAGCGCGAAGGCCACCACCACGGTCGCCGCGGCGGTGCGGCCGCCACCCGGCGGGATCTGGGTCCAGATCTCCAGCGCGCCGACGACGAGGACCGCGACTCCAACGAGGACGTCGGGCGCGACGTCGCGGGTGCGGTCGTTCATGCCCGACATGGAACCACTCACGCGACCAGCAAGGCGTCCCGGACCAGCAGGTCGAGCAGCGCGGCGTACGACGTGCCCGCCGCGGCGAACATCTTCGGGACCTGCGACTCCTCGGTGAAGCCGGGCATGGTGTTGACCTCGTTGAGCACCGGCCCCTCGGCGGTGAGGAAGAAGTCGACACGGGCCACGCCGGCGCAGCCCAGGGCGTCGTACATCGCCACGGCGGCGTGCTCCAGGCCGGTGCGCTCGGCGTCGGTGAGGACGGCCGGGATCCGGAAGTCGGCGGTGCCGTCGTACTTCGTCGTGGCGTCGAAGACGCCCTCGACCACGATCTCCAGGCTGGGGGCCACCACCCGGGCCCCGCCGGGGCGGCCCAGCACCGCGAGGTCCACCTCGCGGCCGACGACGACGTCCTCGACCAGCACGCGGTCGTCGAGGGCGAAGGCCGCCGCCAGGGCAGCGGGCAGCGCGGCCGCGTCGCGCACCAGCGTGACGCCGTGGCTGGAGCCCGCGGCGACCGGCTTGACCACGACCGGGTGGGTGAAGCCGTACGCCCCCGCGCTGGCCGGCCGCAGCAGCACGCCGGGCGCCACACCGATGCCCAGCGCGCCGGCCACCAGCTTGGTGGCCCACTTGTCCATGGCCAGCGCCCCGGCCCGGACGCCCGAGCCCACCAGGGGCACGCCGGCCAGGTCGCACAGCGCAGCGAGCGTGCCGTCCTCGCCGCGCGGTCCGTGCAGCACCGGCACGGCCACGCCGCAGCCGCGCAGCAGCTCCACCGCCGCGGCCAGCCCGATCGGCCGGCTGCCGCCGTCGCACCACCCGCCGTCGCGCGCGATGGTCAGCCGGACCACGTCGTACGCCGCGGGGTCCAGCGCCCGCGCCACCGCGGCCGCCGAGGCCAGGGACACCTCGTGCTCGCTGTTCTGGCCGCCGCCGATGACGGCGACCCGGGTGCGGGCGCTCACCGGGCCGACCGCAGCAGGCGGTGCCCCAGACCGGTGACGACCTCGTGCTCGAGGGTGTCCGACCAGGCCGCCCACTCCGCGGTGGTCGGCTCGCCGTCGTGGCCCGGGCCGAACACGGTGACCAGCTCGCCGGCCTCGGCACCCTCGGGCCCCAGGTCCACGACCGCCATGTCCATCGAGATCCGGCCGACCAGGGGACGCCGGCGGCCACGGACCAGCACCTC
>CAZEPK010000143.1:0-7217 GCA_964514085.1 uncultured Nocardioides sp.
GATCATCGGGACCAGGGCCTGCCACTGCTCCTGCATGTAGCCGGGGCGGACCATGGCGTAGGCGCCCCAGCCCACGCCGCGCACGTCGACGTTGTTGAGCAGCAGGCGGTTGACCTTCACCTCCGGGATGCCCTGGCCGGCGGCGAAGCCGACGACCAGCAGCCGGCCCTGGGCGGCCAGCGAGCGCAGCGAGTCGGTGAAGACGTCGCCGCCCACCACGTCCATCACGATGTCCACGCCCTGGCCGCCGGTGAGAGTCGCGACCGCGTCCCTGAAGCCGTCGAGCAGCACCACCTCGTCGGCGCCGGCCGCGCGCGCCACCTCGCCCTTCTCCTCGGTGCTGACCACGGCGATGGTGCGGGCGCCGTACCCCTTGGCCACCTGGAGGGTCGCCGTCCCGACGCCGCCGGCCGCGCCGTGGACCAGGACGGTCTCGCCGGCCTTGATGTCGCCCCGCTCGGCCAGCGCGAACTGCGCGGTGAGGTAGTTCATCGGCAGCGCCGCGCCCTCCTCGAAGGAGAGCGTGTCCGGCAGCGGGAAGGTGGAGATGGCCGGGCTGGCCACGAGCTCGGCGGCGTTGCCGTAGGGACCGACGCCGGCCACCCGCTGCCCCGGCTCGTAGCCCGGGCCGGACACCACGACGCCCGCGAAGTCGACACCCAGGGCGAACGGCGGCTCGGGCTTGAGTTGGTACTCGCCCCGGCTCAGCAGCAGGTCGGGGAAGGAGACGCCGACCGCGTGCACCTCGACCAGGACGTCGTCGGGACCCGGCGTCGGCTCGGGCACCTCCCGCAGCTCGAGGTGCTCGGGACCGCTGGGCTCGACGACCTGGACCGCACGCATGACGGCGAGGCTATCGACCCGGGTGGGCCGAGCCCTTCGGTCCCCGCCGAACCTTCCCGGCGGTCCGCCGCTGCTCCACACTGAGCCGATGATCGAGATCGGCGTGGACGTCGCGGACCTGGCGAAGGTCCGCTTCACGACGGACGCCGTCTGGGAGACGGCGGCGAGCCTGCACGCCGTGGTCTTCCAGCGCCACCACCTCCTCCACCAGCGGCTGCGCCGGCTGGTGCCCAAGCGGCCCGACTTCGACCTCGACCACCTCTTCACCCTGGCCGGCGATGCCGCCTGGCTGCCCGACGTCTTCGCGCCCGCGCCGACCGCCCGGCCCGGGCACCCGCTGGAGCAGCTCGAGGCCGTGCGGCGCACCGACCTGGCCGTGGCCGCGGCCGACCTCGAGCAGCTCCGCCACCTCGCGCCCGAGTCGCGCGCGGCCGCCCTCTCGCCGCAGGACTACCTCGACCGCACCGCCGACGCCCTGCAGGGCTGGTGGGCCGAGGTGCTCGAGCCGCTCTGGGACCGGATCGAGGCCATCCAGCGTGCCGACATCGCGCACCACCAGTCGGCCCTGGCCGCCGACGGCCTGGCCGCGGTCATGCCCGCGCTCCACCGCGACCTGACCTTCCGCGACGGCCTGCTGCGGGTCGACCTGCGCTGCACCGACGCCACCACCAGCGCCGCCGGCCGTGGCATCTGGCTGGTGCCGTCGGTGTTCCGCTGGCCCTGGGTCGCCTGCGACACCCGGCCCGGCTCCGCCGTCGTGTCGTACGGCGCCCGCGGGGCCGGCCGGGTCTGGCAGCAGCCGGGCCGCCAGGCGCCGGCCGGGCTGCCCGACCTCATCGGCCGGTCCCGGGCCATGATCCTGGAGTCCCTCGACGTGCCGCGCTCGACCACCAGCCTGGCCCAGTCGTCCGGGCTCTCCATCAGCACGGCGAGCGAGCACCTCACGGTGATGGCGTCGTCCGGGCTGCTGCAGTCGCGCCGCGACGGCCAGCGGGTGCTCTACTGGCGCACCGTGGTCGGCGACGCGCTCGTCGGCGACGAGGCCGGCGCCCGCCTGCTGGGGTAGCCGCCGACCTCAGGCCGCGTCGACCACCGCGATCGTGCACCGCGAGATGCAGACCAGCCGGTCCTCGTCGTCGAGGATCCGGACCTCCCAGACCTGGCTGCGGCGCCCCGACGAGATCGGCCGGGCGGTGCCGGTGACCGAGCCCGAGGAGACCGGCCGCAGGTGGTTGGCGTTGATCTCCATGCCCACGCAGGCCTTGCCCGGCGCGGCCACCAGCGTGGCGGCGTAGCTGACCAGGCTCTCGGCCAGGAGCACCGAGGCGCCGCCGTGCAGGATCCCGAAGGGCTGGCGGGTCCGGCTGTCGACCGGCATCCGCGCGACCAAGTGGTCCTCCCCCACCTCGGTGAACTCGATGCCGAGGTGCCCGACGGCGCAGCCGGAGCCGAGCTCGTTGAGGAGGGCCAGGTCGGGAGCGGTCTGCCAGATCATGTCCTCGATCCTTGCGGCCCACGAGCGCCGGCACAGGCGTGGAACCACCCCACTTGAGCCCGGCCTACGCTGGAGCCATGGCCACCACGACGAGCACCGGCACGCTCGTCTACGACGCCGACTGCGGCTTCTGCACCGTCACCGCCGAGTGGCTCCGGGAGCACGGCGACTGCGAGGTGGTCCCCTGGCAGGGGCTGGACCTCGCGGCGGCGGGGCTCACCGAGGAGGAGGTCGCCTCGGCGGCCTACTGGCTCGAGTCCGGCGGCAAGCGCCGCGGTGCCCGCGCGGTCGCGGCGGCCCTGCGCAGCTGCGGTCCGGCGTACGCCGTGCTGGGTCGGCTCATCGACCTGCCGCCGGTCCGCCCGCTGGCGGCCGTGGGCTACCGGCTGGTCGCGCGCTACCGCTACAAGCTGCCGGGCGGCACCGCCGCCTGCCGGATGCCCTGAGCGACCCGGCTACTTCTTCTTAGCCGACTCCAGCTGCGGCGTGCGGATGCTGTTGAGCTCGAAGTGCATGGGGTCGGTGTAGCGCCAGTCGCCACCCCAGGTGAAGCCCCACTTCTGGAAGATGGCCACCACGCCGCGGTCGATGAGCCCGGCGGTGCCGCGCTGGTTCTCCACGGCGTTGATGTCGAGGGCCAGGCCGAAGGCGTGGTTGGACAGCGTCGAGGTGCCAGCGATGAACCGCGGGTAGTAGCACCCGGCGAACTGGTCGGGGTGGATCTTGTCGTCGAGGCCCTGGTCGTGGATGTCCTGGAGCGCCGCCTTGAGCGGGGTGAAGACCACCTTGTTGCAGGTGACCGAGCCGAGCAGCGGGACCACCTCGGTGGTGATGTGCTCGCGCACCCAGTCGGCGTCCGGCGCGATGCGGCCGCCGCCGAGCACGGTGTAGCGGTAGACGCCGACGGCCTCGGCCACGGTGCCGGTGACCACGGCGATCTGGGCGGCGCCGGGCTGCAGCCCGATGCGGGTGGCCTTGTCGACCAGGGTGACCGAGGCGGTGTCGCCGAACATCCGCTCCAGCTTCTTGGCCACCACCGGCGGGGCCGAGGCACCCGTGCGGACCAGCAGCGCGTTGTCGGCCACCATGCCCAGCGTCTGGACCCAGGTCTGGTTGACCACGGCGTCGATGAGCGGCTGCTGCTGGACGTAGGCGCCGACGTGCACCGACGGCGCGTCCGTCGCGCCGCCGAGGCGGAGGTAGCCGTCGCCGTCGGTGGTGAGCTTGTCCTTGAGCCGCTCCTTGAGCGCCAGCTCGCCGCCGGCCACGCGGTCCCAGGCGTCCTGGAAGTCGGCGTACTTCGGCGGCGTGAAGCTGCGGTAGGCGCCCGGGTCGACGGCGGCCACGGTGAGCGCCTCGTTCTCGATGACCGGCTCGGACAGCGAGAACTGCATCGCCGTCACGTGCTTGATCTCCTCGACCGCGGCGACCGTGTCCGGGTCGAGCGCCTTGGCGCCCACGATGAGGATGTCGGCCGGCGCCAGCACGCCGGCACCACGCGGGCCGGGGGCGGGGACGGTGTGGTCCTGCTCGGCAGTGGCAGCGGCGGTGGTCCCGCCGCCCACGACGGGGCCGGACGGGCGGTCGCGCTCGCCCGACGCGTCGCTGCCCTGGCAGCCGGCGGACAGCGCGAGGACGGCGACCGCGGCGCTCGCCGCGAGCGCGCGTCGTACCGCGTGGTGCGTCATCCGCTGCCCTCCCTGTGCCAAGGGTAGGTCAGCCGCGGCGGCGCCGGATCTCTTCGTTGATCCCCGGGACCACCTCGTGCAGGTCACCGATGACGGCGTACGTCGCCCGGGTCACCATCGGCGCCTCGGCGTCGGTGTTGATCGCCAGGATGGTCTTGGCCGACGAGCAGCCGGCCCAGTGCTGGATGGCGCCGCTGATGCCGCAGGGGATGTAGAGCTCCGGCGAGATGCGCGTGCCGGTCTGGCCGACCTGCTCGTGGTGGGGCCGCCAGCCGGCGGCGGTGACCACACGCGAGACGCCCAGGGCCGCACCGAGCAGCGAGGTGAGCTCCTCGATGTCGGCGAACCCGTCGGGTCCTCCGGCACCGCGCCCGGCGCCGACCACGACGCGGGCCGACTTGAGCCCGCTGCCCTCCTCGGCCTCGAGCTTCTCCACCGAGGCCACCCGCGCCCGCAGGTCCTCGGCCGCGATCTCCGGCGACACCTCGACCACGTCGGCCGCGCCCGGCACCTCGGCCGGGGCCGGCTCGACCGCGTGCCCGGCCACGGTGAACACGGCCGGCCGCTGGTCGAGCACCATCTCCTCGAGCGCGGCGCCGCCCACCACCTGGCGGGTCACGGTGAACGGCGAGAGCCCGTCGAAGGTCAGGACATTGGCGGCCATGGCCACCCCGGCCCGGGCGGCCACGTGGGCCATCAGCTCCATGCCGCGGTCGGACCCGGCGGCCATGACCACGACGGCCTTGGACTGCGCGCGGACCGAGAGGATCGCGGAGGCCCAGCCGGCGCCGGAGTAGGCCGAGACGCCCTCGCCGGTGGCCACGTAGACGGTGCGGGCGCCGTAGGCCGCGAGCTCCTTGCGGAGGTCGTCGCCGACCTCGCCGAACACCAGCGCGTCGTAGGGCACGCCGCCGCCCACGGCGGACAGCTTGCGGGCGAAGGTCAGCGCCTCCAGGGAGGTCTCGGCGGCCGAGCCGTCGAGCTCCTTCTCCACCAGGGTCAGGATCATCGGCCCAGCACCCCCAGCTCCTCCAGGATGTCCACCACGGCGGGCGCCGCGGCGGCGCCCTCGCCGAGGATCTGCACGTTCGACGGCACCGGCGGCGGGAGCGTCATCCGCACCCGCTTCGAGCCGCTCGGCTCGGCGGAGGCCGTGCGCTCCTCGACCTGCACCTTCTTGGCCTTCATCCGGCCCGGGACGCTCGGGTAGCGCGGCTCCACGCCGCCCTCGCGCACGGTGACGACCGCGGGCAGCGGCACGCGGTAGGTCTCGGTGCCCTCCGGGCCCTCGCCGCGGGCCACGACCTCGTCGCCCTCGACGGAGACCACGCGCGCGCCGTTGACCACGGGGCGGCCGAGCTCGTAGGCCAGCCGGATGCCGACCTGGAAGTCGCCGCTGTCCGCGGCGTCGTTACCGAGCAGCACCAGGTCGTGGGCGGTGCCCTCGGCCTCGTGCGCTCGTATGACGGCCGCGATCTCCCGGGCGATGTCGGCGGGACCGAAGGAGGTCGGGTCCGCCTGGACCAGGGTGGCCGCGGTGGCGCCCACCGCCAGGGCGGTGCGCAGCTGCTCGACCGCGTCGGCGTCGCCGAGGGTGAGCACCGAGGCCTGGCCGCCGGTGGCCGAGGTGACCTGCACGGCCAGCTCCACCGCACACTCCTCGTGCGGGCTCATCGTGAAGCCCGCGAACCGGCCGTCGACCGCCTGCGCGTCGTCGGTGAGCACGACCTCGGACGAGGAGTCCGGGACCCGCTTCACGCACACCAGCACGTTGGCCATCGCGCGACCTACCTCATCCTGTCGTTGGCCGGGTCCAGCAGCGGCGTCGCGTCGACCGAGCCGACCACGACCGGGTAGAGCTCCTCCATGTAGGACACGGCGAGCTCGTTGCCGATGACGGCGGCCTCCGGCGGCAGGTAGGCCAGCAGCACGTGCTTGCCCAGCGACGGCGCCGAGCCGGCAGTCGTCACGTAGGGGTGGTGGCCGTGGCCGTCGGTGAGGGTGCCGCCGTCGCGGGTCAGGATCGGCTCGCCGCCGAGCATGTAGCGCTTCACGCCAGAGGCCGAGGTGTGGTCCTCGACCGTGAGCGTGCACAGCACGGTCTTGGGTGTTTCCTCGCGCTGCGCGAGGTAGCGCTCCTTGCCGGTGAAGTCCGCCGCCTTGACCCTGGGCCGCTGCATGGCCGCCTCGACGATGGTGCGCTCGCCGTCGAGCTCGTAGCCGTAGGCGCGGTAGCCCTTCTCGATGCGGCCGGTGGTGCCGTAGACGCCGATGCCGACCGGCACCGTGCCGTGGCTGTCACCGGTGTCGAGCAGCGCCTCCCACAGCTGGGCCGCGTCGCCCATGGCGACGTAGAGCTCCCAGCCGAGCTCACCGACGTAGGAGATCCGCGAGGCCAGCACCGGCACGCCGGCCACGGTGATCTCGCGGCAGGTGAGGAAGCCGAAGCCCTCGTCGGAGACGTCGGCGTCGCTGAGCGAGGCCAGGATGTCGCGGGCCTTCGGGCCCCAGAGGCCGATGGTGGAGACGTCGTCGGTCTTCTCGGTCAGCACCGCGCCGTCGACCAGGTGGTCGGAGAACCACTTGCGGTCGGCCGGGCCGTGGGCGCCGCCGGTGACCACGCGGAAGTGGTCCTCGCCGAGCCGCATCACGGTCAGGTCGGAGCGGAAGCCGCCGTTGGCGTCGAGCACCGGGGTGTAGATGACCTTGCCGACCGCCACGTCGCACTGCGCGACGCAGGTGCGCTGCACGCTGGCCAGCGCACCGGCACCCTCGATGTCGAAGATCTGGAACGCCGTGAGGTCGATGACGCCCGCGGCCTCGCGCATCCGCAGGTGCTCGGCGTTGATGATCGGGCTCCACCAGCGCGAGTCCCACTCGTGCTCGCGCGGCATCACCGCGTCGCCGTACTGCTCGAGCAGGCCGGCGTTGGACTCGTACCAGTGCGGCCGCTCCCAGCCGGCGGTCTCGAAGAAGAACGCGCCGAGCTTCTGCTGGGAGTCGTGCATCGGGGAGAGCCGCTGGTTGCGGTCGGACTCGTACTGCTCGGCCGGGTGGACGATGCCGTAGGTCTTGATGAACGACTCGGTGGTGCGCAGGCGGGTGTGCTCGCGGCGCTTCTGGTGCTCGTGGAAGCGGGCGATGTCGCTGTGGCTGACGTCGATCTCGCTCCAGCCCTGGGTCATCCACTC
>CAZEPK010000143.1:7227-12295 GCA_964514085.1 uncultured Nocardioides sp.
CCGCGCGGCCCACGCCCGGGCCCTCCTTGATCCAGACCGCGGCGGCGGTCCAGAGGCCGCCCACCTCGCTCTCGCCCAGGATCGGCAGGCCGTCGCAGGTCAGGGAGAGCAGGCCGTTGATGGCGTAGCGCATCTCGGCGCCCTCGGCACCGAGCAGCTCGGGCATCAGCTCGTAGGCCTGCTCGAGCTGGGGGTCGAAGTCGTCGGAGGTGAAGGGCAGCTCGGTGGGGCTGAGCTTGGACTGCTCGATCGAGGGGATGTCCTCGGGCTCCATGAGGATCGCGCGGTGCGCGTAGGAGCCGACCTCCATGTCGGCGCCGTGCTGGCGCTCGTAGCAGAAGGTGTCCATGTCGCGGACGATGGGGAAGGTGATCTCACCCTCGGTCTCGGCCAGCTGCGGGCACGGGCCGACGCTGATCATCTGGTGCACGGCCGGCACCAGCGGCAGGCTCACGCCGGCCATGTCGGCGATCTTGGGGCTCCACACGCCGCAGGCGATGACCACGGTCTCGGCCTCGATGGTGCCGCCGGTGGTCACGACGCGCTTGATGCGGCCGTCCTCGACCTCGAGGTCGGTCACCTCGACGTTCGGGACGACGGTGAGCACGCCCTTGGCCAGCGCGCGCTCGCGCATGATGGTGCCGGCACGCAGGGAGTCGACGACACCGACCTTCGGCTGCCAGAAGGCGCCGATGATCTGGTCCTTGTCGAGGAAGGGCACCTTCTCCTGGACGAACTCGGGGCTGACCAGCTCGCCCTCGATGCCCCAGGCCTTGGCCGAGGACATCCGGCGCCGCAGCTCCTCCATGCGCTCCTCGGTGCGGGCCACCTCGAAGCCGCCGGGCTCGATGAGGACGCCCATCTCGCGGTACTGCGCGACCGAGTCGAGCGTGAGGTCGGTGATCTCGCGCGAGTGGTCGGTCAGGAAGATGAAGTTCGAGGCGTGACCCGTCGAGCCGCCCGGGTTGGGCAGCGGTCCCTTGTCGATCTGGACGATGTCGGTCCAGCCGAGCTCGGCCAGGTGGTGGACCAGGCTGTTGCCGACGATGCCGGCGCCGATGACCACGCACCGGGCCTGGGTGGGGACGTCTGCCACGAGAACTCCTTGTTGCGTATCACGCACAGTTGTGCGCTATAGGGAACAGCATTCAGTGTGAGGCCCGCCGCCGTGCCGGTCAAGGTGTCCCCTCGACCGGCACGGTGGCGTGGTGCGTGCTGCCGTCAGTCGGCGTTCAGCGAGCGCTCAGCCGGCTACTTGCCGAGCCAGGCGTCGACCTTGTCCTGGTTGTCGGCGATCCACTTGTCGGCCGCGTCGTCGGGAGACATCCCGTCGTCCGCGATGTAGGCCGAGACGATGTTCTGGTCGTCGTTGGTCCACGTGAAGTTCTTGACCAGGTCGACGGCCGGCGAGCCGGAGTCGGCGAACTTGGTCGAGATCAGCTTGTTGAGCGTGTACGGCGGGTAGTCGCACGCGACCTTGGCCGCGTCGGCGTCGCAGCCGTCGGTGTAGGGCGGCAGGTCGATGTGCACCAGCTTCATCTGCGAGAAGAACCACTGCGGCTCGTAGAAGTAGGCCAGCAGCGGGGTCTTGTTCTCCTCCGCCGACTTGAAGCTCTGGATGAGGGCCGCCTCGCTGCCGCCGACCACCACCTTGTAGTTGAGGTCGAGGTTCTTGACCAGCGCCTCGTCGTTGGTGACGTAGGAGGGGTCACCGTCGAGCAGCTGGCCCTGGTCGCCGGACTCGGAGGTCTTGAACAGGTCGGCGTACTTGTTCAGGTTGTTCCAGTCGGTGATGTCCGGGTACTCCTCGGCCATCCACGGCGGCACGTACCAGCCGATGATCCCCTGGCCGCCGGTCGGGCCGGCGTCCTGCACGCTCTTCTGGTCGTCGATGTACTTCGAGACCAGGTCGGGGTGCCCCCAGTTCTCCACGATGGTGTCGATGGAGCCGTCGGCCATGCCCTGCCAGCCGACCTCCTCCTTGACCTCGGGGTAGCTGACGTTGCAGCCGAGCTGCGTCTTGGCGACCTCGCCGATGACGTGGGCGTTGGAGACGTAGCCGGTCCACGGGTTGACCGCGATGTTGAGGTCGCCGCAGTCCTTGCCCCCGGTGTCTCCAGACCCTCCGGCCTTGTCGTCCTTGATGTCGCTTCCCCCACAGGCGGTGAGGCCGAGACCCACGACCGCAGCGAGTGCAACCAGCCGGGTACGGCGTAGTCGTCGTGCCATAGGTGTTCTCTCCTTCATCCCCTCCGCGCCTGCCGCGGAGGAAGTCTGGTGGTGCCTCACGTGCCGGCCCGGGCCGCGGCGTACCGCGCGATCCGGTCGAGCATCACGCCGAGGGCCGCGATCGCCACACCGGCGGCCAGCCCCTTGCCGAACAGCTGGTCCTGGCTGAAGCCGGAGACCACGATGTAGCCCAGGCTGCCGCCGCCGACCATGCCGCCGATGACCACCATCGAGAGCACGTAGAGCAGGCCCTGGTTGGTGGCCAGCACCAGCGAGGCGCGGGCCATGGGCAGCTGGACCTTGGAGATCATCTGGAACCGCGTGATGCCGCTGGCCCGGGCCGCCTCGACCGTGGTCGGAGCCACGCCCCGGATGCCGTCCGCGACCAGCTTGGTGGCGATGGGCACGGCGTAGGCCACCGCGGCCATGATCGCCGTGAAGCGGGTGGGCCCGAAGAGGGCGAGGGCCGGGACGAGGTAGACGAAGGGCGGGATCACCTGGAACGCGTCGAGGAACGGCCGGATCGCGGTGTCGGCGCCGCGGCTGCGGCCCATGGCCACGCCCAGCAGGACCGCGATGACCATCACGAGCACCGTGGCGAGCACGGTCATGGCCAGGGTGACCATGGTGTCGTTCCAGAGCCCGGTGTAGAGGATGATCCCCTCGCACACCACCGTGATCGCGGTGGGCCGCCAGCCGCCCAGCACGTAGGCCAGCGCCAGGAGGACCAGCGCCATCACCCACCAGGGGGACTGCGCCATCAGGTCCTGCAGCGGGTTGATCAGCCACGAGGTGACGTGGTTCTTCAGCGCGATGGTGAAGGTGTCGACGTGGCCCACGAACCAGTCGGTGAAGTCGTTGATCTTCGCGGTCAGGTAGGGCCCGCTGACGTACTTCAGCACCGGCGTCCCCGACACGTCGGGGAAGATCGCGTAGCGGAGCTGGTAGCGGGAGAGGTAGACGCAGAGCGCCACCGGGATCAGCAGCAGTCCCTGCAGGAGCCACCGCCCGGACGAGGTCAAGCGCGGCAGCCGCTGCCCGCGGCCGGCGTCCTCCGTCGCCCAACGCGGCAGGCGCTCGAGCACCACGCCGGTGAGCATCACGCCCATCCCGCTGGCCGAGCCGACCGTGCTCCTGCCGGAGCGCTCGCTGGCCGCGGTGGTGGTGCGGTCGAGCATGATCGCCATCACCACGATGCAGATGCCCGCGACCGAGGCCGCACCCACGTTGAGGATCTGCAGGGCCGACACGACCGGCTTGCCGAGGCCGGGTCCGTTGACCAGGGCCGCGATCGTCGCCATCGACAGCGCCGCCATCATCGACTGGTTGATGCCGACCACGATGGTGCGCTTGGCCATCGGCAGCTGGACCTGCCGCAGCATCTGGCCCCCGGTCAGACCCATCGACCGGGCCGCCTCCACGGTGGTGTCCGGCACCGACCGGATGCCGTGCTCGGTGATGCGGACCAGCGGCGGCAGCGCGTAGATCAGGGTCAGCACCACGGCCGTGGACGGGCCGATGCCGAAGAACAGGGCGAACGGCGCGAGGTAGCAGAACGGCGGGAAGGTCTGCATGACGTCGAGGACCGGCGTGATGACCGTCGACACGGCCTTGCTGCGCGCCATCGCGACCCCGATCGGGATGCCGATGACGATGCAGATCGCCACCGAGAGCAGCGTGATGATCAGCAGGTCCATGCTGAACGACCAGAGCCCGACCGCCCCGAAGAACAGCATCGACAGGGTGACCAGGACCGTCGAGCGGAGCCCGGCGAAGACGAAGGTGACCCAGGCCGCGATGGCCACGACCCCGAGCCAGCCGATCACCGGGATCGGGTCCGGGAAGTTCGGGATGCTGATGATCGTCTGGAGCTGCTCGGCCACCGAGCTCAGCGCGTCGCCGATCGAGCCGAGGACAC
Organism: uncultured Nocardioides sp.; assembly: GCA_964514085.1. GTDB lineage: Bacteria > Actinomycetota > Actinomycetes > Propionibacteriales > Nocardioidaceae > Nocardioides. Next base: position 11,375 of record CAZEPK010000143.1, read on the forward strand.
CACCGAAGAACCAGTTGTCCTTGCCCTCGAGCTGGACCCAGTCGCGTGCGTCGTTGAGCTTGCGGTGCAGCCCGTTGGTGTCCTGGAGGCCCAGGGCCTTGGTCATCTCGCCCTTGAGCGCGAGGTAGCCCACCACCCACAGGACCAGGATCCCCGCCAGCTTCAGGCGGGTCTGGCGCGGCTTGCGCGAGTCGACGTAGGGCAGCTGCTCCTTGGTGATCGCGGTGGCGGTCTCCTTGGGAGGTGCCTCGGCCGTGGTCACGAGGTGGCTTCTTCTGCGACCACGACCCGGAGGATGTCCTGGTCGTCGACGACGCCCACGGTCCGGTCGCCGTCCACGACGCGGCACGGGCCACCGTGGTTGAGCACGATCCGGGCGGCGTCGCGGACGATCTGGTCCTGCTGCAGCACCGGGCCGTCGACGGGGACCGATCCGTCCACCGCCTCGCGCATCACCCACTTCAGGGTCAGCACGTGCGACTTCGGCACGTCGCTGGTGAAGTCCTTGACGTAGTCGTCGGCGGGCGCGCCGACCACCTCGTCCGGACTGCCGATCTGGACGATCTCGCCGTCGCGCATGATGAGGATCCGGTCGCCCAGCTTCAAGGCCTCGGCCAGGTCGTGGGTGATGAAGACCATCGTCTTGCCCACGTCGTGGTGCAGGCGGATGACCTCGTCCTGCATGTCGCGGCGGATGAGCGGGTCCAGGGCCGAGAACGGCTCGTCGAACATCAGGATGTCGGGGTCGGAGGCCAGGGCGCGGGCCAGGCCGACCCGCTGCTGCATGCCACCGGAGAGCTGGTCGGGAAAGTTGTTCTCGTAGCCCGACAGCCCGACCAGGTCGACCATCTCCTGGGCCCGGTTGCGCCGGTCGCCCTTGCCCTCGCCGCGGACCTCGAGGCCGAAGGCGATGTTGTCGAC
>CAZEPK010000144.1:0-12258 GCA_964514085.1 uncultured Nocardioides sp.
CGGCGCTGCCCGACGCCGAGCCGCCGACGCTGGAGACGGGCCGGGCCAACGAGGTGATCCCCGCCTACTTCGCCGACTACGAGCGCAGCCACCGACTGCCCGTGGTCCGGCCGGTCCGCGTGGACGAGGTGGTCGAGGCCGCCGACGGCCTGCTCGAGGTGCGTGCGGGCGACCGCTCGTGGCTGACCCGGACCGTGGTCAATGCGACAGGGACGTGGTCGCGGCCGTTCGTGCCGGCCTACCCCGGCGCCGGGTCGTTCGCAGGCCGGCAGCTGCACACCCACGAGTACGACGGACCCGGGTCGTTCCGCGACCGCCGGGTCGTGGTCGTCGGCGGCGGGGCCTCGGCGGTCCAGCTGCTCGGTGAGATCGCGCCGGTCGCCGAGGACACCCTCTGGGTCACGCGCCGCGAGCCGGTCTGGCGCACCGGTGACTTCACCCCCGAGGTGGGCCGGGCCGTCGTGGCGCTGGTCGAGGACCGCGTCCGGCGCGGTCTGCCGCCGGCCAGCGTCGTGAGCGTCACCGGCCTGGCCCTGCGGGACCAGGAGCGCGAGGCCGAGCGGCTGGGCGCCTACGAGCGGCACCCGATGTTCACGGCCGTGGAGCCGGACGGCGTGCGCCTGCCCGACGGCACGCTGTGGCCGGCCGACGTGATCCTGTGGGCCACCGGCTTCCGCCCGGCCGTCGGCCACCTCGGGCCGCTGCACCTGCGCTCGCCGTACGGCGGGATCCAGCTCGACGGCACCACCGCGGTCGCCGACCCTCGGGTCCAGCTCGTCGGCTACGGCCCCTCGGCCAGCACCATCGGCGCCAACCGCGCGGGCCGGGTCGCCGCCCGCGGGGTCGAGGCCTGGCTCGAGCGCCGGCGGGACGCGGTCAGCGCCTGACCCGGTGGGCGGTCAGCCAGCAACCGGGACCCGCTCAGAACGGGGTCCGTCAGGTTGCCTGCTGACCGCCACCCCGGCTCCAGCCGACCGAGCGGTCAGCCAGCAACCGGGAACCGCTCAGAACGGGTCCGCCAGGTTGCCTGCTGACCGCCACCCCGGCTCCAGCCCACCCAGCGGTCAGCCAGCAACCCGACCCGCCCACCACCGCGCCCGCCAGGTTGCCTGCTGACCGCCACCCCGGCTCCAGCCCACCCAGCGGTCAGCCAGCAACCCCGACCCGCCCGGAACCGCGCCCGCCAGGTTGCCTGCTGACCGCTGCCTCAGGCGCGGGCCCGGAGCAGCGCCTCGAGGGCCTCGCGGTCGGGCAGCTCCTCCGGCTCGACCGTGGTGCCGCTGCGCACATAGTGGAACGCCGCCCGCACGTGCTCCAGCGGTACGCCGCGCAGCTCGGCCCAGGCCAGGCGGTAGAGGGCGAGCTGGAGCGGGTCGGCGTCCTGCTCGCGGTTGGTCTTCCAGTCGACCAGCAGGAACCCCCGGCTGCCGTCGGCGGCGGGCTCGTCGTAGACCGCGTCGATCCGGCCGCGGACGACCTGGCCGGCCAGGACCAGCGCGAACGGCGCCTCGACGGCGTGCGGGACGCGGTCGGCGAAGGGGCCCTGCTCGAAGGACGCGATGATCGCGTCGAGGTCGGCGTCGTCGCCGATGCCCGTGTCGGCGCGGCCGGGCAGCTCGTCGGGGTCGAGGAGGGGCTGCTGGCCGAAGCGGGCCTCGACCCAGGCGTGGAAGACGGTCCCGAAGCGCGCGGCCCGCGACGGCGGGCGCGGCATCGGCCGGGCCAGCTCGCGGGCGAACTCGTCGGGGTCGCTCTGCAGCCGGAGCAGCGCGGTCGCCGACAGGGCGCCCGGCAGCGGCACCTCGATGTCCGCGCTGCGCGCCGCGGCCGCCTCGGCCAGGAGCCGCTCCACCTCGGCGTCCCACTCCGCGACCCGGGCGCCGTCGATCACGTCGAGGTCGTCGTCCTCCGACAGCGGGTCGGCGGCGATGACCATCGCGGCGGCCTCGAGCCGACGCTGGGTCTCCGCGCTGGTCCCGGTGGGCGGCCAGGGCCGCGAGGGGTCCTCGGCGGCGTAGGGGTTGGGGTCGCCCTTGACCGGCGCGTCGAGCCAGTGCTCGACCGGCTCGCCCCACTCCTCGAGCAGCTCGCGGACCTGGCGCTGGTAGTCCGACGGCCCGAACGGCGTCAGCCGGGGGCTCCAGCAGAACGACGAGACGGAGAGCCAGTGGGCGGCGCGGGTGACGGCGACGTACCCGAGCCGCAGCTCCTCGGTGGCCTCGTGCTTCTTGGTGTCCGCGCGGTAGGCCTCCAGGGCTCCCTTGTCGTAGCCCCGCAGCTGCGGCAGGTCACCGGCGTCACCACGCAGCGGCGCCGGCAGCACGGCCGGCGAGGAGGTCCACAGGGTGCGGGACTGCGAGCTGGGGAAGCGGCCGACGCAGACCCCCACCAGGAACACCGCCGACCACTCCAGACCTTTGGCGCGGTGGACGGTGAGGAGCTTGACCGAGTCGGCCGCGGACGGCGCCACGACCTCGAGGCCCTTGCTCTCCTCCTCCTCGGCGGTCAGGTAGGCCAGCAGCGCCACGAGGGTGACGTCGCCGTCGACGGCCTGGAAGTCGGCCACGGCCCGGACGAAGAGGTCGAGGTTGTCGCGGCGGGCCGCCGCGGCCGGGGTCACGGCGGAGGCCAGCTCCACGTCGACGCCGGTGGTGTCGATGATCCGCCGGACGATGTCGAGCAGCGGCTCGCCGACGTGGGAGCGGAGCACGCGGAGCTCGCCGGCGAGCAGGGCGAACCGCTCCAGCGCCTCGGCTGAGTACGCCGCCTCGCCCGGGTCGTTCAGGGCGTCGTCGAGGCAGGCGATCTCGGCGGGGTCGATGCCGTCGGCGATGGCGACGAGGTGGTCGTCGATGGACGTCGGCGCCGCGCCGCGTCCGCGACCGCCCGCCAGCTCGCGGGCCCGGTCTCCCAGCAGCTTGAGGTCGCGCGGACCGATCGCCCAGCGCGGGCCGGTGAGCAGGGTGAGGAGCGAGGCGTTGGCCGTGACGTCCTTGAGCAGGTGGAGCACCGCCACGACCTCGGCGACCTCGGGCAGGCGCAGCAGGCCGGAGAGCCCCACGATCTCCACCGGGATGCCGGCCTCGGTCAGCGAGTCGAAGACCTCCGCCGCGTGGGCGTTGTCGCGGGTGAGCACACCGATGTCGGACCACCGCTCGGTGTCGGGCGCTCCGTGCACCTCGTGCACCGCCTGGGCGAGCCAGGCCAGCTCCTCGCGCTGCGTCTCGAGCACCCGTGCGGTGACGACCCCCTCGGCAGCCGCGGGCTTGGGCTCCAGCGGCCGGACGGCGGTCGTCGCGTCGTAGAGCGGAGCGGCCAGGTGGTTGGCCACGGTGAGGATGCGGCGGTCGGAGCGCCGGTTGACCGTGAGCGGGTAGGACGGGACCGTGCCGTCGCGGGCGGGGAACGTGTCGGCGAAGCCGAGGATGTTGGACACCGACGCGCCGCGCCAGCCGTAGATCGCCTGGTTGGGGTCACCGACGGCGGTGACCGCGTGGCCCCCGCCGAAGAGCCGCGAGAGCATCGTGGCCTGGGCCACCGAGGTGTCCTGGTACTCGTCGAGCAGCACCACCTTGAACTTCCCGCGCTCGGCCACGCCGACCTCGGGCTGGTCCTCGGCCAGCCGGGCCCCCAGCTCGATCTGGTCGGAGAAGTCCATGAGCCCCAGGTCGGCCTTCATCCTCCGGTAGCCGTCCACCAGCCCCAGCAGCTCGCCGCGCCGCTCGATCGCGTTGGCGGCCTTCTCGCAGGCCTCGACGTAGGTCGAGCGGTTCTTGCCCGCGCGCTCCTCGTCGGCGGCAGCCCGGAAGCCCCGCAGCGCCTCGGCGTCGACCCGTCGTACGTCGTCGGGCCCCACGAGGTGCTCGCTCATGGCCCCGTCGAGGTCGAGGAGGTTCTGGATGACGGTCTGCGGGTGGTCGCTGAGGAAGGCCACCTCGCCCGTGTAGCGGTCGACCACCCTCGCGCCCAGCTGGTAGCGGGCGGCGTCGGTGATGACGCGCGTGTCGGGCTCGTGGCCGATCCGGAGCCCGTGGTCGGTGAGCAGGCCGGCGGCGTAGGCGTTGTACGTCGCCACCGTCGGCTCCAGCACGTCCTCCGCATCAGGCCCGGCGTCGGGGTCGTCGGGACCCCCGGTGTCGAGGGCCCCGGCGTCGTTGAGCGCCTGCCGGATCCGGGCACGCAGCTCGCTGGCCGCCTTGGTGGTGAAGGTCAGCCCGAGCACCTCGTCGGGCCGGACCGCGCCGGTGAGCACCAGGTAGACGACCCGGGCGGCCATGAGGGTGGTCTTGCCCGAGCCCGCGCCCGCGATGACGACCGCGGGCGCGAGCGGGGCGGTGATCGCCGCCCACTGCTGCTCGCTGGCCTGCCAGGGCACGCCCATGGCGCCGGCCAGGTCGGCCGGCGTCTCGATGCGCCGGGGCGGCCTCATGAGCCGATCACCGAGCCCGCGCTCCTGATCGGGCAGAGGGGGACGAAGTCGCAGTCGCGGCAGTGCTGGCCGGCCACGGCGGGGAAGTTCTCGGTGCGCAGCAGCGAGGCAGCGCGCTGGAGCCGGCCGCGCAGGGCGTCGCGCTCGCTGCCGTCGTCGGGCTGGACCGGCTGGTGCTGGACCGTCGCGGTGCCGGCCTCGCCCGGCAGGCCCAGCTGGACCAGCTCCGCTCCCCCGGCCGCGCCGCCGGGGGCAAGCTCGTCGGCGGCACCGTGGTCGACGGCGAGCTGGTAGAGGCCGAGCTGGACGTTGGTGAGGACCGACTTGTCCGACGGCTTGGTGCGGCCGGACTTCAGGTCGACCACGACCACGCGGCCGTCGGCGTCGAGCTCGATCCGGTCGGCGTAGCCGTCGAGCCGGACGGTCTCGCCGTCGGGCAGGTCGAGGACGGCCCGGAAGCCGGCCTCGACCCCGACGACCTGCCGGGCGTTCCCGTGGTGCCAGGCCAGGAACCGGGCCAGGGCCATCCGGATCCGGTCGAGCTCGCGCGCCTTGGCCCAGGGCGTCCGGAACTCCAGCCGGTCCCAGACCTTCTCGACGTGGCCCATGAGGACCTCGACCCCGTCGGGCCCCACCGGCAGCTCTCCGGCGGCCACCCGCTGCGCGAGGGCGTGCACCATCTCACCGACGTTGGCCGACTGGTGCTGGCGCGCCACGCCGCCGGCCTCGCGGGCGAGGAACCACCGCGTCGGGCAGACGTCGAGCGCGTCGACGATGCTGGCCGAGACCGGCACCGGCTGGTCGGGGTTGCGGACCGCCTGCACCGACCTGCTGGCCGAGCGGGTGCCCCACCACGTCGACGGGTCGGCCAGCGGGACCAGCGGCCGGCCACCGCTGGTCTCCCCCGCCAGCCGGGCCAGCCGCCGCGCGGCGGCCGCGCGGAGGGGCGCACCGGCGTCGGGGCCGGCCACGGTCCGGCGCAGCTCCGCGACCAGGCCGGGCAGCGACAGCGTGCGGGCGGGCCGGCCCACGACCGCCTCCACGCTGACACCCAGCTCGTCGAGCAGGCGCGAGGGCTGGTCGCCGTCGTCCTCGCCCGACGCGACCGCGGTGACGACCAGGCGCTCGCGGGCGCGCGTGCACGCGACGTAGAAGAGCCGGCGCTCCTCGACCAGCAGCTCGCGGACCGACGTGGGCGGCACCAGTCCGGACGTCCCGATCCGGTCCGCCCCGAGGATGCTCGAGCGGCGCCGCAGGTCGGGCCAGCCGTCCTGCTGGACGTGCGCGACCACCACCAGCCGCCACTCCAGGCCCTTGGCGCGGTGGGCGGTCAGCAGGCGTACGGCGGCACCGCGCGCCCCACGCTCGGCCAGTGTGTCGGCCGGGATCTGCTGGGCCACCAGCGTGGCCAGGAACTCACGGACGCCGACGTGGTCCCGCGTCTCCTCGGCCCGGGCCGCGGCCTCGAAGAGCGCACAGATGGAGTCGAGGTCGCGGTGGGCCCGCCGCGCGGCACCGCCGCCGCGCTCGACCCGCTCGCGCAGCCGCCGCGGCCAGGACGTGCCCGACCACAGGCTCCACAGCAGCTCCTCCGCGGTCGCGCCGGCCTCGAGCTGCTCGCGCGTGGTGCGGACCAGCGTGCCGACCGCCGCGGCGCGCTGCACCTCGGGCCCGGTCAGCCCCTCCAGCGTCGCGACGTCGAGCACGGCCCGGCGCACCAGCTCGCGCGAGTGGGTCGGCAGGCGGGCCTCGGCGTGCGCGGCGTCCTTCTCGCGCTGCCGCAGCTGGCGGGCCAGCCGGCGCACGTCGCCCGCGTCGAGGCCACCCAGGGGTCCGGTGAGCAGGGCCTCGGCCCGGGCTGCGTCGATGTGGTCGACGTGGTCCGGGTCGTCGTTGTCGAGGTTGAGGACGACGCGCAGGGCGTCGATGAGCGGCAGTGCGGCCGGGTCTCGGACCAGCGGGAGCTCGTCGCTAGCCACCTCCACGGGGACGCCGGCGGCGCCGAGCGAGCGGCGCAGCGGCGGGATCGACGCGCGCCCCGAGCGGACCAGCACGGCCATCTCGTCCCAGGGGATGCCGTCCTCGAGGTGGGCCCGGCGCAGGAGGTCGGCGAGGTGCTCGGCCTCGCCCCGGTCGGTGTCGTAGGTGCGGACGACGACCCGGCCCTCGCCGTGCTCGCCGAGCACCGCGGTGGGGGCCAGGAAGGCCTCGCGCGCACCCTCGGGGATGGCGCCGGGCAGGCCGATGCGCCCGGCCACGCGCTGGGCGGCGGTGAGGATGCGCGGCCCGAAGCGACGGGTGGTCCCGAGCGCGACCACCTCGGCCGGCGAGCCGTCGTCGCGCGGGAACTCCACCGGGAAGTCGAGGATCCCCCGCACCTCGGCGCCGCGGAAGGCGTAGATCGACTGGTGCGGGTCGCCGACCACGACCAGGTCGCGCCCGTCGCCGGCGAGGGCGCGCAGGAGCGCGACCTGCCCGGAGTCGGTGTCCTGGTACTCGTCGACGAAGACGTGCGCGAACTCCGCCCGGAGCTCGTCGCGGTGCACCGTGGCCTCGATGGTGGCCCGGCGGATCAGGTCGGAGTAGTCGACCGCACCCCGGTCGTCGAGGATGGTGAGGTACTGCTCCAGGAAGGCCCCCGCGGCCACGAACTCGGGCAGCTCCTCCTTCTCGCCCAGCCGGCGCAGCTCCTCGCCGTCCAGCCCCTTCTCCCGGGCCCGCGACAGCACGGCGTGCACCTCGCGGGCGAAGCCGCGGGTGCCGACGGCGTGCCGGAGCCCGTCGGGCCACCGGATCGACTCGGGGTGGTCCTGGAGCAGCTCGCGCAGCACGACGTCCTGCTCCGGCGCGGACAACAATCGCAGCGGGCCGACGTAGAGCTGGGCGGGTGCGTAGCGCCGGATCAGCCCGTAGGCGAAGGAGTGGAACGTCGACCCGATGCTGGCCGACATGGTGCGGCCGACCCGCGCGGTGACCCGGTCGCGCAGCTGCTCGGCGGCCTTGCGGGAGAACGTGAGCGCCAGCACCTGGTCGGGGTGGGTGCCCTCGTCGATGCGGCGCACGATCGCCTCGACCAGCGTCGTGGTCTTGCCCGTGCCCGGTCCGGCCAGGACCAGCAGCGGGCCGCCGCGGTGGTCGACCACGCGCTGCTGCTGGTCGTCGAGCACGGGCGGCTCGGCGGTGAGGGTGGGCCGGACCAGGTGGTAGCTCGTCCCGCTCTCCGTCACCGCACCACTCCACCACGAGGCACCGACACCCGCGGCGGCGCCGGGCGAGGACACCGCACGGACCCGCTCAGAGGGCGTCGAGGGCGGCGCGGGCCAGGGACGTGCTGTGGGGCAGGTTCTCCTGGTCGGTGCCGTTGAAGGTGTACCACTGGGCGAAGAGGGAGCCGGTCTCGACGTAGACCCACACGCTGGCGAACGACGAGCTGAAGGCGCTGCTGCCCAGACCGTCCAGCTCCTGGGCGTCCTCCCCGCGAGCGGAGTCGGCCGCGTCGCCGTTGGGGTAGACGGTGATGGTGGCCGCGTCGGCCGGGTGGTCGGGGTCGTCGGAGGTCCAGGTGCACGAGCTGAACTCGCCACCGGTGGTGGCCGGGCCCGAGGACGGCGTCCCCTCCTTGACCGGGGCGCCGACCGCCTCCTCGATCTCGTCAGGGGTCAGCAGGTCGCAGGCCACGACGTCGAGGTCGGCCACGCCGGACTCGCTGGGGTCGGATGCGGCGCTCGGGCTGCCGGTCGGGTCGCCCGCCCCGCTGCCGCTGTCGTCACCCGCACACCCGGACAGCGCGGCGCAGGCCGTCAGGGCCAGTGGGACCAGGGCTCGACGAAGGTGCACGCCGGGAGGATAAGGCCTGCCCGGGTCAGGCCGCGCTGGAGCCCGTGAGCCGCGGACCGACCGCGCGCAGGGCCACCGTGGCCCAGGTGCGGAAGGGTCGCCAGGCCTCGGCGATCGCCTCGAGCTCGGCCTCGTCGGGCTCGTGGTCCAGGCCGTAGAGGTCCTTCACGGCCCGGCGGCTGTGCTGCTCCCGGGTGGAGAGGACGTCGGTGAGGCCGCAGGCCCGGATCACCACCAGGGCGCTGTAGAAGGGGCCGATCCCGGGCAGCCGCTGCAGCTCCAGCATCGCCTCGCCCGGCGGCAGCGCGGTGAGCCGGTCGACGTCGAGCCGACCGGCCGTGGCCGCCTCGGCCAGCTCCCGCAGCCGCGGCACCGCGGCGTCCTGCAGGCCCTCGACCTCCTCCAGCCGGGCGAACGTCGCCGGCGTGGGCAGGGCATGGACGACCTGGCCGGCCAGCTCGAAGGCGGCGCCGTGCCGCTCCGAGACCCGCCGCCGCAGCGCGATGGCCTGGCCCCGCTGCCGCCGGGCGCTGAGGACCGACCAGACGCACGCCTCGTAGGGCGAGTGGAAGTTGGCGGGGCGGAAGCCCGGCGCAGCCGCGTGCACGCGCGCCAGCACGGGGTCGCCGCCGCACACGCGGGCGTACGCCGCACCGTCGTGGTCCGCCGAGACGATCCGCGCCACCTGCCGGCGCACGGCCTCGAGGTCGCCGTCGCCGTGGACCACCAGCTCGAGCCGGTCCTCGGCCTGGCGGACCTCCACCCCCACCTGCTGCTCGAGGTCGGTGTCGAGGCAGAAGGCCAGGCGCATCACGCCGTCGAAGGCGCGCTCGTCGCGGTGCCCGAAGCCCATGAGCGCCACCTCCTGCAGGGAGTAGGGGCCTTGCACGGCGATGGTCGAGGTCCGCATGCCGCCCAGCGTGGCGGGGACCACCGACAGTGCTCGACGCGTTCGTGGCCGCACGGCGGCCGGCTCTGCCACAGTGCTGCCCATGACCGCCGAGACGACCGCACCGACGCCGGGCCCGGGCGCCGTGGCGGCGCCGGAGGCGCGGTCACCCTTCGCGAGCCGCGCGGCGCTGTTCACCGCGTTGGCCGTGGTGGTCCTCGCGATCACGTTGACCTGGTCGTTCCTCGCGATGCGCGCGGTCATGGGCGTCGGCGGGTCCTGCGCCGACGGTGGCCCCTACGTCAGCCAGCAGTCCTGCCCGGGCGGCTCGTACCTGATCGCGATCGCGGTCCCCGTCATGATCCTCACCGCGATGGCGGGGTCGGCCGCGGCGCTGTCGGTCGGTGCCCCCGACCTCCTGATCCCGATGTGGGCCTTCTTGTTCGCCTCGCTGGGGTGGAACTTCCTGGAGTTCGCGTTCACCGGCCCCGAGGTGGTCTGGGGCTGGCTGGTGTGCGGGGTCATGTTCTGGCTGATGGCCGCGCCGGCGGTGTGGGGCGTCCTGGTCGCGGTGCGGCGCGCCGTGCTGCCCCCGCGCACCCCGGGCCCGGGCGCAGGCTCGCGCTGGTGGGTGCCGGCGTACGCCGCGCTGGGCTCTGTCGGCGCGCTGGCCGGCGCGTCGAGCTTCGTGCTGCTGAGCTGAGCGGCTCAGTCGACCGGACGCTCGTTGTAGACGCCGGCCTCGACCTGGCCGGTCAGCGCGCCGATGGCCGCCATCACCTCGTCGGTGGCCTCGCGGCGCGCGCGACCCGACGGCACGCCCTCGAAGCGGCCCGTGAAGTCCAGCGGCGCACCGAAGGCCACCGTGATCGGCACGACGCGCGGCCGGCTGGAGCCGACCGGCTGGACGTCCTGGGTCCCGCTGAGCCCCACCGGCACGACGGGGACCCCTGCGGTCAGGGCGAGGTGGGCCACCCCGGTGCGCCCGCGGTAGAGGCGTCCGTCGCGGGACCGGGTGCCCTCGGGGTAGATGCCGAAGGCCTCCCCCCGCTCCAGCACGCCGAGGGCGATGTCGAGGCTGGCCAGGGCCGCCTTGGTGTCGTCGCGGTCGACCGGCAGCATGCCGAGCCCCTCGAACCAGGCGCGCGTGGCCAGGCCCTTGAGGCCGGTGCCGGTGAAGTAGTCCGACTTGGCCAGGAAGGCGACCTTGCGGGGCGCCACGCTCGGGATCACCACGGAGTCGACGAAGCTCAGGTGGTTGCTGGCCAGGATCACCCCGCCGGTCCGGGGGACGTGCTCGAGGCCGTGCACGGTCGGCCGCCAGATCGCCTTGAGGGCCGGCGGGACGACGGTGTGGATCACGTCGTAGAACACAGACCCGAGTGTGGCCGCTCCCGCCGCGCAGCGCCGCATCGGGCCTCGCTGGGTGAGACAGCCGGAGACAGGCGAAGGGCCCGAACAAGTATGAGTTGTTCGGGCCCTTCTAGCACCTCCACCGAAGTGGCGGTGCAGGAGAAATTCTACGCCCGCTGCTGTGGCCCGCGCAAGAGGTGCGCACCACATTCCCTCGGTTCCACAGGTTCCTCCACCGGCCGGGCCCGGTTCTCCACCGCTCGGCCGAGGTTGTGCACAGGTCCGGCCCCGGCGGGGCCGGCCGGACGGCTCAGCGGGTGTCCTTCGCGGGGTTGGCCAGCATCGCGGGTGGCTCCGGCTCCCAGAACGCGCGGACCATGTCGACCGCCCCCGAGGCGCGCAGCGGGGTGCCCTCGTCGAGGTAGTGCGACCGGGCACCGTCCTCGTGGCTCGGCGGCAGCGAGCCGTCCGCCCGGACCACCCGCCACCACGGCACCGGCGCACCGTGGCGCGAGAGCACCGCGCCGACCTGCCGGGGACCACCGCCGACCACCGAGGCGATCGCGCCGTAGGAGGTGACCCGCCCGCGCGGGATCGCCTCCACCACCCTGAGCACCAGCTCGAGGTGCTCCTCGGGGTCCTTCGGCCTCTCGACCCCGGTCACCCCGGCTCCTCCCGCATGGTCACCGCGGTGGCCGCGACGACGCAGACCACCACCGCGCACACCAGGCCCGAGAGCCAGATCCCGGGCGGCTCGGGTCGGTCGTCGACCACCACCGCGACCAGCCAGACCACCGGCGCCGCGACGGCGACGGCAGCGCTCCGGCGCAGCCACCGCAGGAGGAGCGCCCGCCCGATCGGCATGGCCGGCGGGCCGTAGGACAGCAGCACCGAGGCGACGTGGGCAGCGAGCAGGAGCAGCGCGGCCGGCACCGCACCCAGGGGTACGCCGTCGGAGGCCGCCAGCGCCCACCAGATGACGACGAGCCCGAGGCAGGCCGTGCCGAACGCCGACTCCGGCATCGCGGCGAAGCCGACCGAGAGCACCAGCGTCAGGACCACGAACCAGCCGTGCGGCAGCTCCTCGGGCCTGGCCACCAGCAGGGCGACGACCGGCGCGACGAGGAGCACCAGCCGCAGCAGCAGCCGGGCCGGGGTCTCGCGGGCGAGCAGATTCACCGCGAGACCACCTGCGGGACGCTGGCGCGCCGGGCCAGCCGGCGCAGGACGTCGTCGAGGGTGCCGGCACCGCGCCAGGCGATCACCGGGCAGCCCAGGCCGGCCAGCCCGGCCAGCACCTGGTCCCGCTCCAGCCGGCGCATCCGCCAGGCCAGCTCCACCAGCCGCGGGTCGACCCGGTCGGGCACCCGGGGGCTGGCGTCGGCCGGCAGGGTGTCGACCACCACCACCGGCAGCCCGCGCTGCACCAGCCCCGCCGTCGCGGTGACGATGGCGGGTCCCAGCATCGGCGAGAAGACGAAGACCACGCTGCCCCCGGTGACGCGCAGCTGGAGCCGGTTCGTGACGCCCTCGGGCAGCTCCCCGGGCCGGACGGTCGAGAGCAGGTCGAGGAGCCGGCGCAGGTGGCGGGTGCCGGCGCCGTAGCCGAGTACACCACCGTCGCCACCGACCACGCGCAGCCCGACCCGGTCGCCGGCGCGGACGTGGTGCTCGGCCACCGCGGCGGCGGCCCGCACCGTCTGGTCCAGGCTGCTGGCCCGGCCGTCCAGGCCTCCGGAGTCGCCGTGGT
>CAZEPK010000145.1:0-12120 GCA_964514085.1 uncultured Nocardioides sp.
GGGGCCGAGATGCGGGGCTACTCGCGCCAGCGCGTGCTCTTCGGCCACGTCCTGCGCAACGCCGTCTCCCCGACCCTGGCGGTGATCGGCATGGCCCTGCCGCTGATCATCGGCGGCGCGGTCATGACCGAGAAGCTGTTCAACCTGCCGGGCGTGGCCCAGCTCGCCCTCCAGTCCGCCACCCGCGGCGACGTGCCCGTCGTCCTCGGCACGCTGCTCGTGACGGCCGTGATCGTGCTGATCGGCAGCCTGGTCGTCAACGCGCTCCAGGTCCTGCTCAACCCTGCCGCCCGCCGGGCCGGCACCCTCGGAGGTTCTCGGTGAGCACCGCACGCAACCTGCTCAAGATCCCGGTCGCCCGGGTGGCCCTGGCCATCCTGGCGGTGGTCGCCCTGGTGGCGGTCCTCGGCAGCACCCTGGCGCCGTACGACCCGCTGAAGCAGTACCCGCAGATCCTCTCCGCGCCGTCCGGCGACCACTGGCTCGGCACCGACTACGTCGGTCGCGACGTGCTCAGCCGGCTGATGGCCGGCACCCGGCTCTCGGTCATCGGGGCGCTCGAGGCGGTCGCTGTCGGGCTCGTCGTCGGCGTCCCGACCGGCCTGCTGTCGGTGTGGCTGGGCCGGGCCGGGGAGTGGATCAGCCTCCGTGTCTCCGAGACGCTGATGATCCTGCCCTTCACGGTCTTCGCGATCGCGGTGGCCGGCACCCTGGGCAACGGCCTGCACCAGGCGATGGTGGCGGTCGGCGTGCTGATGAGTCCCGGCTTCTTCCGCATCACCCGTGCGGTGGCGCTGGGCCTGCGCACCACCCAGTACGTCGAGGCCGCCGAGCTCATGGGCGCCGGCCGCTGGTGGGTGCTCCGCAAGCACATCTGGTCCAAGGTGCTGCCCAACGTCGCGGTGGCCGGTGCGCACGCGATGGGCTCGGCGCTGCTCATCGTGGCCTCGCTGGCCTTCCTGGGCCTCGGCATCATCCCGCCCACGCCGACCTGGGGCGGCATGCTCTCGGCCGACCTCGGCTTCCTCGAGCAGCAGGCCTGGGCGCCGATCTTCCCCGGCATCCTGCTCGTCCTCACGGTCGGCTCGCTCAACATCCTGGCCGACTGCATCCGCGAGGCCGCCAGCGGCGAGGCCCGTCGTCGCCGCGGCGGGCTGCTCCGCCGGGCCGCCGGTCGCCGCGACCTGACCCCGATCGGCGTACCGCTGCTGCCCGAGGACCTCGTCCCGTCGACCGAGGAGGACCGTCGTGTCGCTGCCTGAGTCCAGCCCCGAGACCACCCTCACGGTCTCCGACCTCGACGTCACCATCGGTGACCACCTCCTCGCGGTCCGCGACGTCTCCTTCCGCATCCGCCGGGGCGAGTCCGTCGGACTGGTCGGCGAGTCGGGCTCGGGCAAGACACTGACCTGCCGCGCCGTCCTGGGCCTGCTCCCCGAGACCGGGCAGGTGGACGCCGGCTCGATCGTGCTCGGCAGCGGTGCGGCCGGCCGGGACGCCGTCGAGCTGACCCGCGCGCGCCGCGGCACCTGGAACCAGATCCGCGGCACCCGCATCGCCGCGGTCTTCCAGGACCCGGCGTCCTACCTCAACCCCTCGCTCACCGTCGGCCACCAGGTCGACGAGGTGCTGCGGGTCCGCGGCGGGCTCGGGCGCCGCGAGGCCCGCGCACGCTCCGTTGAGCTGCTCACCGAGGTGGGGCTGCACGACGCCGAGCGGGTCTACCACTGCTACCCGTTCGAGCTGTCCGGCGGCATGCTGCAGCGCGTCATCATCGCGATCGCCGTCTCGCTCAACCCCGAGCTGCTGATCGCCGACGAGGCCACCACCGCCCTGGACACCGTGGTCCAGGCCGAGATCCTCGAGCTGCTGCAGCGGCTGCGCCGCACCCACCAGCTCAGCCTGCTGCTGGTCACCCACGACCTGGCCGTGGTCGCCGAGACCTGCGAGCGCGTGCTGGTGATGTACGCCGGCCAGATCGTCGAGAGCGGACCGACCGAGCGGGTGCTCAACGACCCGCAGCACCCGTACACGCAGGCACTCATGGGCGTCGCGTCGATCGGCGACTGGTCCCGGCGGACGCTGGACACCATCCCCGGGCAGCCACCTGCCGCGGGGGAGGAGCTGCCGGGCTGCCGGTTCGCGCCGCGCTGCCGCTACGCGACCGACGAGTGCGTGCAGGGCCCGATCCCGTTGGCCGTGGTCGACAGCGACCGCGCCTCCCGCTGCGTCCGAGTGGCGGTGCCGGCATGACCACATCGACGAGCACCCCGCTCCTCAAGGTGAGCGACCTGTCGGTCAGCTACGCCAAGCCGCGGAAGGGCACCCACCTCGGCACCGGGGCGGCGCTGCACGGCGCCAGCCTCGAGATCCGGCGCGGGGAGATCGTCGGCATCGTCGGCGAGACCGGCTCGGGCAAGACCACCCTGGCCCGGGCGACCGTGGGGCTGGTGACCCCGGCCGCCGGGACCATCGAGTTCGAGGGCCAGGACCTCGGCACCCTGCGCGGCCGCGCGCTGCGCGAGTTCCGCCAGCGGGGTCAGGTCCAGCTCGTCTTCCAGGACCCGCTCCGCTCCCTGGACCCCGACCTCACCGTCAACCGGCTCGTGGGCGAGCCGCTCGACATCGCCGGTGGCCTGTCGTCCGGCGAGCGCACGTCCCGGGTCGACGAGGCGCTCCGCGAGGTCGGGCTCGACCCGGCCGAGGTGAAGGGACGACGGCCACGTCAGCTCTCGGGTGGGCAGCGCCAGCGGGTCTCCCTGGCCCGGGCGATCGTGACCAGGCCCGCGCTGCTGTTCTGCGACGAGCCGGTGAGCGCGCTCGACGTCTCCAACCGCAACCTGGTCCTCAACCTGCTCGACCGGCTCCGCCGCGACCTGGACCTGGCCGTGGTGCTGATCGCGCACGACCTGTCCTCGCTGGCCGGCATCGCCGACCGGGTCGCGGTCTTCTACCGCAGCCGCCTGGTCGAGCAGGGCCCGACCCGCGACGTCCTGGAGAACCCCGCCCACCCCTACACCGCGCTGCTCACCGCCTCGGCCCCCAGCGTCGAGCGGCACCACAGCATCCTCCCCGGCGACGTCCGCCTCGACGCCGAGCCGACGGAGGAGCGGGCCGGCTGGACCGCCGAGGGCGGCTGCGTCTTCGCCGCCCGCTGCCGCTTCGCCCACGACGCGTGCCGGGTCCAGCCCGAGCTCGTCGCCCTCGACCCTTCGAGGCTCGCAAGCTCGCACCTCACGACAAGCACCCCCACCCCTCGCGAAGCGGCGTGCTACGTCGCCGGCGAGTGGCCCACCCACGTCAAGCAGGAGATCGCCTCATGAGCACCAGCACCGACCTCGAGTTCATCGGCATCACCGCCACCCAGCGCGTCGACACCAGTCCCACTGCCGGCGCCGGAGCGGGTGGCATGGCCACCCACACCGAGATCGGCGTCCCGGTCGGCCCGCCGGTGAACAAGGAGTTCGCCGCCGAGCTGGCCCGGGCCCACGAGGCGTCCGGCTTCGACCGGGTCCTGATCGCGCACTCCTCGTCCTCGATCGACGGCTTCGTGCTCGCCGACCAGACCCTCGAGGCCACCGAGAGCCTCAAGGTGCTCCTCGCGCACCGGCCCGGCTTCTGGTCGCCGACCATCGCGGCCCGCGCGTACGCCACCCTCGACGCCTTCCACCCCGGCCGGGTGGCCATGCACGTCATCACCGGGGGCGACGACACCGACCAGCAGCGCGACGGCGACTACCTCACCAAGGAGGAGCGCTACCGCCGCACCGACGACTTCCTGACCGTGCTCCGCCAGGAGTGGGAGTCGGACCGGCCGTTCGACCACGAGGGCGAGTTCTACAAGCTCACCGGGGCCTACGCAGCGGTCCGGCCCGAGGGGCGGATCCCGATCTACTTCGGCGGCGCCTCCGAGGACGCCGTCCGCGTCGGCGGCAAGCACGCCGACGCCTACGCCTTCTGGGGCGAGCCCCTCGACGCCATCCGGCAGCGCATCGCCGAGGTGCGCGCCGCGGCGGCGCTGTACGGCCGCGACCCGCGGTTCTCGGTCAGCCTGCGGCCCATCGTGGCCGAGACCGAGGAGGAGGCCTGGGCCCAGGCGGAGGCCGTCCTGGCCGCCGCGCAGGCGAAGGTCGCGGCGAGCGGCGGCGGTGGACCCTTGAGCGGCTTCGGCAAGAACGCCGTCGGCTCGCAGCGGCTGGTGGCCGCCGCGGAGCAGGGCGACGTCCACGACAAGCGGCTCTGGACCGCGCTGGCCAAGGTCACCGGCGGCGCCGGCAACTCGACCTCGCTCGTCGGCACCTACGAGCAGGTCGCCGAGGGGCTCCTGGACTACGTCGACCTCGGCGTGACCACGTTGCTGATCCGCGGCTTCGACCCGCTCGAGGACGCCAAGAAGTACGGCCGCGTGATCCAGCTTGTCCGCGCCGGAGCGCGGCAGCGGCCCGCCCTCGCCGGCTGACCACCCTCCTCTCCCGAAAGGCATCCCCATGACCCAGCCCAGCCCGTACTCGGACGTCGAGATCCTCGGCATGATCGGCACCGCCGACGCCTCCGAGATCCGCCCCCGCCAGGGCGGCATCATCGACCCGGAGTACACCGCCCGCTTCGCCAAGGCCCACGAGGACGGCGGCTTCGACCGCGTCCTGATCGGCTACGGGTCCGGCTGGTCCGAGGGCACGCAGGTGGCGGGCTTCGTCGCCCAGCACACCGAGCGGCTGGGGCTGCTCATCGCGCACCGTCCGGGGGTGGTCTTCCCGACGCTGGCCTCGCGCACCTTCAGCACCCTCGACCAGTTCAGCAGGGGCCGGGTGGCGGTGCACATCATCACCGGCGGTGCCGACGCCGAGCAGCGCCGCGAGGGTGACTACCTGACCCACGACGAGCGCTACGACCGCACCGACGAGTACCTCCAGATCCTCCGCGACGCCTGGGACGAGCCCGGCCCGCGCGACTTCGAGGGCACCCACTACCGGTTCGAGGGCTTCACGCCGCAGGTCTTCCCGCACCAGGACCGCCACCTCGACCTGTTCTTCGGCGGCAGCTCGCCGGCGGCGTACGCCGTGGGCGCCAAGCACGCCGACACCTACATGCTCTGGGGCGAGCCGCTGCAGGAGACGGGCGAGCAGATCGCCAGCGTCACCGAGCAGGCGCTGGCAGCGGGCCGGACCGACCGCCCGCGCATCTCGGTGTCCTTCCGCCCGATCCTCGGCCGCACCGACGACGAGGCCTGGGAGCGGGCGCACGGGATCCTCGACACGATCAACGGCGAGGCGGGCAAGGCCTTCAAGCAGCAGGTGGCCAAGTTGCACCCCCAGGGTCAGGGCCCCCAGAACGCCGGCTCGCAGCGGTTGCTGGCCGCTGCCGAGAAGGGCGACCTGCACGACCGGTGCCTGTGGACCCCGACCACCAAGGCCGTCGGGGGCGGCGGCAACTCCACCGCGCTGGTCGGCTCGCCCGAGACGGTCGCCGCGGCGATCCTCGACTACGTCGAGATCGGCGTGGACGCCGTCCTGATCCGCGGCTACGACCCGCTTCAGGACGCCATCGACTACGGCCGGGACCTGCTGCCCCTGGTGCGCCAGGAGGTGGCCCACCGCAAGGCCACCCGGGTCGCCGCGGCGAGCTGACCCGTGTCTCGTCCACTGGAGGGAGTGCGGGTCGTCGAGCTGGCCCACGTGGCCGCCGGGCCGTTCGCGGGCATGCTGCTCGCGGACCTCGGGGCCGACGTGGTCAAGGTCGAGCCGCCGACGGGTGACCAGATGCGCGGCTGGCCGCCGTTCGCGACGTCCGACGACGGCGCGGAGCGGTTCAGCCACAACTTCGCGTCGGTCAACCGCAACAAGCGCTCCGTCGTGGCCGACCTCAAGGAGCCGGCCGACCTGGCCCGGGTGCGCGAGCTCGTGGCGGCCGCCGACGTCGTGGTCGAGAACTACCGTCCCGGCGTCCTCGACCGGCTCGGCCTGGGCTACGACGCCGTCAGCGACGGCCACCCCGGCCTGGTCTACTGCTCGATCTCCGGCTACGGCCTGACCAGCCCCTACGTCAACGACGGGGCCTACGACGTGGTGATCCAGGGCATGTCCGGGCTGATGTCGGTGACCGGCGACAGCGACGGCGGGCCGGTGAAGGCCGGTGTCCCGGTCGGCGACTTCGCCGCCGGGCTGTACGCCGCCTACACCGTGGCCGCGCTCCTGCCCCAGGTCGGCCGGACCGGGCAGTCGGTGCGGGTCGACGTGCCGATGCTCGACTGCCTGCTGGGCATCTCGGCCCTGCAGACCAGCGAGTACTGGGGCTCGGGCCGTGAGCCGCAGCGGCTGGGCACCGCCCACCCGCGCAACGCGCCGTACCAGGGCTTCAGCGCCGCCGACGGCGACTTCATCGTCGCCGCGGGCAACGACCGGCTGTGGGCGGCCGTGGCCGAGGTGGTCGGCCTGCCGTCGCTGGTCGGCGACCCGCGCTTCCTCACCCAGTCCGACCGGGTGGCGCACCAGCTGGACCTGGCGGCGCTGCTCCAGGAGCGGTTCGCGGGCGAGAAGCGCGAGCACTGGCTGACCGAGCTCCGGCTGCGCGGCGTCCCCTGCGGCCCCGTCAACACCTTCGGCGAGGCGCTGGCCGACCCGCACGTGGAGCAGACCGGGCTGGTGGACCGCATCCCCATGCCGCTGGCCGGCGAGGTGCCCACGGTGGTCTTCCCGGTGCGCATCGAGGGCCAGTCCGCACGACTGGACCGCGGCGCCCCCGAGCTGGGAGCCGACCCCGACGTCTACGCCGAGTGGGTGGCCTCATGAGCGTCTCGGTCGACCGCGGTGCGGTCTGGACGGTGACGCTCGCGCGCCCCGAGCGCGCCAACGCGCTGTCCTCCGAGCTGGTCGAGGCGCTGCACGCCGTGCTGGACGAGGCGGACCTCGTGCGGCCCACGGCGCTGGTGCTGCGCGGCAGCGGCCGGCACTTCGCGGCCGGCTTCGACCTCGCCGGCCTCGACCTCGAGACCGACGCGACGCTGGCCCTCCGCTTCCTGCGGATCGGTCTCCTCCTCGAGCGCATCACCGCCGCGCCGTACCTCACCGTCGCCGTGGCCGACGGCGCTGCGGTCGGGGCGGGCGCCGACCTGGTGCTGGCCTGCGACGCGCGACTCGTCGCGCCCGAGGTCACCCTGCGCTTCCCCGGCGCGGCGTTCGGCGTCGTGCTCGGCGCGACCCGCCGCTCCGTGCTGGAGGGCTACTCAGCACTCACCACCGGCACGCCCGACCAGCTCGACGACCTCCTGGCCGAGTGGCTCGGCTGGAGCGAGTCCGCCCGGGCTCGGGTCCTGGCCGACCGTCCCGGCCACGACGCCGACGCCGAGCTGGCCGCCCTGGCCCGGTCGGTGGCCAGGCCGGGCCTGCGCGGCCGCATCGCGGCGTACGCAGACCGCACCCTCGTGAAGGAGAAGATCGCATGACCTCCCAGCAGACCCGCCAGGACGTCGTCGCCGTGCAGAGCGACGTGCCCGAGGTGGCCGCCTTCGCCCGCACGGTGCAGGACCTGGTGGCCCGCGGCCTGGACGAGAAGGCGCTCACCGCCGCCGTGCAGGGCGAGCTCAGCGCGCTGCTCGCCGCGGGCTTCGAGCTGCCGGAGGACAAGACGCGGCCCGACCCCGAGCGCTACGTGATGTACCCGTTGCACGTCGCCGCCGACGGCAGCTTCTCGATCGCCAGCGCGGTCTGGAACGTCGGGCAGGGCACCCCGGTGCACGGGCACGAGACCTGGGGCGTCGTGGGCATCTACCGCGGCGTCGAGGTCGAGACCCGCTACGAGAAGCCGAGCGTCGCCGACCAGCCGCTGGTGTCCGAGGGCACCGACGAGTGGGGCGCCGGCCAGGTGACCGTGTGCTGCACCACCGACGACGACGTCCACCAGGTGCGCTGCGGCGGCGACGAGCCGGTCGTCGGGATCCACGTCTACGGCGCGGACATCGGCACCCTGCCGCGCCGTTCCTACGACCCCGAGACCGGTGCCGTGCACTGGTTCGTGTCTACCTGGGCTCGCTGAGCCCTCTTGGGAGGAATGCCATGACCACCACCGACCCGATCGCGGGCTGGGACGAGCCTGCCGGCGGCACGCCGCGCGGCACGCTCGTCGTCCTGCCCGGTCGCGGGGAGACCGCCGCCTCCTACGAGCGCTTCGGCAGGCGGCTCTCCGCCGACGCCTTTAAGGTGCGCCTGGTGCCGGTCTCGCTCGACGACCTGCAGGAGGTGACCGACACCGTCGGCAAGCTGCTGGCCGACGAGTCGCTGCCCTCGCCCAAGGTGCTCGTGGGCACCGACAGCGGAGCCACGCTGGCCGCGCTGCTCGCGGCGGAGCTGCCGGTCGACGCCGTGGTCCTGGCCGGCCTGGCCCTGCCCTCGTCGGCGGGCGTGGGCTCGTGGGAGGACGAGGTCGCGGCCCGGACCGCGTGTCCGGTGCACACCCGGGTCATCTCCTCCGACAAGACCTTCGAGCGGGGCGCGCTGAACCAGCCGCTGCCCTGGGACTCGGTGGACCTGGCGCCGTCGGGCCGGCCGACCCTGGTCCTGCACGGCACGGCCGACCCGGTGACGCCGGCGGCCGACGCGGTCGCGCCGTTCGACGGTGCCGCCCGGGTCCGGCTGGTCGAGGGCGGGGTGCACGACGTCCTGAACGACGCGACGCACCGCTCGGTGGCGGCGACGCTCGTGCTCTTCCTGGAGTCGCTGAGGCTCGGCCCCGACCTGCCCGTCATCATCCGGGAGGTGTCGTCATGACCACGGTCGCCGTCGTCGTCGGCAACCCGAAGCCGCAGAGCCGCACGCTCGCCTCCGCCCTCCACGTGGCGCGCCAGCTGGCCGGCGAGCCCGACCTGGTGGTCGACCTGGCCACCGTGGACCCGAGGACGCTGCTCGACTGGGCGGACCCCACCGTCACCGACCTGGTCAAGCAGGTCGGTGCCGCCGACCTCGTGGTCTTCGCCTCGCCGACCTACAAGGCGGCGTACACCGGCCTGCTCAAGCTGTTCCTCGACCGGTTCGCCGGCGGCACCGGGCTCTCCGGGCTGGCCGTCCCGCTCATGCTCGGCGGGTCGCCCGCGCACTCCCTGGCCCCGGAGCTGACCCTGCGGCCCGTGCTCACCGAGATCGGCGGGACCGTGCCCGGTCGCGGCCTGTACGTCGTCGACGCCGAGCACGACGACCCCGCGGCGTACGCCGACTGGCTGGCCGCCACCCGACCCGTCGTCACCCGCTACCTGACCGGCCGTGCCCAGGAAGAGGTCGCACCGTGACTGCGCTCCACACCACCCTGCCCACCAACCAGGACCTCGACCCCGCGCGGCTGCGCGAGGCGTTCGGGATCTTCCCGACCGGGGTCGTCGCCGTGGCCGCTGAGGTCGACGGCAAGCTGCTCGGCCTGGCCGCGAGCTCGTTCACCTCGGTCTCCCTCGACCCGCCGCTGGTCTCGGTCAACCTCGCGGTCTCCTCCAAGACCTGGCCCGACCTGCGCCGCGCCGGCCACCTCGGCGTCACGGTGTTGGCCGACCACCACGACGGCGTCTGCCGCCAGCTCGCCGGGCCGGTCGACCAGCGCTTCGACGGCCTCGCCCACCGCGTCACCGAGGACGGCGCGGTCACCCTCGACGAGGGCCTGGCGCAGTTCGACTGCACCATCTACCGCGAGGTCGAGGCCGGCGACCACCTGCTGGTCCTCCTCGAGCTGCACGCAGTCGAGCACGTCGACCACCACGCTGCAGGTGCCCCGCTCGTCTTCCACCGCAGCGGGTTCGGGAAGCTGCAGGCGGGGTAGCGCGGCGTACCCCGCATGGGGGTCGTCGGGCCGCGGACCAGACTGTCGGACGACTCCTGGCGCTACGGTGCGCCATGAGGTTCTTCGTGGCCCTGGCGATGGCCGTGTGCGCGATGGGAACCGTGCCGGCCCACGCCACGGACAGCGCGCCGGCGCCGCAGCGCAGCCAGGCCCGCATCACCGGCACCTACGTGGTCACCTCGACCGCCAAGGCAGAGGCCCTGGGTCTCTACGACACCGCGGGCTCGGCCACGTGGAGCTTCGACGGCGCTGCCGCCCAGCGAGTGCTGCCGGCCACGCTGACTGCGGCGGCGTACGGCCCGTTCGTCACCGCGTGCACCAGCGGTGGCGACGGGACGGTCACCGAGCAGGTGGCAGGCCCCGGTGCCGACCCTGCGGCCGGGCTGGACTTCGCGATCATCGCCGACCTGCTGAGGAACCGCACGGGTGCCACGATCCGGGTCCTCCCCGACTCCGGCTACGCCCGGGAGACGACGGACCGCGAGTGCACCGGTGAGTTCGCCGTGGGCAACGGGGTGACCTCGCGCGACGTGAGTGCCGGCGCGATGTTCGCCAACGGCACGGTGGGCTACGACCGCTGGCCCATGCGCCTCGACGGCTCCGGTCACTGGCGTGTCGACGGCGTGCAGACCGCGTCGTCCGGCGACGGATCCTCCCGCGCGGAGGTCCACGCCGTGATGAACGGGACGCTGAAGGAGCTCCACGCGGCCTGCACCGTGCCCACGGTCAAGCAGCTGCGCCGCGTGCACTCGTTCGGTCAGGGGGCCGCCGTGCTCGCCCGGGCGGGCTTCGGGAAGCCGCACACCGGAGTGGTCCACATCGCCTGGGCGCCTCGCGGGCACTACTACGTCGACGAGATCGGCGACACCGAGCTCATGCCCTGCGGCGCCCGGTTGCACCTCTACCGCAGCTGAGGCGCACCGGGCCGCGTCGCGCGGGCGGCCGTGTCCTGGCTCACCACGGAACACCCCTCTGGGTGGAATCCGCGCTCCGTCGGGGGGCTACCGCCACGGGAGAGGTACTGACCTGTCCGCGCTGCCTCGCCCCACGGCGAGGGAAGAGCCTCCAGCGCGTCACCGAAGGAGTCACCATGGAGATCATCGGCATCCTGGTCGCGGGCCTCATCATCGGCCTGCTGGGCAAGCTCGTCGCACCAGGCGACAAGGACAACATCCCGTTCTGGCTCACCCTGCTGTGCGGCATCGGCGGGGTCCTGATCGGGCTGGCCATCTACGAGGCCTTCGGCGGCAACGGCTCGCCGGGCGTCGACTGGACCCGTTGGATCGTCTCGATCCTCACCGCCGCCGTGCTGGTGGTCATCGCCTCGACGGTGACCGGCCGCTCGCACTCGCGCACCCGGGTCGGCTCGCGCCGCTGACGCCCACGGTGACGCCCCATCCCAGCAGGGGTGGGGCGTCACCGGCACGCCCACCCACCGGACGGAGTCCTCGTGTTCTTCTTCTTCAGCAACCGGCTCGGCTGCCTCGGCTCCCTGGCGCTGTCGCTGGCCATCACCGTGGTCCTCCTGCTGCTGCTCAGCCGGTGAGGCGGGTCCTCGGCACGCGGGTGCTGCGGTTCCTGCTCAGCGGTAGTTGGTGAACTGCACCGCGAAGTCGTAGTCCTGCCCCTTGACCAGCGCCTGGACCGCCTGCAGGTCGTCCCGCTTCTTCGACGACACCCGGAGCTCGTCGCCCTGGATCTGGGCCTTGACGCCCTTGGGGCCCTCGTCGCGGATCAGCTTGCTGATCTTCTTGGCGTCCTCGGAGGTGATGCCCTCCTTGAGGGTGATCGAGATCTTGCTGACCTGCCCGGACTGGCGCGGCTCGGAGGCGTCGAGGACCTTGAGGCTCACGTCGCGCTTGATGAGCTTCTGCTGGAAGACGTCGAGCACGGCGCTGGCCCGGTCGTCGGCGGAGGCGCTGATCTCGATGGCCTGCTCGCCCTGCCACTCGATGGTGGCGCCCGTGCCCTTGAAGTCGAACCGGGTGGCGATCTCCCGGGCCGCCTGCCCGAGCGCGTTGTCGACCTCCTGGCGGTCGATCTTGCTGACGATGTCGAACGACGAGTCGGCCATGTTCTCCACTTCCTAGCGATTCTTCGGCGCGGTGCGCGCTGCGCTATTGTTTCGCCTCGTTGTCGAGGGGCCAAGTCCAGTTCGGCGACACCCGGCAGGTTGCCCGAGCGGCCAATGGGAGCGGACTGTAAATCCGTCGGAGTATTCCTTCGCAGGTTCGAATCCTGCACCTGCCACGAGGGCCTCTAGCTGCGAACACAGACAGAGGCCCCTCGTAGTCCCCGGGCACG
>CAZEPK010000146.1:0-7981 GCA_964514085.1 uncultured Nocardioides sp.
GGTCTCCAACCTCCGCTCGACGCTGTGGCGGATGCCCCGGCCCCGCGGCCGAGCGCTGGTCAGCTGCACCGCCCGGACGGTCGCGCTGGCCTCCGAGCTGGACGTCGACCTCTGGCGCGCCGACGAGCAGATCGACGGCTCGGAGGGACCCGCCGACCTCGGCCTCCTGGTCCACGACCTGCTCCCCCGGTGGGACGAGTCGTGGCTGGCGGTGGAGCGGGAGCGGTTCCGCCAGCGCCGCCTGCACGCCCTTGAGTCCTCCTCGAGGGCGCTGCGTGAGCTCGGCCGCTACGCCCAGGCCCTGACCGCGGCACTGAACGCCGTCCGCGCCGAACCGCTGCGCGAGACCGCGCACCTGCGGGTGATCGAGGTGCACCTGGTCGAGGGCAACCAGTCCGAGGCGGTGCGGCAGTACCACGACTACCGGGACCTGCTGGCCGCGGAGCTCGGGCTGGACCCCTCCCCGGCCCTCACCGACGTCATGACGCCGCTGCTCAGACGGGGGTCGCACCGACGCACGAGGCTGGCCGGGTGAACCGCGAGGGGGCCGACACCCTCACCTTCGTCGGGACCGCCACCACGATCCTCAGGCTGGGCGCCTTCACCCTCCTCACCGACCCCAACTTCCTGCACCGCGGTGAGCGGGCCTACCTGGGCAAGGGTCTGTGGAGCCGTCGGCTCACCGAGCCGGCCCTCCAGCCCGACGAGCTCCCGCCGCTCGACGCGGTGGTGCTCTCCCACCTGCACGGCGACCACTTCGACCGCCGGGCCCGACGGGGCCTGTCGAGGGAGCAGCCGGTCCTCACCACCCAGCCCGCCGCGCGCCGCCTGCAGCGCTGGGGGTTCCAGACCGCCGGCCTGGAGCCCTGGGAGACGGTCCAGCTGGCCAAGGGTGACGAGACGCTGTCCGTGGAGGCCCTGCCCGCCATCCACGCCCGCGGCGCGATGGGGGCGCTGCTGCCGCCGGTGATGGGCTCGCTGCTCGAGCACCGCGTGGGCGGGGTCGCGCGGCTCCGGGTCTACCTCAGCGGCGACACCCTGACCGGCGACCACGTCTCCCAGATCGCCGAGCGGCACCCCGACATCGACGTGGCCGTGGTCCACCTGGGCGGGACCCGCGTGCTGATGCACACGGTGACCATGGACGCGGAGCAGGGCGTGGACTTCCTGCGGCGCAGCGCACCGCGGACCGCCGTACCGGTCCACCACGACGACTACCGCGTCTTCCGGTCCCCCCTGTCGGACTTCCTCTCGCTGCTGCGCGAGGTCGACGTCCCCTCCGTGGTGCGGCCGGTCGACCGGGGCCAGACCATCGAGCTCACCCGGGAGCCGTGAGGTGGACCCGGTGCGACCACCGGCCACGTCCGCGGTGCAGGAGCGGCCCTCGCGTGCGCCCGGGCTCATGTTCGGCATCGGCTTCGGCGGCTTCGTGGACGGGATCCTGCTCCACCAGGTCCTGCAGTGGCACCACATGGCCAGCGCCGTCGACTCCCACCCGACCACCGATCTCGAGGGGCTGGAGTTCAACACGATGGCCGACGGCTACTTCCACGCCGTCACCTGGTGCATCGTGCTCGGCGCCTCGATCGTGACCATCGCCCTCTGGCGGCAGGGGCGCCTGGCGCCGAGCTGGTCGTTCCACCTCGGGGGGCTGCTGACCGGGTGGGGCCTGTTCAACCTGGTCGAGGGCCTGGTCGACCACCAGCTCCTCGGCGTCCACCACGTGCGCGACGACCTGGGCGGCCCGCTGGGCTGGGACCTGGGGTTCCTCGCGGTCAGCGTGGTCCTGGTGGCGGTCGGCCTGTGGGTGCAGCGCCGTGCAGACCGCGCCCCGGCTCGCTAGGAGGAGCGGAACAGGCCGGCCAGCTGCCGTCCGAGGTTGTGGCGACCCGTCTGCTCGAGCCAGCCGTTGGGCAGCGAGAGGCGTACGACGCGGTGCCAGGCCGAGCCGAGCTGCCGCGGGAAGGACCGGGAGTGGTAGCGCAGGCCGTACCGCTCGAAGATGTCCTCGACGTGCCGGGCGATCTCGCCGTACCGGTTGCTGGGCAGGTCGGGGAACAGGTGGTGCTCGATCTGGTGGGACAGGTTGCCCGTCAGCAGGTGCAGCAGCGGGCTGCCCGAGATGTCGGCCGAGCCGAGCATCTGGCGCAGGTACCACTGGCCGCCGGTCTCGTCGGGGTCGATGCTGTCCTGCTCGAAGGTCTCCACCCCCTCCGGGAAGTGGCCGCACATGATCACCGAGTGGCTCCACAGGTTGCGGACCAGGTTGGCCGTGAGGTCGGCGGTCAGCGTCGACCGCCAGCCCCGGCCGGCCAGGGCCGGGTGCACGAGGTAGTCCTTGGCCGCCTGCTTCCCCGCCTTGCCCAGGGCCTGCCGCACCCGTCCTCTGACCTCAGATGGGAACCCCTCGCCCCCGCGGAGGGCCGCGCCGACGTCGGCGTCGTACATCGCGATGCCCCACTCGAAGATGCACGCGGTCATGAGGTTCCAGAAGGGCTGCACCAGGTGCCGAGGCTCCCAAGGCTGCTCCTCGGTCACCCGGAGGATGCCGTAGCCGAGGTCGTTGTCCTGCCCCACGATGTTCGTGAACTTGTGGTGGGTCTGGTTGTGCGACCGCTGCCACTGCTGGGGCGGCGAGGCGTGGTCCCAGTCCCACGTGGAGGAGTGGATGGTGGGATCGCGCATCCAGTCCCACTGCCCGTGCAGGACGTTGTGGCCGATCTCCATGTTGTCCAGGATCTTGGCCAGGGCCAGGGCGGCCGTGCCCAGCACCCAGGCCGGGCGCCAGCGCCCGGCCAGCAGGACCACCCGGGCGCCCAGCTCCAGGCGCCGCTGCACGGCGATGACCCGGCGGATGTAGGCGGCGTCGGCTGCTCCGCGGCTGGCCAGGATGCGTTCGCGCAGCGCGTCGAGCTCGAGGCCGATCGCCTCGACGTCCTCGACGCTCAGGTGCCCGGCGCTGGTCCGCGGTGCCGCCGACCCGGTCGCCGCCGGAGCCGGGGGCGGGGCCACCGCCGTGGTGGCCGTCACCGGAGGAGGCGTCCGTGCTGCCCGTCGAGCAGGCGCACGCCGCGCTCGACCTGCGCCGCTGCGGCGGCGAGGACCGCAGCGGCCAGGACGCCGGCGGCGATGCCCAGTCGCTGGGGGCGGGCGGCCACCGACGTCGGCTGGGCGGGGACACGGGACATGGGGACGCCTCCTGCTTGGGTACCCACCACGGTCGCCCGAACCCGAGCCGCGCACACCCACCCCGGCGGGTGGTTCAGGTACTGAGCAGTACCGCCCAGGCCACTGGCCGGTGCGGGTGCGGCCCGGAGTGACCCAACTCACCCGTGGGGGTGGTCTTCGTCCCCACCCCGATGGGTTACCGCACGCGTGCGCCGAACCCCGTCGACGCGAGCAGTAGAGAGGTGCCGAGTGACTCCACCTGCGTGCTCCGGCGGATCAACGGCACCCCGGCCGGCACCACGTCGATGAGCACCCACGACGAGCTCGAGCGCTTCGCGGCCGACGGTGTGGACCACGCCCGGTCCTTCAGCGCCGACTACCAGCACCTGTGGACGGCGCTCCAGCGGGCCACGCGCTCGGGGAAGCGGCTGCGGTCCAACCTGCTCATGGCGGCCTACCGCGCCCACGGCGGGCAGGACGAGGCCGTGGCCAGCCGCGTGGCGGCGGCGGTCGAGCTGCTGCACACCGCCTTCGTCATCCACGACGACGTCATCGACAAGGACCTGCGCCGGCGGGGGTCGCCCAACGTGTCGGGGAGCTTCGTGGCGCGCGCCGCCCGCAGGGGCGTCGACGCCGAGGGCCGGGCCACCGCCGGGCTGGCGGCCGGGGTGCTCGCGGGCGACCTGGCCCTCGTCGGGGCGCTGCGCGAGGTGGCGCTGTGCGGTGCCGACCCCCAGACCACCCGCCAGCTGATCGACCAGCTCACTGAGGCGGTGCAGGTCAGTGCGGCCGGTGAGCTCGACGACGTGGCGATGAGCCTCTACCCCACCGACGACACCTCGCTCGGCGACGTGATCACCATGGAGGAGCGCAAGACCGCGGTCTACTCCTTCCAGCTCCCGCTGCAGGCCGGCGCGGTCCTGGCGGGCGCACCCACCGACAGCGTCGAGACCCTGGGCACGGTCGGGCGGCTGGCGGGCATCGGCTTCCAGCTCGTCGACGACCTGCGCGGCGTGTTCGCCGACGAGGGCGTCACCGGCAAGAGCGCCCTCGGCGACCTGCGCGAGGGCAAGCTCACGCCCCTCATCGCGCACGCCCGGGGCACCGAGGCGTGGGCCGAGCTGTCGGCGTACGTCGGAGACCCCGACCTCGACGCGGAGGGAGCAGCGACGGCCCGTCGGATCCTGGAGGCCTGCGGCTCCCGCGGCTTCGTCGAGGAGCTGGCCAACAGCTACCTCGCGGCCGCCCTGGCGGCGGCGGACCAGACGACCCTGACCCCGCTCCTCCTCACCGAGCTGACCGACCTGTGCCAGCGGATCCTGCAGAGCGCCGCGTGACCCACCTCGGACTGCTCCGCTCCACGCCGGCCCCGCCGTCGGACCGGGAGCTCTACGACCGGGTCGCCGACGCGGCGGCCGGGCTGGTCATCCGCCACTACTCCTCGTCGTTCGGGCTCTCCAGCCGCCTCCTGCACCAGCCGGTGCGCGACCACGTCCGCAACGTCTACGCCCTGGTCCGGCTGGCCGACGAGGTCGTCGACGGGCCCCTGGGCCTGGAGCGGCCCGCGCGCGCGGGCGAGCTCCTCGACCGCCTGGAGCGCGACACCCTGGAGACGCTGGGTGACACCTACAGCACCAACCTGGTCGTGCACGCCTTCACCGCCACGGCCCGGGAGTGCGGGATCGGTCCCGACCTGGTCGAGCCGTTCTTCGCCTCGATGCGCACCGACCTCACCGTCCGGAGCCACGACCGCGAGAGCTTCGAGGCCTACGTCTACGGCTCGGCCGAGGTGGTGGGGCTGATGTGCCTGCGCGTCTTCCTCGCCTGCTGGAGCCGTGAGGAGGGCCGGCGACCGCAGGAGGAGCAGGCCCGCTACGCCGAGCTGTCCGACGGCGCCCGTCGGCTCGGCAGCGCGTTCCAGAAGGTCAACTTCCTGCGCGACCTGGCCGCCGACCACCAGGGCCGCGGGCGCTCGTACTTCCCCGGCATCGACCCCGCGAGGCTCTCCGAGGACCAGAAGCACCTGCTGCTCGACGACATCGACGCCGACCTGGTGGCCGCCGCCGACGCCGTCGGCCGGCTGCCCGACAACTGCAGGGCCGCCGTCGCCGTGGCGCACGCTGTCTTCGAGGAGCTCGCGGTGCGGCTGCGCCGGACCCCGGCCGAGACGCTGGCGGGGGGTCGGGTCCGGCTGTCGTCCGGGACCAAGGCCCGCGTCGCGGTCAGCACGCTCCTCCGGGAGCGTCTGGCGTGACCCCACCGGGCCGGGCGGTGGTGATCGGAGGAGGGGTGGCCGGGCTGGCCTCCGCCGCCCTGCTGGCGCGCGAGGGGTACGCCGTCGAGCTGCTCGAGAAGAACGACGCACCGGGCGGCCGCGCGGGGCGCTGGGACGCCGACGGCTTCCGCTTCGACACCGGCCCGTCCTGGTACCTCATGCCGGAGGTGTTCGACCACTTCTTCGCGCTGCTCGGCACGAGCACCGCCGAGCACCTCGACCTGGTCCGGCTGGACCCTGCCTACCGGGTCTTCTTCGAGGACCAGCCCGCACCCGTGGACGTGCGCTCGGGCCGCGCCGAGGTCACCGCGCTCTTCGAGGAGCTGGAGCCCGGCTCGGGACCCCGGGTGGCGGCGTACCTCGACTCGGCGCGGGAGACCCACGAGCTGGCCGTCCGCCGCTTCCTCTACACGACCTACCGGTCCCTGGTGCCGCTGGTCCGGCCCGACGTCCTCCTCCGGCTCGGGCGGCTGGCGCGGCTGCTGCTGCAGCCGCTCGACCGGTTCGTCGCCGGGTCCTTCCGCGACCGGCGGCTCGGGCAGGTGCTGGGCTACCCGGCGGTGTTCCTCGGCACCTCCCCCGACCGGGCGCCGAGCATGTACCACCTCATGAGCCACCTCGACCTGGTCGACGGCGTCCGCTACCCCCGGGGCGGCTTCTCCACGCTGACCGACGCCCTGGTGCGGGTGGCCGAGGAGCAGGGCGTGCAGGTGCGGCTCGGGGCCACCGCGACCAGGATCGAGACCGTCCCGACGGCCGGTCCGGCGGGCCGGCGACGGCCGGCCCGGGTGCAGGCGGTCCAGTACACCGACCGGCACGGGCGCGCGTGCAGGGCGGCGGCCGACGTGGTCGTCGGGGCGACCGACCTGCACCACGTGGAGCACGACCTGCTGCCGGAGGCCCTGCGCAGCAGGTCGGCGCGCTGGTGGCGCCGCCGCGACCCCGGACCCGGAGCCGTCCTGGTGATGCTGGGCGTGCGCGGCGAGCTGCCCGAGCTCGCCCACCACTCGCTCTTCTTCACCCGCGACTGGGACGCGCACTTCGACGCCATCCACCGGGGCGCCAGCACCATCCCCGACCCCGCCTCCATCTACGTGTGCCGGCCCACGGCGACCGACGCCTCGGTGGCGCCGCCCGGGCACGAGAACCTCTTCGTCCTGGTCCCGGTGCCGGCCTCGCCCGAGCTGGGCGGCGGCGGGGTCGACGGCCACGGCGACCCGTGGGTCGAGCAGGTGGCCGACGCGGCCGTCGCGCAGGTGGCCGCCTGGGCCGGCGTCCCCGACCTGGCCGAGCGGGTCACGCTGCGGCGCACCGTGGGCCCGCAGGACTTCGTGGCCGACGTCAACGCCTGGTCCGGCGGGGCGCTGGGCATGGCGCACACCCTGCGCCAGAGCGCCCTGCTGCGGGGGCGCGCGAGCTCGCGCAAGGTCGCCGGCCTGCACTACGCCGGGCACTCCGCCCTGCCGGGCATCGGCCTGCCGATGTGCCTGATCAGCGCCGAGGTCGTGCTCAAGGCGGTGCGCGGCGACCGCTCGACCGAGCCGCTGCCCGAGCCGTTGCCCGACCACCGCCGTACGGCGCCGGGTGCCGCTCCGCTCGGGGCCCAGCAGGAGGCCGAGCGGCCGATCGGCAGCGCCCGGTGAGCCTGCGGAGCTGGTCCTACGCGGCCATGCTGGCCTTCTGCCTGGCCGGCACGCTGCCGCTGGTGGCGGTCTACCGGCTGCGTGCCCTCCGCCAGCTGCGGCGACTGGTCCTGACGATCGTGGTGGCCGGCACGCCGTTCCTGGCCTGGGACCTGTGGGCCACCCACCACGGGCAGTGGCGCTTCGACGCCGACCAGACCCTGCCGTGGCGGGTGGCCGGCCTCCCCCTGGAGGAGATCGCGTTCTTCGTCGTCATCCCGCTCGCCTCGGTCATCACCTACGAAGCCGTGCGGACGCTGCGGGCCGCGCCACGGACCCGCGCCCGGGCCGACCGGACCCGCCGGCGGGTGCCATGACCTACACCGCGCTCGCGCTGGTCGCGGTCGTGCTGGCCGTCGCGCTCGACCGGTGGGCGGCCCGGACCCGGCTGACCGCCTCGCCGGTCTGGTGGACGGCGTACGCGATCATCGTCGGCTTCCAGCTGCTGACCAACGGCTGGCTCACCGGCCGCGGGATCGTGCAGTACGACCCCGACACCATCCTGGGCGACGAACGGACCAGCATCTTCGGGGACTGGCGGCTGTTCTTCGCGCCCGTCGAGGACCTCGGCTTCGGCTTCGCGCTGGTGCTGACGACCTGCGTGGTCTGGGCCCACCTCGGGCGGCCGGGCGAGCAGGAGGCCGACCGGGAGGGGGACGCGTGACCTCGCTCAAGCCGCAGACCTGGCAGCCCGTGGACGTCGGCGTCCCCGGTCCCACCCCGCGCGACATGGCGCGCGACTTCTGGTCCATCCGCGCCGACCCGCTGACCTTCCTGGGGACCGCACGCCAGCGGTACGGCGACGTGGTCGCCTTCCCCGTGCCCGGGCCCCCCGTCCTCCTGGTCAACGACCCGG
>CAZEPK010000146.1:7991-11986 GCA_964514085.1 uncultured Nocardioides sp.
GACCCGGACGACATCCGGCAGGTGCTGCAGACCGGCGCCCGCCACTGGGGCAAGCAGACCGTGCAGTACCGCGCGCTGGCCCGGGTGACCGGTCCCGGCCTGTTGGCCTCGTCGGAGCCGGACTGGATCACCCACCGCCGCACAGCGGCGCCGGCCTTCCACCACGAGCGGCTGGAGCGGGTCGCCGCGCAGGTGCGCGACGCGGTCGACGCCGGCCTGGCGTCGTGGCTGGACACCCGGCCGGTCCCCCGCGCCGGGGCCACCGTCGACGTGGCTCCCCTGGCCCTGCGCATCGGCCTGGAGGCGGTGGGGCGAGCACTCTTCTCCGCGGACCTGTCCGGGCAGGCGCAGCGCCTCCTCCACGCCTCGAGCCAGGCGGCCGAGCTGGTGGTCCGGCTGGGCCGCGCGGTGGTGCCGCTGCCGGCCTGGGCGCCGACCCCGACCCAGCTCCGGCTGCAGGTCGCGCGCCGCCGGCTGGACGAGACGTCGCACGCCCTGATCGCCCAGCGGCGCGCCTCCCGGCGTGCTCGCGGGCCGGCCGGCGACGACCTGCTCGGCCTGCTGGTCGACAGCGGGCTGGACGACGACCAGATCCGCAGCGAGCTGGTCACCATGATCATCGCCGGGCACGAGACGGTCGCGGCCTCCCTGGCCTGGACCCTGATGCTGCTGGCCCAGCACCAGCCGGCCCAGGACCGCGTGCGCGCCGAGCTGGCCGGGTCGACGGCACCGGTGGGCATGCTGGGGCACCGCACGCAGCTCCCCTGGACCCGGGCCGTCGTCGACGAGGCCCTCCGGCTGTTCCCGCCGGCCTGGGCCATCTCCCGCCGCTCCAGCCGGCCCGACGTCATCGGCGGCCGGGAGGTGCCGCCCGGGACGACGGCCGTGGTCAGCCCCTGGCTGCTCCACCGCGACGCCGCCCGGTGGCCCGACCCCCTGGCCTTCCGCCCCGAGCGCTTCCTCGACGGGCCCGCGCGCTCGGCCTACCTCCCGTTCGGGCAGGGGCCCCGGCTGTGCATCGGCCGCGAGTTCGCGCTGGGCGAGCTGGTCATCGCCCTGGACCGGCTGCTCTCCACCTACCGCGTCAGCCTGCCCGACGGCTGGACCGCGCCGCGGCCGGAGGCCCAGGTCGCCGTGCACCCGCGTGGAGGCATGCCGCTCGTGCTGAGACCGCTGGCAGGGTCGGCCCCGTGACCACCGTGCTCCTGGCGCTGGCGCTGCTCCTGGTGGGCGTCGCGGCGGCGGTCCTGCTCAGCGACCTGCGCCAGGTCCCGCGCGTCGGGGCCGGCCGGGCGACGCGGCCCTCGCTGGCCGTGGTCGTCCCGGCCCGCAACGAGGCCGCGACCCTGGGCACGCTGCTCGGCTCCCTGCACCGTGTCGAGGGGCCGCGGTGCGAGGTGGTGGTCGTCGACGACGGGTCCACGGACCCCACGGCGGCCGTCGCCCGGGCCGGCGGCGCCCGCGTGGTGGCCGTCGACGGGCCGCCGTCCGGCTGGACCGGCAAGGCCTGGGCCTGCCACGTGGGTGCCGGCGCCACCGACAGCGAGCTGCTGCTGTTCCTGGACGCCGACACCGAGCTGGCACCGGACGCGATCACCGGCCTGCTGGAGCTGCACGAGCGGCACGGCGGGCTGGTGTCGGTGCAGCCCTTCCACGACGTGCGCCGGCCCTACGAGCAGCTCTCGTCGTACTTCAACGCGGTCTCGATGCTGGCCAGCGGCGCCTTCGGCCCCCGTCCTCCGCGGCGCTCCATGGCCTTCGGGCCGTGCCTGCTGACCTCGCGGTCCGACTACGAGCGGGCGGGCGGCCACGCCGCGGTGCGGGCCGAGGTCCTGGACGACGTGCGGCTGGCCGGCGCGTACGACGAGGCGGGGCTCCCGGTGCGGTGCTTCGCCGGCGGACGGTCGCTGCGCATGCGGATGTACCCGGGCGGGGTCCGCCAGCTGGCCGAGGGCTGGACCAAGAACTTCGCCTCCGGCGCCTCGTCGGCCACACCAGGACCGGCCGCAGTGGCCGGCCTGTGGCTGGGCGCCCACCACGCCGTCGCGGTCGGCCTGCTCCTGGCCCTGGTCGGGCTGGCGGCCGGCCACCCGGTCCCGCTCGCCTCGGGCAGCCCGGTCCTGTGGGCCGTGGCTTGGGTCGGGGTCGCCTGGCAGCTGCGGCGCGTGCTGCGTCGGATCGGCTCCTTCCGGTGGTGGACGTGGGCCCTGTTCCCCGTGCCCCTCCTCGCCTTCGACCTCCTCTTCGCCCGCTCGGTCGTCTCGACGCTGCGGCGCACCGTGCGCTGGCGGGGTCGTGACGTGGACCTGCGCCGGCACCGGCCCGCGTCCGAGGAGGTCTGATGCTCGAGCCCGTGCTGCCGCTGGGGCTGACGATCGTGGTCGACGTCGCCGCCTGGGGCGTCTTCCACGCCGCGACCGGGTACGCCGCCCACCGGCTCGACGAC
Source organism: uncultured Nocardioides sp. (assembly GCA_964514085.1). Classification (GTDB taxonomy): domain Bacteria; phylum Actinomycetota; class Actinomycetes; order Propionibacteriales; family Nocardioidaceae; genus Nocardioides. Next base: position 10,438 of record CAZEPK010000146.1, read on the forward strand.
CGCCGCCTGGCCCGGGACGGGTGGCTGCTGCGGCTGCGGCCCTTCGAGGCCGGAGGCGGGTGGTACCGGCGCCACCTGCGGATCGGTCGCTGGAAGGACCGCCTGCCCGAGGCCGGTGCCCTCTTCGCGGGCGGGGTGAGCAAGCGCCGGGTGCCGGCGTACGACGAGGCCTCCCTGCGGCTCTTCGCCCGGGAGACCCGCCGAGCCGAGCTGGCCCACTGGTGGGCGATGTGGTGCTCCCCGCTCTTCCTCCTGTGGAACCCGCCCCTCCCCGCGGTGCTGCTCCTGGCCTACGGCGTGGCGGTCAACCTGCCCTTCATCGCGATCCAGCGCTACAACCGGGCCAGGATCACGGCCCTGCTGTCCCGCCGGGCCGGACGGGGAGCGCCCCGGTGAGCGGCCCCACCCGCCCTCCCCCGTCGCGGCACGGTCCGGTGGCGCAGCTGCTCATCGCCCTCTCGCCGCTGAGCCTGATCCTCCTCAGCTACGTCCTCGGTGACTGGATCGACGGCACCATCGACGTCGGGGGCGAGGGGTCCCAGGTGAACCGGCTCGGGTTCGGCCTCAGCCAGGCGGGCGTGGCCGCCGCGGAGCAGCGGGTGCTCGGCGTCGTCCCGTCGGTCTGGCTGCAGGAGCACCTGGCCGGCGGCGGCGCGCACTGGTGGGACGCGGTGGCCAGCCTGGTCTACGTCACCCACTTCGTGAGCATCCCGCTCCTCACGCTGCTGGTCTGGTTCCGGCTCCACGACCGGTACCGGGCCTGGCTGGCCGCGGTGCTCACCTTCACGGCGGTGGGGGTGGCGGGCTACGTGGTCTACCCCGCCTCGCCACCCTGGCTGGCGGCGCAGGACGGGCTGATCGGGCCGGTCGACCGGATCTCCGGGCTGGGCTGGCACTACCTGCACCTGGTCGACGTCGGGGAGTTCTTCGGCTCCAGCCAGTCGCGGAGCAACCAGATCGCCGCCATGCCTTCGCTGCACGCCGGGAGCGCGATGCTGGTGGCCCTGTTCCTCTGGCCGGTGGCCCCCCGGCTGTGGCGGGCCGTGCTGGCCGGCTACGTGCTGCTCATGGCGCTCACCCTCGTCTACACCGGCGAGCACTACGTGCTCGACGTCCTCGGCGGGTGGGTCACCGCGCTCCTCGCTGCCGCGGCCGGAGCCCTGTCCGGCGGTCGACGACGTCTAGCGGTCGAGGACCCGGATCCGGCCGCCGCGGAGCACGAGCGGGCTGCGGCCCCGGCGTCCGGCCGAGGGACCTGAGGTCGTTCCACCCCACCTCGCGGGTGGTGTCGCGATGCGCCTCGAGGGCCTACGGTGCCAGGTGGCCGCGGTCCTCCTGATCCCCCGAGGGCCCGGCTGTTCGCCCTCGCCTCCCCAGACCCCTGGGCGAGGCGGGGGCGTCCTGCACCCTCCCCGAGGCTGACCACTCGGGGTGTGCCGGGCCGTGGGCCTGCGTGAGACGATCGGGGAGCCTGACGTCGGGAGGCCTCTGGGGGGATCGCCTCCCTCACCTCGTCAAGCAGAACACCCCCCGCACACCAGTGCGGGGG
>CAZEPK010000147.1:0-11976 GCA_964514085.1 uncultured Nocardioides sp.
AGCACCGGGTTGCGAGGTTTCGAGACGGTTGCTGCGCAACCTCCTCAACCACCGACGTGGCTGCGCAACCTCCTCAACCACCGACGTGGTTGCGCAACCTCCTCCGCCGAGAGCCCCTACCGCTCCAGCTTCGCCACAGCCTTGGCGGCGGCGTCCCGCGCCTCCCTGGCCTCGGTGACCGCGGCCTGGGCCTCGTCGCGGGCCTCCTCGGCCTCGGCCAGCTCGTCGTCGACCTCGTCGGCCTTCTCCTCGAGCTCGGCGATCTTGCGCTTGAGCTCGTCGATCTCGGCCTGGACCTGCATGGAGCGGGCCTCGAGGTCGGTGTGGGCCTGGGCCGCCTCGTCGTAGGAGGCGGTGACCTCGGTGAGCTCGTGCTCGGCGTCTTCCAGGGCCTCGCGGGCGGCGGCGAGGGCCTTCTCGTCGCGGTCGGGGTCGGGCACCACGTGCAGGTCCGGCTTGCCTGGCGCCTCGGTCTCGCGGGGCCTGGCGACGAACCCGAGCGCGTCGGGCAGCGCCACGGCGCGGTCCAGGTCGACCGCGCCGAGCCCGGTGGACTCGAGCGGGCTCAGCAGCATGCCGCTGCGCAGCGCGCGGCCGCAGTCCTCGTCGACCATCGCGGCGGTCAGCGTGGCCTCGACCTGGTCGGCCACGGCCTCGGTGACCTTCTGGCCGTGCTCGCGGGCCATGCGGCGGGCCTGGGTGGTGACCGCGGCGGTCACCTGGCGGCGCTGGCGGGTCAGCTGGCGGAGCTCGTCACCGGACATCGACTCCTGCGCGGCGCGCAGGGCGGCGCCGACCTCGAGCAGCTGGTCCACCTGGCCGGTCTCGTGCCGCACGAGCAGGTTGACCACCCACGCGGCCATCGACGGCTTCTTGAGCGCCTTGACCTCCTTGCCCAGGTTGGTGCCCTTGAGCTCCTTGGCCTTGGCGTCCCGGGCCGGCGTGAAGTCCGGCAGCGGGAGCGCATAGAGCTCGTCGGCGATCTCGAGCAGGTCAGCGGCCATGAGCGGATTCTGGCAAACGCAGCTCGACCTCCACCGGGTACGGCGGCCACTCGGCCTCCTGCCGCCGGCCGGTGGGCTCCCAGCCGAGGTGCTCGTAGAGGCCGCGGGCCCGGTGGTTGGCGACCAGCACCCAGAGGACGGGCACCCGACCGGACGAGCGGATCGCGGCCACGGCGAGCTCGACGCCCTCGCGCGCGAGGCCGCGGCCCCAGTGGTCGGGGTGCACGGCCAGGTGCCGCAGCCGGCCGGCGTCGTCCCAGGAGGTGAAGGCGTCCCCGGTGGTCAGGACGGTGACCGCGGGGTCCTCGAGGACCTCGCGCCAGCGCGCGAGCACGGCGTCGTCGGGGAAGGGCAGCCCCTCGAAGACGTGGGCCAGCCCGACCAGGTTGGCGGCGCGCTCGAGGTCACGCAGGGCGACGGCGTCGTCGGGGGTGGCGGCGCGCCACGTCACGGGCGGCCCGAGGCGGTCCAGGCCAGGTGCTTGGCCCAGTGCTCGGCGTACAGCGCCCTCATCTCGTCGTCCTCGAGACCCTCCAGCGACAGACCGGTGCCCTCGACGAGGGCCTCGCGCCAGGCGTCGTAGGACCCCAGCTCGGTCTCGGTGGAGCCCGCAGGACCCGTCCGGTGGTGCAGGCAGCCGCGCACGGTGTCGATCCCGGTGTCGTCGCGGCGCTGGACCACGAGCACCTGCGCGAAGCGGCCGCTGCCGGGCGCCGACAGCCGGCCGTGTGCCTCGTCGACCGCCGCCTGGTCGGTCGGCAGCGAGCGGATGTCGACATCGGTGAAGGTGCCGATGCTGCTCCGGTGGAAGGACCAGCCGTCCTCGTGGACCTCGGCGATCTCGTAGTCGAAGCCGCCCTGGTGGTGGGTGCCCGCGGTGATCGGGAGGGGTTCGCGGAACGCGTCGCCCAGTCCGACGTCGACCCACCAGCGACCACCGGGGTTGTCGTCGGTGGGCAGCCCGTCCGCCTCCAGCACCAGGTGGTTGAGCGAGGTGTCGCGGTCGTCGACGGCGAGGTGCACGTGGCCGTGCCAGCGCCGCATCCGGAAGCCGAGCTCGCGCAGCACCAGTTCGAGCGCGCCGTTCTGGTGGAAGCAGTAGCCCGCCCGGCGCACCTCGCCCACCCGGGCCAGGCTCGCCGCCGGGTCGGCCGACGGCGGCCGCCCCAGCACGGGGCCGTGGTTCTCGTAGGGGACCGCGTCGAGGTGGGCCCGGTGCAGGGCGACCAAGGACTCGTACGTCGGCGCGAGGTCGCCCTCGTAGGCGATGCGGCGCAGGTAGGCCGCCACGGCCTCAGTCGGCACGCTCGCCTCCCTCGTCGGCGTCCTCGTCGAGGCCCTGGGCGATCGCGTAGCGGGTCAGCTCGACGCGGTTGTGCATCTGCAGCTTGCGCAGCGTGTTCTGGACGTGGTTCTGCACGGTGCGGTGCGAGAGCACCAGGCGCTCGGCGATCTGCTTGTACGACATCCCCTTGGCCACCATGCGGAGCACCTCGGTCTCCCGCTCCGTGAGCGTGGGCTGGTCGGGCCCGGCGGAGGCCGGCTCGGAGAGTCGGCGGAACTCCCCCAGCACCAGCCCGGCCAGCCCCGGCGTGAACACCGTGTCGCCGCGGGCCACGCGGCGCACGGCCTCGATCAGCTCCTTGCGGGAGGCCGACTTGACCAGGTAGCCGGTCGCGCCCGCCTTGACCGCGTCGAGGACGTCCTGCTGCTCGCCCGAGGCGGACAGGATCAGCACGCGCGCCGACGGGTCCTGCCGGATCACCTCGGCGGTCACCTCGACGCCGTTGGGCGCCGGGATCTGCAGGTCCAGAACCACCACATGGGGCCGGCAGGCCGGGAAGCGGGCCAGCGCCTCGCTGCCGTTGGCGGCGACCCCGACGACATCGAGGCCGGCGTCCTGCAGGTCGCGCTCGACGGCGTCGCGCCACATGGGGTGGTCGTCGACCACCATCACCCTGATCGGGTCGGTCGCCTCGGTCATGCGCCAGAACCTAACCGGAAGAACCGTCCGCGCCGGTGACCGAGCACCGGCTCGTCCTCGGCGCCGACGTGGGCCGAGACCAGCTCGCAGGTCAGCAGGGCCGACCAGCCGAGGGGCTCGTCGGCGACCAGCGCCACGTGCGCGTACGTCGTGGCGGAGGCCAGCCGCGGCCCCCACTCGGTGTCGACGAAGTCGGCCTGCCGGAACGCCCCGCCCGGCGCGGGTGCGGTGCCGGCGAAGACCTCGGCCAGCCCGCGGTCGGCCCAGGACAGGACCTGGACGACGGCCCGACCGGTCCGCGCCAGGAGGTCGTGGAGGTCGGAGTCGGGGTCGACCAGCGCCAGGACCCGCGGGCTCTCGCCGTTGGCCACCATGAGGGAGGAGACGGTCAGGCCGGCCCGCTCGTCGGCCGTGCCGGTCGTCCAGAGCGTGACCGCGCCGCCGAGCCGGCCGCGGAAGCGGCGCACGTCGTCCGGCTCCGCGTCCGCGAACGGGTGGGTGGTGTGGATGGTCACCGCGGCACCTCCAGCTCCCACTCGGTGCCGTCGGGCCCGGTGCTGAGCCGGACCGTGCCGCCGAGGTCCTCGACCCGGCCCCGGATCGACTGGCTGACGCCCAGCCGTCCGTCGGCCTCGGCCTGCTCGAGCCGGCCGGCCGGGATGCCCGGGCCCTCGTCGCGCACGGAGATCCCCACGCGGTCCGCGAACCCCTCGACCAGCACCCAGGCCCGGGCGTCCGCGCCGACGTGCTGGGCCACGTTGTCCAGGCAGGCCCCGACCACGGCGACCAGCTCCTCGGCGACCGGAGCCGGCACCAGGACCTCGCCGGAGGTCACGACGTCCACGCCCGCGCGGCCCTCGAGGTGCACCAGGGCGGCGGCCAGGTCGGTGGTGCCCCCGGCCCCCGGGCGCACCTGGTCCTGCTCGCGGATCAGGGTCCGCAGCGCGACCTCCTGCTCCCCCGCCAGCCGGCCCAGCTCACCCGCGTCGCCGCCCAGCTCGGCGCCGCGGCGCTGGACCAGGCCCAGGACCTGCAGGACGCCGTCGTGGACGGCGCGCGCCAGCCTGGCCCGCTCCGCCGCGGCGGCCGCGTCGCGCTGGGCCAGGTCCCGCTCGTCGGCCATCCGCTGCAGCGACTCCACCATGAACCCCACGATCGGACCCCCGACGAGGAGCAGGAGGGCATCGCCGTAGTTGGCCGGCGAGACGTGGTCGCGGATGCTCAGGTCGCCCACGCTGATGCAGCCCCCCGCCACCACCCCGCCGGCCCGGCGCCAGTGGATCGCCCAGGCCAGCAGCGCACCCATGACCCAGTACGCCGGCACCGTGGCCGAGAGGCCCTCGCCCTTGAGCAGCGGGCTGACCAGGATCGCGCCGAGCGCCGCGACCAGGTCGGCGACCAGGAGCCACGGCGTGCGCCGGTCGCGCCGGTCGTAGGCCCAGACGCAGAACGCCGTCCACCCGGCCATCAGCACCAGGCAGGCCGCACCACCCAGCGGGTGCTCGAAGTTGCCACGGCGGTAGAGGTTGAGCGCCACGGCGTGCGCGAGCAGCAGGACCCGCAGGATCGCCAGCCAGGAGAACAGCCGGTCCTCGACGGTCTGCGCAGGGCTGAACCACCACGTCGCGGCCCGCCGCACCGGCGTCGGGACCCTGATTTCTACGACGCCTTCTGGTTCAGCTCGTCGTGCACGGCGGCGTCCTCGGCCGCGGACTCGGCGGCGGCCGCGGCCTTCTTGGACTCCTCCTTGGCCCGGCCGGCGTACAGGTCGACGTACTCCTGGCCGGAGAGCCGCATGATCTCGTACATGCTCTCGTCGGTGATCGAGCGCAGGATGTAGCGGTCGTTCTCCATGCCCTCGTAGCGCGAGAAGTCCAGGGGCTTGCCGAAGCGCACGATGGGGCGGGTGAACCTGCCGAAGGTCTGCCCGGGAGGCGCGACCACGTCGGTGCCGACGACGGCCACCGGGATCACCGGCACCTTGCACTCCAGCGCCAGCCGGGCCACACCGGTCTTGCCGCGGTAGAGCTTCCCGTCGTGCGAGCGGGTGCCCTCGGGGTAGATGCCGAAGAGGTCACCCTCGTCGAGGATCCGCTTGGCCGCCGACATGGCGCCCTCGGCCGCGGTGGCGCCGGACCGGTCGATGGGCACCTGCCCCGCGCCGGAGAAGAACTTCTTCTGGAACCAGCCCTTGATGCCCGGGGTGTTGAAGTACTCCGCCTTGGCCACGAAGGTGACCCGCCGCGACAGGGTCAGCGGCATGAAGAGCCAGTCGGCGTAGGAGAGGTGGTTGCTCGCCAGGATGGCCGGGCCCTGGGCCGGGATGTGCTCGGCGCCGGAGACCTGCGGGCGGAAGACCAGCTTGAGCCACGGACCCAGCGCCACCCACTTGAGGAACCAGTAGAACACCTCGCTGACCTCCCTCAAGACCCACTGGCATCCGAACCGCTCGTCGGCCGCAGGGTGAGCCTAGCCGCAACCGGCGTACCCTCGGTCCCGTGCAGCGCGACAGCGACGAGGACGCCTGGCGCGCCATCGTCGAGAACTACGGCGACCGGATCGAGCTGGACGCGGATCCGCAGTCCGGCGCCCCGACCGACCCGGTGGACCCGCCCGAGCGGGCAGCGCACGACGCGGGCCTGAGCCGGCTGTTCCGGCCGCTGCCCGAGCCGCCGCGCGACGACCTCGACCTGGACGCGGACGACGACCCGGACGACCTCGACGACGGGTTCGTGCCGCCCCCTCCCCCGCCGCTGCCCAAGCTGCCGCCCGACCGGTTCCTGGCCTGGGCCGGGCTGTTCGGGTCGCCGACGATCCTGCTGGTCTGCCTGGTCCTCGACCTGCACCTGCCGCCCTGGCTGGGCTACCTGCTGGTGGGGGCGTTCATCGGCGGCTTCGGCTACCTGGTCGCGAAGATGCCGCGCGGCGAGGACGTCGACCCCTGGGACGACGGGGCGCGGCTCTAGCCCACCCGGAGCCGGCGCTCAGGGCGCGGGTCGGCGGAACCAGCCCTCGCCGCGCTGCTCGCGCAGCTGTTGGCGCAGCTGCTGGCGCTCCAGCTGCCGGTCGCGCTTGCGGTCGGCCCGGCGCGAGCGCCGGGCGGCGGAGCGGGCCATGTCGGCGGCGCCGATGAAGCCGGCCTGCGGGCCGAGCCTGGCCAGCAGGACGGGCGGCTCGGCGCGGTAGCCGCGACCGACGAGGTGGCGGACCATCGCGTCCCGGGTCGGGCCGAGCAGCAGCTCGCCGGCGTCGGAGACCCCGCCGCCGATCACGATGGCGTGCGGGTCGAAGGCCGCCACCAGGCTGGCGGCGCCGGTGCCGAGCCAGCGGCCCACGTCGGCCAGGAGCTCGATGGAGAGCGGGTCACCCTGCTGGGCCGCCTCGGTCACCTGCGGGCCGCTCAGGAGGGCCGGGTCGCCTCCGCAGACCTGGGAGAGGTGGTGGGCCACCGGGGAGCGGGCCACGATCAGCTCGCGGGCCTCGCGCTCCAGGGCGTTGCCCGAGGCGTACTGCTCCCAGCAGCCGCGGTTGCCGCAGGGGCAGCGGTGCCCGTCCGGGACCACCTGCATGTGGCCGAACTCCCCGGCCATGCCGTTGGCCCCGCGGTAGACCCGGCCGTCCATGACGATGGCGCCGCCGATGCCGGTGCCCAGGGTGATGCAGAGGACGAAGCGGTGGCCCACCCCGGCGCCGAAGCGGCTCTCGCCGAGGGCGGTGGTGTTGGCGTCGTTGTCCACCACGACCGGGATGGTCAGCCGGCTGGACACGCGGGCCCGCAGCGGCTCGTCGCGCCAGGCCAGGTGCGGCGAGAACATCACCGTGGACCGCGTGGAGTCGACGAACCCGGCCGCGCCGATGCCGACCGCGGCCACGTCGTACTGCTGCTGGAGCTCCTGGACCAGCTCCACGATGGTGTTCTCGACGCTGATCACGTCGTGGCCCGGCGTGGGCCGCCGGCGCAGCTCGACCACCGAGCCGGAGGAGTCGACCACCCCGGCCAGGATCTTGGTGCCGCCGATGTCGATGCCGATGGTGAGCGGGTCCCACAGGTTGGCGCGCGCGCGGCGGTTGGCGCGGGTGGTGGCGCGGGTGGTGGCGCGCGTGGTGCGTTCGGACACGGTGGTGTTCTACCTCAGCGCCGCGCCAGGTCGGCGGCACCGATGAGGCCGGCCCGGTTGCCCAGCCTGGCCTTGCGGATCTCCAGCACGGGCCGGTGGCCGCGCCCGGTGAGCTGGGACTGGAACGCCGCCCGGATGGGGGTGAGCAGCAGGTCACCGGCCTCGCCGACCCCGCCGCCGATGACCACGGCGGCCGGGTCCAGGATCGCGGTGAGCGAGGCGATGCCCTCCCCGAGCCAGCGGCCGACGGCGGCGAGCTGCTCGATGGCGAACGGGTCACCGGCGCGGGCCGACTCGGTGATCAGCGGTCCGGTGATCTCGTCGGCGTCGCCTCCGGCCCGGTCGAGGAGCTCACGCGCGAGCAGCGAGCCGGCCCGAGCGGCAGCCCGGGCCTCGCGGACCAGGGCGTTGCCGCTGCCGTACTGCTCGAAGCAGCCACGGTTGCCGCAGCCGCACAGGATGCCGTCGGGCACCACCCGCATGTGGCCGATCTCGGCGCCCACGCCGAACGCGCCGCGGAGCAGCTCCCCGTCGTGCACGATGCCGCCGCCGATGCCGGTGCCGACGGTGACCAGCAGCAGGTCGTCGACATCGTGGCCCGCGCCGTAGGTGAACTCGCCCCAGGCCGCGGCGTTCGCGTCGTTCTCCACGACGACCGGGAGGTCGACCCGCGCCTCGAGGTCGGCCTTGAGGTTGACGTCGCGCCAGGCGATGTTGGGCGCGAACATCACCGTGGACCGCGCCTTGTCGATGTAGCCGGCAGCCCCCACGCCGACCGCCGCGATCTCGTGGCGCGACTTGAGCTCGCTGACCAGCTCCTCGATCGCCTTCTCGATGGCCTCGGTGTCGGTGGCCGGCGACTCGACGCGCAGCTCCTCGACGATCGAGCCGTCGTCGTCGACGACGCCGCCCAGGATCTTGGTACCGCCGACGTCGATGCCGCAGGAGAGGGTCATGGCGTCTCCTCGTCGAGGTCGCTGTCGTCGGCGTCCAGGTCGATGTGCTGGACCTTGGACGAGGCCGGGGAGTCGGCACCGGCCACGGTGGACAGCAGCCCGGCCGCGGCCTGCAGGAAGGTGGAGGCCGCCCCGGCCAGCTGGGCCTTCACCTCCGGGCTGGCCCCGCGGACGGCGTGCACCGTGCGGCACACCGGGCAGTAGAGGCACTCCGCGCTGCCGGTGGCCAGGTGGTCATCGAGGTCGCGGGCGTGGTCGCCGGCCCAGCCGGCCAGCACGCCGAGGAGCTTGGCCGCCTCGTCGCCGACGCTGCCGACGGGCTCCTCCTGGGGCGGCGTCATCCCGCACGCTCCTTCTCGGTGCCGTGGGCGGCGGTCGGGTCCTGGAAGGAGACGCGGAGGACGCCCTCGTCGTCGACGCGGGCGCCGGTGACCTGCAGGCGGGCCAGGCCCGCGGGAAGGGTGAGCAGGCGGCGGTAGGAGCCCACGGTGACGACCAGCTCGTCCCCGCTCCGCGCCAGGTCCACCTGGTCGCGGGTGACGAAGGGCAGCCGCAGCCGCAGCTGCACGCCCGAGCGGACGGTCACCACCTCGAAGGGGCTGCGGACCGCGGCGGACCCGAGCGGGTCGGTGCCGGCGTACAGCTCCTCGGCCAGGGTGGCGAGCGCGGCCACGCCGACGGGCTCGGCGGCGCGGTACTCCGAGCGCCACAGCGGCACGCCGACGAACGACTCGGCCACCTCCGCCAGGACGGCGTCCTGGGCCAGCACCCACCCGGCCCGCCAGTCGTCGGCGTCCTCGGCCGGGAAGACGCGGTTGGCCACCACGCCGTCGACGCGGTAGCCGAAGAGGGAGAGCGTGGTGTACGCGCGGCGGGCCTCGGCCAGGACCACGGCCTCGGGCGTCAGGACGATGCGCACGCTGGCGTCGGGTCCCGAGAGGAGGGCGCGGACCTCGTCGAGCTCGGCGTGCAGCCGCTCCACGGCCTCGAACACGCCGCCGCCCGGCATCGGGACGCCGGCGGCGCGGCTGAGCACCGGCCGCAGCGCCTTGACCACGCGCTGCTGGACCGGGAAGACGCGCTGCATGTACCAGCCCAGCGCCTCCGGCAGGGCCAGCAGCCGCAGGGTCTCGGCCGTGGGGGCGCAGTCGACCACGATCACGTCCCAGTCGTCCGAGAGCGCGTGCAGGCGCAGCTCGAGGAGGGCCAGCACCTCCTCGGCACCGGGGATCACGGTGAGCTCCTCGGCGGCCACCGGGTCCATGCCGGTGGTGTCGAGGACGGAGAGCAGGTAGCCCTGGATCTCGGCCCAGGACTGCTCGAAGCGCAGCTGGGCGTCGACCTGCTGGACGAACAGGTTCTCGGCCACCCGGGTCGGCTCGGGACCGACCTCGGCGCCGAAGGCGTCGGCCAGCGAGTGCGCGGCGTCCGTGGACAGCACCAGGGTGCGGTGCCCGGCGGCCGCGGCGAGGGCAGCCGTGCCCGAGGCCACGGTCGACTTGCCGACGCCGCCCTTGCCGGTGAAGAGGAGGATGCGCATCAGGCCGTGGTCAGGAGATCGACTCGACGCGCTTCTTCAGCCCCTTGAGCGCGGTGTCGATGAGGATCTTCTCGCCCTTGCGCTTGAGCATCCCGATCAGCGGGATCGAGACGTCGAGCGCGAGCCGGTAGGTGACCTCGGTGGAGCCGCTGCCGAGCTCGCGGAGCTCGTAGGCCCCGTCGAGGGCGCGCAGCATCTTGCCCTCCACCAGCGTCCAGGTGACCTCGCGGTCGCCGTCCCACTGGTAGGCGAGGGTGTACTCGTCCTTGATCGGGCTGACGTCGAGGGCGAAGAACACCTGCTCGGCGCGGCCGTCGTCGTAGGACGACCGGGTCTCGGCCTTGGTGACGCCCTTGGCCCACTGGGGGTAGGACTCGAAGTCGGCGATGACGTCCATGACCGCGGACGCGGGTGCGTCGACGGTGATGGAGGAAGTGGTCTGCTCGGCCATCTGGAACCCCCTGGAGTCATCGTCCCGGACCGGTTTGCGAGCGTACCGGATCGGGTCCCCGCCCACGCGCGGCGGTAACGTGCCGCCCGTGCGCGAGTACTCCACGCCGCCGACCCTCGACCTCCGCGCGGCCGGCAACCTCACCGACGACGTCGTGTCCAACGCACGCGACCACGGGGCCGAGGTCATCTTCAGCCGCCCCGGCGCCGACGGGTGGGAGGGCGTGAGCGCCGCCGCGTTCCACGACGAGGTGCGGGCCGTGGCCAAGGGGCTCCTGGCGGCCGGCGTGGAGCCGGGCGACCGGGTCGCGCTCATCTCCAAGACCCGCTACGAGTGGACGCTGCTCGACTACGCGATCTGGTTCGCCGGCGCGGTCACGGTCCCGGTCTACGAGACCTCCTCGGCCGAGCAGGTCGAGTGGATCCTCCGGGACTCCGGCGCCCGCGCCGTGGTGGCCGAGACCCCGGAGCACATCGCCAAGGTCACCGGCGTGCGGTCGGGCCTGACCGAGCTCAACCACGTCTGGTCGATCACCGACAACGCGATCGACATCCTGACCCGGCTGGGCCAGGACATCACCGACGAGGCGCTCGAGCAGCGGCGTACGACGGCCGGCCCCGGCGACCTGGCCACCTTGATCTACACCTCCGGGACGACCGGGCGGCCCAAGGGCTGCATGCTCACCCACGGCAACTTCATGGTCGAGCTCGGCGTCGCGGTCGACGAGCTGGAGGAGCTCTTCACGACCGAGGACGCCTCGACGCTCCTCTTCCTGCCCCTCGCGCACGTCTTCGCCCGGATCATCCAGATCGGCTGCGTGAAGTCGCGCACCCGCCTGGGGCACAGCGCGGACATCAAGAACCTGGTGGCCGACCTGCAGGCCTTCCAGCCCTCGTTCGTGCTCGCCGTCCCGCGGGTGTTCGAGAAGGTCTTCAACACCGCCTCGCAGCGGGCCACCGCGGACGGCCGCGGCGCGATCTTCGACCGGGCCGCCGAGACCGCGATCGCCTACTCGCGGGGCCTCGACAGGGGCAAGCCGTCCCTGGCCGTGCGCGCCCAGCACGCCGTCTTCTCGCGGCTGGTCTACGGCAAGCTGCGCGACGCGCTCGGCGGCCGCTGCCAGTTCGCCGTCTCCGGCGGGGCGCCCCTCGGGGACCGCCTCGGGCACTTCTACCGCGGCATCGGCGTCACGGTCCTGGAGGGCTACGGGCTGACCGAGACCACGGCGGCGCTGACCTTCAACCAGCCGGACGCGATCAAGATCGGCACCGTGGGCCGGCCCATGCCCGGCACCGCCGTCCGGGTGGCCGAGGACGGCGAGCTGCTGTTTCGCGGTGGGCAGGTCTTCGTCGGCTACTGGCACAACGACACGGCCACCGCCGAGGTCCTCGAGGGCGACGGGTGGTTCCACACCGGCGACGTCGGCGAGGTCGACGACGAGGGCTTCGTCCGGATCACCGGGCGCAAGAAGGAGATCCTGGTGACCGCGGGCGGCAAGAACGTCGCCCCCGCCGTCCTCGAGGACCGCGTGCGCGCGCACGCCCTGGTCGACCAGTGCCTGGTGGTCGGCGACGGCCAGCCGTTCATCGCGGCGCTGATCACGCTGGACCGCGAGGCGGTCGCCGCCTGGGCGGCCCAGCACGGCAAGTCGGCCAAGGTCGAGGACCTCGTCGACGACGCCGACCTCCGCGCCCAGCTCCAGTCCGCCGTCGACGACGCCAACAAGGCCGTCTCCAAGGCCGAGTCGATCCGCAAGTTCGGCGTCCTGGCCACCGAGTGGACCGAGGAGGGCGGCCAGCTCACGCCCAGCCTCAAGCTCAAGCGCAACGTCGTCATGCGGGAGAACAAGGACGAGGTACTCGGGCTCTATACATAACCCCCGCGAGCTTCGGGCCCGGCACCCACGACGGACTGCTTGCTCCG
>CAZEPK010000148.1:0-11952 GCA_964514085.1 uncultured Nocardioides sp.
TCGGCGTTCCATCAAGCGCCAGCATCGCATGGTCCAGTGCCACCTGGTCGAGTCCATCCATGCCCAGGAGCTCCGGGCCGATGAGGTCATTGATGTTCGAGACAGCCTTCTGCACGCCCTTGCCGAGGTAGCGGTCACCGCCGTCGCGCAGCTCCACCGCCTCGAAGGCGCCGGTGGAGGCGCCGCTGGGCACCGCCGCCCGCGCGAAGGTCCCGTCGTCGAGGAGCACCTCGACCTCGACGGTGGGGTTGCCGCGCGAGTCGAGGATCTCGCGGGCGCCGACAGCTTCGATGGAGGCCACGGTCGAGCAGCCTAGCCACTCCCGCGGTCCGTCTGCGGGGCGACCGGCCGTCGTCCGCTGGGTGGTCCGGACGGACCCGTAGGCTCGGTCGCGTCACGGACGGCGTCGCGCAGCGCCTGCTCCGGATCGCCCCCGGCCTCGACCGCCTCGGCCACCAGCGCCAGCAGTCCCTCCCCGATCCGTCTGCGGTCCGACCGGTCGTCCGCCGCTGCCGTCTCCGGACGGATCGGGGTGGCGCCGCGCTCGACCGCCTTGGCGGCGTACAGCAGGGCGGGCAGGGTGTCGGGGAGCCCGTCGGTGAAGGAGCTGCGCGGCTTCTCGCGCTGCTTGATGGCCTGCCAGACCTCGTTGACCGCGGCGGCGTCGAGCGGGGCGCCCTCGGTTCCGTCGGCGGCGGGGCCGAACACGTGCGGGTTGCGGCGGTGCATCTTCTCGGCGATGCCCCGGGCCACGTCGTCCAGGGTGAACTCCCCGGCCTGCTCGGCCACCACGGCGTGGAAGAACACCTGCAGCAGCAGGTCGCCCAGCTCCTCGCGGAGGTCGTCCCACTGGCCGGTCCGGTCGCCGACGTCGATGGCCTCGAGCGTCTCGTGGGTCTCCTCGAGCAGGTAGCGCGCCAGCGAGCGGTGGGTCTGCTCGGCCTTCCACGGGCACTCGGCGCGTAGCCGGCGCATCACCGCGAGGAACTCCAGCAGCGGCTCGCCGGAGTCGGGCACCACGACCGCCTCAGTCGAGGCAGACGAAGTTGTCGGGCAGCGAGCTGGTGTACTCGGCGTCCGGCTTGGGCAGCGCGCCGTCCTTGGCCGTCTGCCCCAGCGCGTAGGACAGGTCGGTGTCGACCTGGTCGGCGGTGCCGAAGTCGAGGGCGTACTTCGGGTTGATCTCGACGTCGTGGTCGGCCACCCACGCCTTGAGCACCTTCTGGCCCTCGGCGTACTGGTCGTCGGTCGAGGCGTCGGTGGTGCCCTGCTCCTCGAGCGAGGCCTCGCCGACCTGGGTGAGCACGTCCTGGGAGTAGGACCGGGCGCCCACGATCTCCCGGACGGCGTCCTTCTGGTCGTCCGAGAGGTCGGTGAGCTGCGGCTCGAGCTGGGCCAGACCGCTGGCGTAGGCCGAGGTGGGCTTGACGTCGTACTCCGCGGCGAGCTGCTCGGCGGCCGCGCGCTGGATCAGGTCGGTGGCGAACTCGTGGGTCAGGTAGCGCAGCGGCGTCTGGGCGTCGGCCGTCTGGTCCTGGCCCTCGCTGACCTTCTCGACGGCCTTGCAGTAGTCGTCGGTGACCTGGTCGACGTGGCGGCTGGTGATGGTCTTGTCGCCGACCTGCGCGGCGACGCCGGGGTGGAACTGGGTGCCGGCCACGCCGCAGCCGGTCAGCAGGACGACGGGCAGGAGCGGGAGGGCACGCAACCGCAGGCTCGAGATCAGCACGGGGTCATTGAACACCGCAGAGGGCTACGGGGCCGACCCGGGCGGGCGTGCACGGCCCGCTCCGGGCCGGGTCGGTGGGGGCGGTGGGTCCGCGACGCGGTCAGCCGGCCCGGCGGGCCAGGACCCGCGTCATCCGGCGGCGAACCCGGGGCGCGAGGACCACGGCACCGGTGTCGACCCGGGCCACCTCGGCGGCGACGGCCGCGACCTCCGCCGGGGCGATCCCGGCCCGGCTGGCGATCCTGACCTGCTGGCGGCGGGTCAGCTCGGCGACCACCGGGTCGCCGGCCTCGCGCTGCAGGGCCCGCCAGTCGGCGGGGCGGTGGGCGGCGGCCGTGCGGTAGGCGGCCCGGACCGCGGCGTACGGCACGGCGTCCTGGTCCAGCTCGAGCTGGTGGTCGAGCACGCCCTCGAGCGTCGTGGCGAACCGCTGGAACAGGGCGCGGACCAGCGTGTCCCGGTCCGGGAGCCCCATCAGTGCCGGGTCGGTCGGAGCCGCGGCGCCGCTGGCCACCGCCTCCTCGCGGGCGATCCAGCCGTTGAGCGCGACCGTGCGGGTGCGGTGGTCGGACCACCCGAGCGGCGTGGGCAGCTCGCCCCGGCGGCGGGCGGGCGAGGACGATGCGGGCTGACGGGTCATGGCGGGCCTCTTCTGGTCTTTTCGGGAGGGAGCGATCGACCCTCAGGAGGGCCGGCGCCGCGGCCCTGATACCAGTGGTCTGGACCAGGCCAGGCCCGACCCCGAGGGCGGTGGGCTGGCAACCGTGGTCCACAGGGCAGCGGTGGGCTGGGAACCGTTGTCCCTGGGGACAACCGTTGCTAGGGCACCGCTCCCCGGACCGGCCGAGCCCCAGCACCGGATCCAGAGGCTTCGAGGCTCAGGCGCAGGACGCCTTCGCACCTCAGCCACGGTCGGCAGCCTCAGGCCGAGACGCTCGCCTCCACCGGGTCGATCACCGAGTCGATGACGCCGCGCGCCCACTCGAGCAGGGCGATGCCGTCCAGGGGCTTGCCGAGCACGCCGCCGATGTGGGGACGCGGGACCAGGATCGTCTGGACGGGACCCTTGACGATCGACTTGGGGTAGAGGCGCTGCAGGCGCACGACGCGCGACTCCGGCAGGGAGACCGGCGCGAAACGGACGTTCTTGCCGGCCAGGGTGACCTCGCCGATGCCGGCGGTCCGGGCGCGGGCCCGGAAGCGCGCGACGATGAGCAGCGAGGTCACCTCGACCGGCGGCTCGCCGTAGCGGTCCTGGAGCTCCTCGAGCAGCAGGTCGACGTCCTCGTCGGAGCGGACCTCGGCCAGGCGCTTGTACATCTCGAGGCGCAGGCGCTCGGAGGGGATGTAGTCGTGCGGGAGGTGGGCGTCGACCGGGAGCTCGATGCGCACCTCGTTGAGCTCGGGCTCGGCGTCACCGCGGAACTCGTGCACGGCCTCGCCGACCAGGCGGACGTAGAGGTCGAAGCCGACGTCGGCGATGTGCCCGGACTGCTCGCCGCCGAGCATGTTGCCGGCGCCGCGGATCTCGAGGTCCTTCATGGCGATGGCCATGCCGCCGCCGAGGTCGGAGTGCTGGGCCAGCGTGGCCAGCCGCTCGTGCGCGGTCTCGGTGAGGGGCTTTTCGGCGGGGTAGAGGAAGTAGGCGTACGCGCGCTCGCGGGAGCGGCCGACCCGGCCGCGGAGCTGGTGCAGCTGCGAGAGCCCGAGGGTGTCGGAGCGCTCGATGATCATGGTGTTGGCGTTGGACACGTCGAGGCCCGACTCCACGATCGTGGTGCAGACGAGGACGTCGAAGCGCTTCTCCCAGAAGTCGAGCATCACCTGCTCGAGCTGGTGCTCCCCCATCTGCCCGTGGGCCGTGGCCACCCGCGCCTCCGGCACGAGCTCGCGGATCTTGGCGGCGGCCTTCTCGATGGACTGCACCCGGTTGTGGATGTAGAACACCTGGCCCTCGCGCAGCAGCTCGCGACGGACGGCGGCGGTGACCTGGCGGTCCTCGTAGGCGCCGACGTAGGTCAGCACCGGGTGCCGCTCCTCCGGCGGGGTGGTGATCGTCGACATCTCACGGATGCCGGTGATCGCCATCTCCAGGGTGCGCGGGATCGGCGTGGCCGACATGGAGAGGACGTCGACCGAGGTGCGCAGCCGCTTCATCTGCTCCTTGTGCTCGACGCCGAACCGCTGCTCCTCGTCGACAATGATCAGCCCGAGGTCCTTGAGCCGGATGTCGGGGTTCAGCAGCCGGTGGGTGCCGACCACGATGTCGATGCTGCCGTCGGCCAGCCCGGCCACGACCGCCTTGGACTCCTTGTCGGTCTGGAAGCGCGAGAGGCCCTCGATGCGGATCGGGAAGCCGCTCATCCGCTCCTGGAACGTCGAGAGGTGCTGGGTGACCAGCAGCGTGGTGGGCACCAGCACCGCGACCTGCTTGCCGTCCTGCACCGCCTTGAACGCCGCGCGCACCGCGATCTCGGTCTTGCCGTAGCCCACGTCACCGCAGACCAGCCGGTCCATGGGGACGGTCTTCATCATGTCGCCCTTGACCTCGTCGACCGTGGTCAGCTGGTCGGGCGTCTCGTTGAAGGGGAAGGCGTCCTCGAGCTCGCGCTGCCAGGGGGTGTCGGGCCCGAAGGCGTGGCCCTGCGTGGCCTGGCGAGCGGCGTAGAGCTTGATGAGCTCGGCCGCGATCTGGCGGACCGCCTTGCGGGCCCGGCCCTTGCGCTTGTCCCAGTCGGCGCCGCCGAGGCGGTCGAGGCTGGGCTGCTCGCCGCCGACGTAGCGGGTGACCTGGTCGAGCGCGTCCGCCGGCACGTAGAGCTTGTCGGGCGGACCGCCGCGCTTGGAGGCGCCGTACTCGAGGACGAGGTACTCGCGGGTCGCGCCGCCGACCTCGCGCTGCTTCATCTCCACGAAGCGGCCCACGCCGTGCTGCTCGTGGACCACGAAGTCGCCGGCCGCCAGCTCGAGCGGGTCGATCTGGCGCTTGCGGCGGGCCGGCATCTTGCGCATGTCGCGCGTCGAGGCCTTCTGCCCGGACAGGTCCTCGCCGGTGAGCACCACCAGCCGGTTGGCCTCGTCGACGAACCCCTGCGTCAGCGACCCGCAGGTCACCGTCACGACGTCGACATGCGGAGCGTCCTCCAGCACGTCGACCAGGCGGGCGGCCACGTCGCGCTCGCCCAGCGCCCCGACGGTGCGCTGGGCCGGTCCGTGGCCGGGGGGCACGACCACCGCTCGGAAGCCCTCGGCGCGCCAGCGGCCCAGGTCGGCGAAGGCCCGGTCGACGTCGCCGCGGTAGGCCTCGGCGGCCTGCATCGGGAGCGTGCGGGTGGGCACACCGGTGTCGTCCGGCTCGGCCAGCAGCTCCGCGGTGTCGTCGGCCAGCCCGAACGGGCTCACGGTCCACCAGCTCTGGCCGGCCGCCAGGGCGTGGGCCCGGACGTCGCCCAGGGCGCGGTAGGACGCCGCCCCGAGGTCGATCGGGGCCTCGCCGCCGCTGGCCGCCGCGGCCCAGCTGGCCCCGAGGAACTCCTCGCTCGTGGCCACCAGGTCGTGCGCCCGGCGCCGCACCCGCTCGGGGTCCAGGACCAGCACGTGGGTGCGGTCGGGCAGCAGGTCGACCAGCAGCTCCATCTCGTCGACCAGCGCGGGGGTCAGCGACTCCATGCCGTCGACCGCGATGCCGGCGGCGATCTTGTCGGTCAGCTCGACCAGCTGCGGGTGCTGCTCCCCCAGCTCCCAGGCCCGGCGGCGCACGTCGTCGGTCAGCAGCAGCTCGCGGCACGGCGGCGCCCAGAGCCGGTCGACCGTCTCGTGCGTGCGCTGGTCGGCGACCGAGAAGCTGCGGATCTCCTCGACGTCGTCGCCCCAGAACTCCACGCGCAGCGGGTGCTCCTCGGTGGGCGGGAAGACGTCGACGATGCCGCCGCGGACGGCGAACTCGCCGCGCTTCTCGACCAGGTCCACCCGGGTGTACGCCGCGTCGGCCAGCCGCTGCACGACCTCCTCCATCGGCGCGGTCTGGCCGGGCACCAGCTCGACCGGCTCGAGGTCGCCCAGGCCCTTGACCTGCGGCTGCAGCACCGACCGGACCGGTGCGACCACCACCCGCAGCGGGCCGTGGTGGGCGTCGGGGTGCGCGAGGCGGCGCAGCACGGCCAGCCGGCGACCGACGGTGTCGCTGCGCGGGCTGAGCCGCTCGTGCGGCAGCGTCTCCCAGCTCGGGTAGAGCGCGACGCTCGCCGGGTCGACCAGCGAGCAGAGCTCCTCGACCAGGTCCTCGGCCTCACGCGCGGTCGCGGTGACCGCCAGGACGGTGCGGTCGGCGCGGACCAGGCCGTCGACCACGAACGGCCGCACGGCCGCCGGCCCGGTCAGGTCGAGCGCGCGCACGGCGCCGCCGCGGGCGTCGGAGATCGCCTCGTCGAGGGTGGGGTCGGCGAGGACGGCGTCGGAGAGTCCAGCGAGGCTCACAAGTCACCAATCAGAGGAAGGGCACAGCACGAGAGCCCCCGATCCGCGAGCGGTGGGGGTGTTCGGTACCCATCCTACGAGGCGGTGCCGACACCCCCAGGGCGTCGCCGCGTCATCCCCGCGGGTCGACCACCTTGCCCAGGAAGAGCGGCGTCCCGTGCTCGACGTCGTGGATCACGAAGAGGAACGGCCGGTCGACGACGAGAGGCTCCGGCGTCGGCAGGACCGCACTGGTCGCCCGCATCTCCACCGCGGTCGCAGCGGCGGCCTCGGTGCCGGCCTCGTCGACGGCCATGAAGACCTGCTGCACGACGTCGTCCACCACCAGCGCCTCCCGGTCCGTCATGGCCGAGAAGTCGGCCCGCTCCTCGTCGAAGGCCGTGCGCATGCCCAGACCCTTCAACGCGTCCCTGAGCTTGGCCGACACCAGGAAGGTCCAGCGGGGCAGCGAGAGCTCCAGCTCCCCCGGCTGAGGCGTGAGCAGTGGTGCGAGCCCTCCCCCGGCCACCAGCGCATCGAGGTCGGCCTCACGGCCGGCGTCGGGGAGCACCACGGTCATCACGAGGGTCCCGCCGGCGTAGGACAGGTGGGCGGCCCGCCAGCCGTCGCCCCGGCCCTGGCCGGCCTCCCCGTGCATCGTCGGCACGCTCACGGTCGACCCGTCACCCAGGTGGAAGTCGTCGTCGCTGGTCGCCGTCTTCTCGAACGGGCTCGACCACGGCGCCTTGAAGTACAGCGCGTTCACCAGCACCAGCCGGGTGGTGGCGTCGACGACACCCGGTTCGAGGATCTCGGGGATCCGGTCGTGGGTCTGCTCGGCGGTCCACCGGTTGATGACGGTCCGGGCCGCCTCCGCGGCGCAGACGTAGTCGACCTGGCGGACGCCGGCGCCGTAGCTGCGCGCCAAGGCGTCCAGGAGGGCCGGCTTCCACGCGACGCCGGCCTGGCCGAAGAGCTGGTTGGCCGTGGCCAGCGCGATCTCCGCCCCGTCGGCGTAGGGGACCGGCCCGGCCAGCGACTCGACGTACGCCGTGAGCGCGTTGAGCCCGTCGTCGAGCGAGGCCAGGTCGTCGGCGGCGAGGACGTCGAGCATCTCGTCGCGGGTGGTGCCGACGGCCCCGTTGACCGTCATGCCGAGGGCCACGGCGGCGGAGTGCGGCGAGAGGGCGAGGTTGCCGGGCGTGGACAGGAGCTCGCCGTAGAGGCCGGCGCCGAGGGCCAGCACGCTGGCCGTGCCAGCCGCGATCGCCGCGGGGTTGGCGACCTCGCGCTCGAGGTCCGAGGAGACCAGCCGGAGGGCGCTGGATGCGCCGGGCGGGTCCGCCGCCGGGTCGCCGCAGCCCGCGAACAGGCCGGGCGCCACGACCACGAGGCCACCCAGCGTCCCGGCACGCACCAGCTCCCGCCGACTCAGCACGGCCAGTCGGACGGGCGGGCGGTCACTCCGGTTCCGCGGGCTGCGCGGTCCCCCGCTCGCGCTCGGACCGGAGGATGCAGAACTGGTTGCCCTCCGGGTCGGCGAAGATCACCCAGCCGCCGCCGTCGGGCGTGCGGTGGTCGGCGACCTGCTCGGCGCCGTAGGAGAGCAGCCACTCCACCTCCTCGTCGCGCAGCCGCTCCCGCGGCCGCAGGTCGAAGTGCCAGTTCTTGCCCCGCACCGGGTCGGGCACCTCGATGAAGAGGACCTGGTGACCCGTCTCGGGGTCGCGGATCATGCACTCCTCGTGACCGGGGAGGTTGGGGTCGCCGTCGAGGTCGGCGTAGCCGAGCACGGGCTTCCACCACTCCGAGAGCGTGTAGGCGTCGAGGCAGTCGATGGTCGTGTGCGAGACGAAGGAGGCCATGGCGCCACTCTCCCCGTGGCGTCGCGCCGGCTCAAACCATTTGCCTCGAGCCCGTGCCGCGGCCGGATCCCGCCGCGTCCCTCCCCAATCGAGGGGATAGGCGGCGCCGGCCAGAACCGACGGGTCACACGCGGCGTCTGATGGACAACGAGGCGGACTCGCCGGGTGGTTGGGGGATCAACCGGCGACGTCCGCTTCGCCATGCCCGGAGCCGTCCTGTGCCCGTCCACGGCCCGCTCCGGAGGGCGCTCCCCGAGTTTGGGTAGGTCTCCATCCCGACCCCCACCGCAGCAGGTCGCCGCCCCACCCTCGATGAGGTCGGGCCGAGCTGGCCCACATCAGCAGCAGGAACGGAGGGTTCGATGAAGGTCGCAGTCTTCGGCCTGGGGTACGTCGGCACGATGACCGCAGCAGGCCTGGCCCACAGCGGGCACGAGGTCGTGGGGGTGGACGTCGACGACGCCAAGGTCTCGGCGATCAACGCCGGCCAGAGCCCGGTGGTCGAGCCCGGGATCCTGGAGCTCATCGCGTCCGGCGCCCAGAGCGGTCGCCTCCGGGCGACGACCTCGGCGGCCGAGGCCATCGAGCACGCGGACATCTCCCTGCTGTGCGTCGGCACGCCGTCGGGCAACCTCGGCAGCACCGACCTCTCCTACATCGAGCGGGTGTCCGCCGAGATCCGGGAGGCGATGACGCACGTCGCGCCCCCGGCCAGCGGCTTCCACGCCGTCGTGGTCCGCAGCACCGTGCCGCCGGGGACGGTGGACCACGTGGTCGCGCCGGTCTTCGCCGAGCCGGTCCCCGGCTGGGAGATCGGGACGGCCATGTGCCCGGAGTTCCTGCGCGAGGGCGTCAGCGTGCAGGACTTCTTCGCCCCGCCCTTCGTGGTGGTCGGCACCGACGACGAGAAGGCCCGGGCCACGGTGGCCGAGCTCTTCTCCTTCCTCGACATGGAGACCCGGCACGTCGCGACCAAGACCGCCGAGTCCCTGAAGTACGCGTGCAACGCCTTCCACGCCACCAAGATCTCCTTCGCGAACGAGATGGCGCGGGTCTTCCGCGGCTTCGGCGTCGACTCGCGCGAGGTGATGGAGATCTTCTGCGAGGACACCAAGCTGAACATCGCGCCGACCTACCTGCGGCCGGGCTTCGCCTACGGCGGCAGCTGCCTGCCCAAGGACCTGAGGTCGCTGCAGTACATGGCCAGGGCCGCCGGCGTGGACGCGCCGCTCCTGGCCGGGACCGCGATGACCAACGAGCTCGTCGTGCGCGACGTCGTGGAGCGGGTCATCGAGACCGGCTGCCGCCGCGTGGCGCTGCTCGGCTTGAGCTTCAAGGCCGACACCGACGACCTGCGCGAGAGCCCGAACGTCGAGCTGGCCGAGCGGCTGCTGGGCAAGGGCTTCGAGGTCCGCATCTACGACCCGATTATCAACCCCGACCGCCTCGTGGGCGCGAACCTGCGCCACGTCGAGGCCCGGCTCCCCCACCTCAACCGGCTGCTCGCCCGCAGCCCGGAGGAGGCGCTCTCGGGAGCCGAGGTCGTGCTCGTCTCGGCCACCGGACCGGTGGTCACCGCCGCGCTCCGCGAGGCGGCCCCCGCCCACGTCATCGACCTCTCAGGCCGGCTCGGACCGACGGTCGAGGAGCTGGCCGGCTACAGCGGGGTGGGCTGGTGAGCACCGCGCCGCGCGTCCTGATCATCGTCCAGAACCTCCCGGTCCCCTTCGACCGGCGGGTCTGGCTCGAGTGCCGCACCCTGCGCGACGCCGGCTACGACGTCACCGTCGTCTGCCCGCGCGGCAAGGACACCGGCGCCTACCAGGTCGTCGACGGCGTCACCATCCACGGCTACCGCCCCTACGCACCCGGGGGCAGCGCGCTCGGCTACGTGCTGGAGTACGCCTACTCGTTCCTGGCCACCTACCGCCTGGTCCGCAAGGCCCGCCGGCGCGGCCGGTTCGACGTCATCCAGGCCTGCAACCCGCCGGACATCTTCTGGCCGCTGGCCCGGTGGTTCCGCCTGCGCGACGGTTCGCGCTTCGTCTTCGACCACCACGACCTGTGCCCGGAGCTGTTCGAGTCGCGCTTCCCCGACGGTTCCCGCCTCGCCCTCAAGGGCCTCAAGGCGCTGGAGCGGGCCACCTTCCGCACCGCCGACCGGGTCACGTCGACCAACGAGTCCTACAAGAGCGTGGCCGTCGAGCGCGGGGGCAAGGCTCCCGAGGACGTCTCCGTCGTCCGCACCGGTCCCGACCCCGAGGCGATGAGGGCGGCCGCGCCGGTGCCGTCGGAGCGCCGCGGACGCCGGCACCTGGTGGCCTACCTCGGCGTGATGGGCCCGCAGGACGGCGTCGACGTCGCGCTCGCGGCCGCCGACCAGGTCGTGCACGCGATGGGACGCACCGACGTCTCCTTCACGCTCATGGGCGGCGGGGACAGCCACGCCGACCTCGTCGCCGAGCGCGACCGCCTGGGCCTGCAGGACCACGTCGAGCTGCCCGGCCGGGTGCCCGACTCCTACGTCGCGGACGTGCTCTCGACCGCCGACGTCGGGCTCTCGCCCGACCCGCTGAACCCGCTCAACGACGTCTCCACGATGAACAAGACGATGGAGTACATGGCCTTCGGCCTGCCGGTCGTCGCCTTCGACCTGGTCGAGACCCGCGTCTCGGCCGGCGAGGCCGCCGTCTACGTCGACCCGGCCGCCGGCGCGCAGGGGTACGCCGAGGCGCTGGTCCGGCTGCTCGACGACACCGCGGCCCGCACGCTCATGGGCAAGGTCGGCCGCGAGCGGGTCGAGGACCAGCTCGCCTGGGAGCACCAGGCGCCGGCGTACCTCGCGGTCTTCGACGAGCTGACCGGGCGCACGCCGCCTGCCACCTCGTGGACCGCTCCCCGCCCGGCTCCCGTGCTGACCGCCGCGCCACGGCGGGTCCGCGAGACGGAGCCCGCGGCATGAACCGACGTCACCCGAGCTCCGCGAGGGCTCAGCGAAAGGACCCACGATGAAGGTCGTTCTCTTCTGCGGCGGGCTCGGCATGCGGATGCGCGCCGACAACCAGTCCCTGCCCAAGCCGATGATGCCGATCGGCAGCCGCCCGGTGCTGTGGCACATCATGCGGTACTTCGCGCACTTCGGTCACACCGAGTTCATCCTCTGCCTCGGCCACGGGGCCAACGCGGTGAAGGAGTACTTCCTGGACTACCAGGAGACCGCGTCCAACGACTTCGTGCTGACCAAGGGCGGCCAGCACGTCGACATGATCAGCACCGACATCAGCGACTGGACGATCACCTTCATCGACACCGGCATGGACACGCCGATCGGTGAGCGGCTGCGGCGCGTGCGCCCCTACCTCGAGGGCGACGAGTACTTCCTGGCCAACTACGGCGACGTCCTCACCGACGCCCCGATGGACGAGCTCGTCGACCAGTTCTGCGAGACCGACGCCGTCGCGCAGTTCATCGCCGTCAAGCCGCAGAACTCCTTCCACGTGGTGGAGGCGGACGCCGACGGCAGGGTCACCGACCTGGTGCCGGCCTACGAGCTGCCCTTCCGCATCAACGGCGGCTACTTCGTGCTGCGCCAGGGGATCTTCGACTACCTCGAGGAGGGCGAGGACCTCGTCATGGACGGCTGCGTGAAGGCCGCCAAGGACGGCAAGACCCGGGCCGTCCCCTACGACGGCTTCTGGGCGCCGATGGACACGCTCAAGGAGCGGAGCCACCTCGAGGACCTGCACCGCCGCGGCTGCAGCCCCTGGGCGCTGTGGCGCGACCAGCCGAGCCCTGGCGGCGCCCCGATCATCCCGGTCGACATGCCGCTGCCCGTCTGAGCCGTCCGCGGCCACACGGACCTGACATGAGCCCCAGAGCGAGCGTCGTCATCCCTGCCCACAA
>CAZEPK010000149.1:0-11824 GCA_964514085.1 uncultured Nocardioides sp.
CCGAGCTGGGCCGCGGTCGGCAGCAGGGCGGCGGAGAGGTCCAGCGACAGCGCGCCCGCGGTGGCCCGGACCTGCCAGGTGGTGTCCGGCTCGCCCAGCGCGGCGACGGTGTCGTAGGTCGTGCGCACCGCCGAGACCGGCCCGTCGCCCAGCGTCACGACGTACGCCGCCCCGCCGTCGGTCCGCGCCGAGGCGGCCACCGCACCACCCAGGGCGTCGCCGACCCGGAACCACTCGGCGGCGCCGCGCTCCAGCTCGGAGGCCACCACCCGGTCGCGCCAGGCCACGTCGAGCCGGGCCGACGAGGCCGCCGTGAAGGTCAGGCCCGGCACGTCCAGCCCCGCCTGGTCGGCCAGCCCCGGCAGCGCCGCCGCGAAGCCCGCGACGTCGTCCGGCGTGGCCGAGGCCCCGAGCTCCACGCTGACCTGGACGAAGTCGGCGAGCTCGCCGTCGAGCCCGGTGTCGACCTGCACGTCCTCGGCCCAGGCCGGCGTGCCGAGACGGTCCCGCAGCTCCCCCGCACCCTCGCGGGTCTGCCGGCTGGCCACGCAGCCGCTGGTCGACCCCAGCACCAGCCCGACCACCAACCCGACCACCAGCCCGACCACCGACAGCCCACCGCCGGCCCGCCGCCCCCGCTCCGCCACGCCCCGATCATGGCCGACCACGGCTCAGTAGGCTGCCCGACCATGGGCGAGGCTGTGGATGACCGGGCGGAGCTGGCCGGGTACGTCGAGATCTGGTGGCAGGCCGTCAACGACCTCCTCGACCTCCTCGAGCAGCTCTCCGAGGAGGAGTGGTCCACGCCGACGGACCTGGCGGGCTGGGATGTCCGGGCCTGCGCCGCGCACACCGCCCACCTCGAGAGCATCCTGGCCGGCGGCCCGGAGGAGACCGCGGACGTCGGCGAGCCACCCCACGTGACCGGGCTCATGGGCCTCTACACCGAGATCGGGGTGGTCAACCGGCGCGAGGCCAGCGCCGACGCGATCATCAACGAGCTGCGCGAGGTCACCACCCGGCGGCACACCGCGCTGCTCAGCGACCCGCCGGCCGACGGGGACGCCAGGCCCGAGGTGGTCTTCGGTGGTGTCCCGTGGAGCTGGCGCACGCTCCTGCGCAACCGGCCCCTCGACGTGTGGATGCACGAGCAGGACGTTCGCCGGGCGGTCGGGCGGCCGGGGGGCATGGACAGCCCACCGGCGCGGCACGCCGCCGAGTACCTCGCCGAGAGCCTCGGCTACGTCCTGGGCAAGAAGGTCGGGGCGCCGGCGGGGACCAGCGTCGTGCTCGACATGGCCGGCAGCGAGCCGATGGCGTTCGAGGTCGACGACCGCGGACGCGGGCAGCGGGTCGCGCCCCCGCCCGCGCCGACCGCGGTGCTGCACCTGGACCGCGAGTCGTTCATCCGGCTGGCCGGCGGGCGCTGCGCCGCCGAGCCCGGTCGGGTCACCGTCGAGGGCGACCAGGAGCTCGGCGCGCAGGTGCTGGCCCGGCTCGCCACCACCCCGTGAGCCGGCCCGGGGCGGGCGGGGCCGATGACCCGTGGCGGCTGGCGGACATCCCCGACCAGGACGGCCGGACCGTCGTGGTCACCGGGACCACCCTGGGCGGCCTGGGCCACCACACGGCACTGGAGCTGGCCCGCCGCGGCGCCCGGGTGGTGCTGGCCGGCCGCACCCCCGCCCGGCTGGAGGAGACCGCCGGCCAGATCCGCTCCGAGGTGCCAGCGGCGCGGCTGGAGCGGCTCGAGGTGGACCTGGCCGACCTGGCGTCGGTGCGCCGCGCGGGCGAGACGGCCACGGCGTACGGCCCCGTCGACGTGCTGGTCAACAACGCGGGGGTCATGGGCACCCGGCGGGCCACCACCGTGGACGGGCTCGACCTGCAGATGGCCACCAACCACTGGGGCCCGTTCCTGCTGACCGGGCTGCTCCTGCCGCAGCTGCTCGCCAGCACCGACGGCCGGGTGGTCACGGTGTCCTCGATCATGCACCGCAGCGCGACCTCCGCCCCACTGGGGGACCCGCGCGGGCAGGGGCTCCTCTACCGCAGGTGGCTGGTCTACGGGCAGACCAAGCTGGCCAACCTGCTCTTCACCCACGAGCTCGACCGCCGGGCCCGGGCCAAGGACCTGCCGCTGCGCGCCCTGGCCGCCCACCCTGGGTTCGCCGGCACCCACCTGGCCGCGAACGGCCAGTACGGCCGCTCGGCCGGTGGCGTGGCCACGATCCTCGACGCCAGCATCAAGGCGGTCTCCCAGCCGGCGGCGCACGGCGCCTGGCCGGTGCTGATGGCCGCCACGGCCGACCTGCCCGGAGCGACGTTCGTCGGGCCCGGCGGCCTGGGCGAGATGGGCGGCACCCCGCAGGTGGTGACCAGCAGCCGGCTGGCCCAGGACCAGGAGGCGCAGCGCCTGCTCTGGGAGCTGAGCGAGGAGACCACCGGCATCAGCTACCCCTGAGCAGCCCGACCACGCGCTGGAGGACCTCCCGCGCTGCTTCGTACTCCTCGCCGAACTCCTCCTCGAAGACCCGCTCGAGCTCGCGCAGGTGCCGGTACCCCTCGCTCGCGAACCTCTTGCCCTCGGCGGTGTAGCGCACGACCTTGGCCCGGCCGTCCTCCGGGTCGGGGGCCATCTCCAGGACGCCCAGCCCGACCAGGTCGCGGATCACCTCGCCCATCGACTGACGGGTGATCCCGGCGCGCTGGGCCAGGTCGGCGGCGCGGTCGCCGTCGTCGCCCAGGATCGCGAACAGGAGGTTGTGGGCCGGTTTGATGTCGGGCCGCCCGCGCTCGTGCGCGCTGCGCACCATGTGCGCCTGGAAGGCCTTGTCGGCGTCGTGCACCAGTGCGATCAACGGCTTCCGATCCGGTCTGACGCTTGACATCCGTAAGGGTTCCTTACATTATTTCGACAGGTTACCTTACGTTATCAGGAGCGACCATGGACCGCACGGACCGGCTCTTCCCCAGGCCGACGCAGCGCCGGACCACCCGGGTCGGGATCGAGCAGGAGCTCCTGACCAGGGACGTGGTCAGCGGAGCCGCCGTGCCGATCGAGCGGGTCCGCGCGGCGACGGCGGTGCCGGTCTGCTTCGAGCCCGGCGGCCAGGTGGAGCTCAACCAGCCCTGCGGACCAGCGTCAGCCGTCGTGCGCCGCCTGCGACGCACGGTCGCCCGGCTGGGCGCCGACCTGGCCCAGGCAGGTGTCGCGCTCGAGGCCTCCCCCGTGGACCACCGCACGCCGGAGCAGGTGCCGCTGCAGCTGATCTCGGCCCGCTACACCGCGATGCAGGCGCACCTCGACACGATCGGCCCGGCCGGGCGCCGGATGATGCGGTGCACCGCCTCCACCCAGGTCTGCCTGGACTGGTGGCCGGGCCCGGCCGGCCTCGAGCAGTGGCGCGTGCTGCAGCTCGCGGGCCCGGCCCTGGCCGCCCGCTTCGCCCGCAGCAGCGGCCCGGGGTCGCGCCTGGCCACGTGGCTCCGGGTCGACCCCTCGCGCACCGCGTTCGACGACCGGCTCCTGCACGGGAGCGACCCGGTCGCGGCCTACGCGGCCTTCGCCAGGTCGGCCGTCCCCTTCACCGCGCCCTCGGAGCACCTCTCGACGCTCTTCCCGCCGGTCCGCCCGCGCGGGCGCTACCTCGAGGTGCGCTTCCTCGACGCGCAGCCGGAGGAGCGGGTCGGCGACGTGGTGCGGGTGCTGACCTCGCTGGTCTACGACGACGCGGTCCGCCGGCGGGCGCTGGCCGCGCTGGAGCCGCAGGCGCCCCGGCTGGCCGAGCTGTGGCAGGCAGCCGCCGCGGGCGAGGCGCTCGACGTCGAGCGGGCCGTGGCGTGAGGACGCTCTTCGTCACCGACCCGCTGGCCGGGCTGGCGGCGGACGTCGACGCCTCGATCGGGTTGATGGACGCCTGCCAGTCCGCGGGCGCGGAGGTCTGGGTGTGCGAGCCGGCCGACCTCGGTGCCATCGGTGGCCGGCTGCTGGCCCGGGCCCGCCGGATCTCCCTGCGACCACGCCACCGAGGCACCGACCACCGCTGGCGAGTGGAGACCCCGTGGTGCGACGAGCTCGAGCGGGACGTCCTCGACGTCGCGTCGGCCTGCCAGGCGGTCTGGCTCCGCATCGACCCGCCGGTCGACGCGCGCTACCTGCACACCACCTACCTTCTCGACCTCGCTGCCGAGGCCGGGGTCCGCGTGGTCAACCACCCGGCCGGGGTCCGGGCGCTGCACGAGAAGCTGGTGGCGCTGCACCTCCCCGACCTGTGCCCGGCCACGACCGTCACCAGCCGGGTCGAGGAGGTCGAGGCCTTCGTCGCGGCGTACGGCGCCGCGGTGGTCAAGCCGGTCGACGGCTTCGCCGGCACCGACGTCTGGCTGCTCGAGCCGGGCCGCTCCTGCCGGGCCCTGGCCGAGTCGGCGACGGCCGGCGGGCGGCACGTGATCGTGCAGGAGTACCTGCCCGCGGTCGCCGCGGGCAACAAGCGGCTCTTCGTGGTCGACGGGGAGGTGGTCGGCGCGGTCGAGCGTCGACCGTCGGAGACGGACTTCCGGATCGGGCCGCCGGTGGCGGCCGCGGTGGTCGACGCCGCCGACGACCGGATCGTCGAGGCCCTCGGACCCCGGCTGGTGGCCCACGGCATCGCCCTGGCCGGCCTCGACGTCATCGACGGCCGCCTGATCGAGGTCAACGTCACCTGCCCCGGCGGCATGCACAAGGCCGACGCCCTGCTCGGCACCGACCTCAGCGGCGCGGTCGTGCGCCGCCTGCTCGACCCCACGCTGACCGACCGGAAGGAACGCACGCCATGACCACCATCCAGATCACCTCCGTCGCGCTGATGGGAGTGCTGCTCTTCGTGCTCGGCGCCAACGTGACCCTGCACCGCGCCCTCCGCGGCGCGACGGGCAACCAGGCCCCGACCGATCCGGCCGACCGCATGTTCATCGCGCAGCGGGCCCACGGCAACGCCAGCGAGTACGTCCCCACCCTCGCGGTCCTGGTCGTCGTGTGCGCCACGCTGACCGACAGCTGGTGGCTCGACGTCCTGGCCCTCGCCGCGCTGGTCTCCCGGGTGCTGCACGCCCTCGGGATGCTCACCAGCAGGACGCTCGCCGGGCACGGCCCGCTCCGCGACGCCGGCGCCATGGGCACCTACCTCACCGGGGTGGCGCTCGGCGTCACCGCGCTGGTGACGCTGTGAGCGCGCCGGCCACCGGTCAGGTGAGCTGCTGGCTGGCCATGTTCAGCCCCTTGACGTACCGGCAGACGGGCACCGGCACGGTCGCGGCACCGGTCGTCCGCGCGTCGTAGGTCTCCTCGCCGCGGTCGGTCCAGCCGTGGCCCGCGTAGAAGCGACGGGCGGTGCGGTTGCCCGGGACCACGGCCAGCCAGATCTCGTCGTACCCCGCCTCGGCGACGCGCCGCTCGGCCTCGGCCAGCAGCAGCCCGCCGACCCCGCGCCCTCGAGCGGCAGCGCTCACCATCAGCTGCTGCAGCTCGTCCGCCACGACGATCAGCACGCCGAGCAGCTCGCCGTGCTCGGCCACGGTGATGTGTTCGAGCAGCTCGTGCGAGCGCGCGTCGAAGTAGGCCGCGTCCCGCTCCTCGACCAGGGCCTGGGGCACGTGCCCGCGGTGCCCGTCGTGCCAGGCCGCCTGCCAGACCCGGGCCAGGGCCGGCACGTCGGCAGACCGGGCAGGGCGGAGGAGGACCACGACCAAAGTCATACCGTGCGCGACCGTCGCCCGATGTGGCCGCCCCCGGCCGGTCCCTAGCGTCGGGACGTGGCTGCCCCCGACCAGGTCTGGACCCTCACCCACGAGGGCCGCGAGCACCGCGTCACCGCGGACCGCTCGGCCGCGCACCTGGTGCGGTGGTACGTCGACGACGAGCTGGTCGGCGAGAAGCGGTCCTGGGCCGACAAGATCACGGTCGCGCCTCGGGAGGGGCCGGCCAGGCTGCTCGTCCTCTACTCCGGGCTGGGCACCCCCCGGAGAGCCACGCTGCACCCCACCGGTGACGTCGTCCTGTCCGCCCTCGGCGGCGTGGACCTGGTCCCCGGGCCCGGCAGCGCTGCCGAGCGGTACGACCAGAAGCTGCTCCAGCACCCGCACCGCCACACCATGCTGGCCGCGGCGGGCGCCGTCCTCTCGATCCTGGTCCCGATCCTGCTGGCGGCGCTCGGTCTCCGCCTGGCCCTCAGCATCCCGTGGCCGCACCTGCCGCTGCCCGACCTGCCGTCGGTGCCGTGGCCCGAGGTACCGACCCCGGACCTCCCCGACTGGCACCTGCCCGGATGGCTCCGGTGGCTGCTCGACAAGGCGGGCTACGTCTGGCCGGTCGTCCTCGCCGTGGTCCTGGCCCGGGCGGAGGTGCAACGGCGACGCCGGCGCTCCGAGCCGCAGGACATGGGCGATGCTGGACCCCATGACCGAGAGGAACGTCCTGGGCGGTGAGCTCGAGCCGTGCGGCACCGAGCCGATGACCGGCTTCTACCGCGACGGCTGCTGCGCGACCGGGCCCGAGGACCGCGGCAGCCACACCATCTGCGCGGTGGTGACCGAGGCGTTCCTGGACCACCAGCGCAGCATCGGCAACGACCTGTCCACGCCGGTGCCGGAGTACTCCTTCCCGGGCCTGGTGCCCGGTGACCGGTGGTGCGTGACCGCGCTCAACTGGGCCCGCGCCCACCAGGACGGCGCCGCCGCCCACGTGGTGCTGGCCTCGACCAACGCCGCCGTCCTCGCGTTCGTCCCGCTCGAGGCGCTGCGCCAGCACGCCGTCGACGTGCCCGAGGACCTCAGCGGTCTCTAGCAAGAGACTTGGAACGACCTGCAGCGATCAAGAGCGGTTGAGCTGACGCTCGTACTCCTCGGCAGACTCCATGATCTCCGCCTTGGTCACATATGAATCCGAGGGCCTGAGGTATGGGCGGTCTTGCTCGAGACCGTTCGTGCACAACACATCGTTGTGCCAGTCACGATCCATCGTGGGGTCGTAGTAGCAGATCCACACCGAGACTGCCGCACGTGAGGAGGGCGCGACGGCCCCAGCGTCGGGTCCTTCATAGGGAGGGAAGCCCCTTGCCTCGCATATATAGAACCGCTCGTCACCGCACGCAGACGTCTTCCAGCGTTCAATCTCATCAGGGGTCAGGCAAGCCTGCATACCTCCGACCCACGCGAGTCCGGCGTCCCTGCACGCAGCTTTGCTGGTGTCGTTCAACGCATCGCCTTCAAGCCGCCGCACCTCCGTATCGGCAGGCTTCGCGCATGCGCTGACCGCCAGAATGAGGAGCGCGTGAGGGATGTAGCGCAGCCATTCATGCTGTCTCTCGCGGCTTCGGACGATGCTGGCCATGGCCAAGGAGGCTAGCCATCTGAGGGCCACGTCGAAGCGCAATCTACGAGTTCGGCCGGTCTCTGACCCGCACCATCCCACCCAGCGTCGCGACGTACGCCGAGCCGTGGGGGCCCAGCGTCACCGCGGAGTAGTGGTTGTTGAACAGCGTGCCGGTGCCGGTCCGCACCGACCAGGCGGTCCGACCGGTGCGGGCGTCGAGGGCGGTGAGGTACCACGCGCTCACGCCCCACCACGACGGCTCGGTGGTGTAGGCGTAGACCAGCCCGGTGGCCAGCGACACCTTGGCCACCGAGGTCGGCGCGACCACGTCCGACTCCCAGCCGACCGTGCACTCGCCGGTGGCGAGGTCGGCGTCCACCCGGGCCAGGCCGCCCGGGGTGGCCCGGCCGACCACCGTGCTCCAGGGTGCCGTGTAGCCGTAGTTGTTCTCGACCACCACGCTCGCGTCCCCCACCGCGACCAGCGAGTTGTCGCTGGCGCTCCTGCCCTTGCCGAACACGGCGGCCTCGCAGACCAGGCCGCCGTCGAGCGCGTCGTAGAACTGCACGTGCATCTGCGGGTCCGCGTTGTCGGTGATCGCCACCAGCCCGCTGGGCAGCACCGTGGGCGTCGTGCCGCTGCCGGCGCTCAGCTGCCCCGGCTTCTGCTCCGAGCCGTGGTCGTAGGCCGTCTGCCACACGACCTCGGGCTGCCCGTCGTCGCCGACCGCCACCTTGACCAGCGCGCCCGTCGTCACGAGGTAGACGCCGGTCTCGTCGGCCGCGATCGAGTTGGCGATGGTGGCCCCGAGCTCGAGCGGCGCGCCGAGGCCGGCCACGCCGACCCGACCGTCCTGGCTGACCCACCAGGTGCGGCCCTCCCAGTCGGGCAGCAGCGCGACGAGGCAGTCGTCGTCAGGCACCACGTCGCCGAGGTCCACCTCGTCGACCTGCTCCAGGCCGTCGCTGTCGACGGTGAGGATCCGGCGGTCGGTCGTGGCGACCACGGCCCGGGCCTGCGCGTCGAGGTAGAAGTACGCCCCGCCGCACAGGTCCTCCCACGGCCTCTTGTCGGAAGACTCGCGGTCGGGCAGGTCCAACGTGGCCACCGGCCGCATGGTGTCGGGGTCGAGGACGTGCAGCACCGGGCCGCTCCTGTTGCCGCACAGCGCGACCAGCCGGCCGGTGGGGTCGAAGGCCAGCGTCGCGCACTCCTCCAGGCCGAACCACGACGTCGTCACCTCGGGGTCCCGGCCGAGCGGCCCCGGCCCCTGGTAGCTGTCGGTCGCCCACCCGTCGTCGTGCATGGTGCTGCTGCCGTTCCCGGCCAGCGCCGGGTGCTGCGGCACGCTGAGCGTGATGGGCTGCGCCTGGACCGCGTGCCCGTCGTACGACGAGGTCACGAGCAGCCCGCCACCCGGCGGGATGGGCAGCCGGCCGTCGGGCAGGACCACCACGACCCCCACCCCGACCGCCACCACGAGCACCAGGCCGGCGACCAGCCAGCGGCTGGGCCGCATCCGCCGCCGCGTCGCCGGCACCAGCAGCGCGACGAGCAGCACGACGAGCACCCAGGGGCCGACGGCGAACCACCCGGCGAGGAGCAGCACCAGCGCGACGAGGGCGCCCACCGGCTAGTCCGCGACCCGCTCGGTCGTCGGGAAGAGGTTCGCGTAGGCGTTGAGGGCGGGCTGGCCACCGAGGTGGGCGTAGAGGACGGTGGAGTCCCGCGGGATGTCGCCGTCGCGCACCAGGTCGACCAGGCCGGCCATCGACTTGCCCTCGTAGACGGTGTCGAGGATGACGCCCTCGAGCTGCCCGGTGAGCCGGATGGCGTCGAGCGTCGACTGCACGGGCACGCCGTAGACGTCGCCGGCCCAGCCCTCGAGCACGGTGATCTCCTCGTCGCGCAGGTCGCGGCCCACACCGATCAGCTCCGCGGTGCTGCGCGCGATCCGTCCCACCTGGTCGCGGGTCTTCTCCAGGGTGGCCGAGGCGTCGATCCCGATCACCCGCCGCGGCCGCCCACCGGCCGCCTCGAGCGCCGCGAAGCCGGCGATCATCCCGGCGTGGGTCGAGCCGGTGACCGTGCAGACCACGACGGTGTCGAAGAAGACCCCGAGCTCCTCCTCCTGCTGGGCCACCTCGTAGGCCCAGCCGGCGAACCCCAGTCCGCCGAGCCGGTGGTCCGAGGCCCCGGCCGGGATGCCGTACGGCGTCCCGCCGCGCTTCTCGACGTCCTCGAGCGCCTGGCGCCACGAGTCGCGGAAGCCGATGTCGAAGCCGGCCGGGTCCAGCCGCACCTCTGCGCCCATCACCCGGCTCAGCAGGATGTTGCCGACCTGGGTGCTGAGCGGGTCGGTCCAGTCGGGCACCCAGTTCTCCTGCACCAGCACGCACTGCAGGCCCAGGTGCGCGGCCACCGCGGCCACCTGCCGGGTGTGGTTGGACTGGTAGCCGCCGATGGACACCAGGGTGTCGGCGCCCTGGGCCAGCGCCTCGGGGACGAGGTACTCCAGCTTGCGGGTCTTGTTGCCGCCGTAGGCCAGCCCCGCGTTGCAGTCCTCGCGCTTGGCCCAGACCTGCGCGCCACCGAGGTGGGCGCTCAGCCGGGGCATCGGGTGGACGGGGCTGGGCCCGAAGGTCAGCGGGTGGCGGCGGAAGTCACTGAGCGGCACCCCGGCAGTATGGCGTCAGGCGGCGAGGACGCGGGCGCGCGGCGGACTGAGCCCCTCGCGCCGGGCCACGATCGTCGCCGCGACGATGGTCAGCCCGATCGTCACCACGTTGGTCGTCGGCACGGTGAAGGCCCGGACGACCACGAAGGTCGGCAGGGGCTGGCTGAGCAGCAGCCACAGGACCACCGCGGCCTTGCCCAGGCAGACCAGCGCCCAGAGCAGCGTGAGCCGCCGGAAGAGCAGGACGATCGCCGGGCGGGCGTTGATCTCGTCGGTCAGCGGGTAGAAGTCGCCGGCCAGCCGCGCCACCACCGGACGCGCGGTGAGCAGCGAGAGCAGGAACGCCGAGCCGACCAGCACGTCGGTGAGCACCGGCTGCAGGAAGTAGATGAAGGTGCTGTGCGCCAGCAGCGAGATGATCGTGCGCGCGGTCAGCACCCCGGCGGTCAGCAGCAGCATCCCCGACGTGCGCCGGCCGGTGACCGCCCGGAACGCGATCGCGCCGTAGGACCAGCACAGCGCCCCGACGATCGCCGGCCACACCCCGAGCAGGATGTAGAGGCTGTAGAAGACGAAGCCCGGGATCACCATCGCGACCAGCAGGTTCAGCGCCACCCGCCGCAGGATCGCGGGGAGCCCCGGACCCTCGTGGGCGCTCGCCGGACGGCACGGGGTCGTGGTCGTGGCGAGGTCGGGGGTCATGAGGAGAATCAGACAGTAGCCCAGCAACCTGAGAGGTCCTCTTCCGCGGACTGCAGGCCCCTGGTCTAGCGGGAGGCCGCCGCGGAGCATGATGGCGACATGGCCGACCCGCGCGCAGGACAGCCCGCCCAGCCGCAGGACCTCGTGGACCTGCCGCACCTCGTCA
Organism: uncultured Nocardioides sp.; assembly: GCA_964514085.1. Classification (GTDB taxonomy): domain Bacteria; phylum Actinomycetota; class Actinomycetes; order Propionibacteriales; family Nocardioidaceae; genus Nocardioides. Next base: position 10,900 of record CAZEPK010000149.1, read on the forward strand.
CGGCGTACTACAGCCAGGTCCCCGATCCCGAGGTCGCCGACCAACAGGTGGTCTTCGGCACCAGCGGGCACCGCGGCTCCTCGCTGAACACCGCCTTCAACGAGTGGCACATCCTGGCCACGACCCAGGCGATCTGCGACTACCGCGCCCGGCAGGGGTACGACGGCCCGCTCTTCATCGGCCGCGACACCCACGGCCTGTCCGAGCCGGCCTGGGTCACCGCCCTCGAGGTGCTGGCGGCCAACGACGTCACCGTGCTGGTCGACAGCCGCGACCGCTACACGCCCACCCCGGCCGTCAGCCACGCGATCCTGCGCGCCAACCGGGGCAAGCCCACCGACGGCCGCGCCAGCGGCCTGGCCGACGGCATCGTCGTGACCCCGTCGCACAACCCGCCCGGCGACGGCGGCTTCAAGTACAACCCGCCCCACGGCGGCCCCGCCGACTCCGACGCCACCACGGTCATCGCCGACCGGGCCAACGAGCTCATCCGGGCCGGCCTGGACGGCGTCCGCCGCACGCCGTTCGCGCGCGCCCGCGCCGCCGCGAGCTCCTACGACTTCCTCGGCACCTACGTCGACGACCTGCCGTCGGTGGTCGACATCGACGCCGTCCGCGAGGCGGGCGTGCGGATCGGCGCCGACCCGCTCGGCGGCGCCTCGGTCGACTACTGGGCCGAGATCGCCACCCGGCACCGCCTCGACCTCACGGTGGTCAACCCGCTGGTCGACGCGACGTGGCGCTTCATGACCCTCGACTGGGACGGCAAGATCCGGATGGACTGCTCCTCGCCGTCGGCGATGGCCTCGCTGGTGGCGCAGAAGGACCGGTTCCAGATCGCGACCGGCAACGACGCCGACTCCGACCGGCACGGCATCGTCACCCCCGACGGCGGCCTGATGAACCCCAACCACTACCTCGCGGT
>CAZEPK010000150.1:0-11804 GCA_964514085.1 uncultured Nocardioides sp.
GAGGTGCTGCAGGCCCTGCCCCGCGGCGGCAAGAACCTCCGCATCCTGGTCTGCCCTCCCGACGAGCACGCCGACCCCGTGGAGTTCCGCGGCATCAGCGGCGGCGTGCTCATGCAGCGCGTGGACCACGTCGACGCCGAGGGTGACGACCCCGCCACCTGGACGCTGGCCACCGGAGAGGCGGCGCCCGACGACGTCCTGGCCGACCTGGCCTTCGCGTGGCGGGCCGTGCGCGCGGTGAAGTCCAACGCCATCCTGCTGGCCAGCGGCGGCGCGTCGGTCGGCATCGGCATGGGGCAGGTCAACCGGGTCGACTCCTGCCGCCTGGCGGTCTCCCGGGCCGGCGACCGGGCCCGCGGGTCGGTGGCGGCCTCGGACGCCTTCTTCCCCTTCGAGGACGGCCCCCAGATCCTCATCGACGCCGGGGTCCGTGCCATCGTGCAGCCGGGAGGGTCGGTGCGCGACGAGCTCACCGTCGCGGCGGCCGAGGCCGCCGGCGTGACGATGTACTTCACCGGCACGCGGCACTTCTTCCACTGACCCACAGACCCAGCCCGACCCACCCCGACCCACACCCGAGCGAGCGAGGCCCCGCACCGATGACCGCACAGACCCTGGACGGCACCGCCACGCTCAAGACGATCAAGGCCGAGCTGGCCGAGCGCATCGCCGCGCTCAAGGAGCGCGGGGTCGTCCCCGGGCTCGGGACGGTGCTGGTCGGTGACGACCCCGGCTCGCACTGGTACGTCGGCGCCAAGCACAAGGACTGCGCCGAGATCGGCATCGAGTCGATCCGCCGCGACCTCCCGGCCACCGCCACCCAGGCCGAGGTCGAGGCCGTGATCGACGAGCTGAACGCCGACCCGGCCTGCACCGGCTTCCTGGTCCAGCAGCCCACGGGGCTCGACGAGTTCGCGCTGCTCTCGCGGGTCGACGCCGACAAGGACGTCGACGGGCTGCACCCGGCCAACCTGGGCAAGCTGGTCTTGGGCGAGCCCGGCTCGCTGCCGTGCACCCCGATCGGCTGCATCGAGCTGCTTCGCCGCCACGGGATCGAGCTGTCGGGTGCCGAGGTGGTCGTGGTCGGCCGCGGGCTGACCGTGGGGCGGCCGATGGGGCTGCTGCTGACCCGCAAGAGCGAGAACGCCACCGCCACGCTCTGCCACACCCGCACCCGTGACCTGGCCGCCCACACCCGCGGCGCGGACGTCGTCATCGCGGCGGCCGGCGTGCCGGGGATCATCACCGGCGACATGGTCAAGCCCGGTGCGGCCGTCCTCGACGTGGGCGTCTCGCGGGTCGACGGCAAGATCGCCGGCGACGTCGCCGACGACGTGTGGGACGTCGCGGGCTGGGTCTCGCCCAACCCCGGCGGCGTCGGCCCGATGACCCGCGCGATGCTGCTGACCAACATCGTGCTCATGGCCGAGCGGGCGGCCGGGTGACCCTGGTGTCGTCCGAGGAGCCGGTCGCCGAGCCTCCGGGCCCGCCCTCCCCGGAGGAGGTCGCCGCCGAGCTCGACGCGGCTGCCGAGGAGCACGCGGCCGCGGTCGAGGAGGAGCGTCGCTACCCCTCGACCATCGGCGGCGCGTTCTACCTGCTGGTGCTGGCCCTGTCCGGCGTCGGGATCGCCATCGTCTGGGGCGGCGACTGGCGGCTGGGCATCCGCTTCCTGGCCGCCGGGCTGTGCTTCGCCGCGCTGCTGCGCCTGGTCCTGCCCGCGCGCGACGCGGGCATGCTGGCGGTCCGCAACCGGTTCTTCGACGCGCTCCTGCTCGGTGGGCTCGGCGCCGCCATGTTCTTCCTGGTGACGACGATCCCCAACCAGTAGCGCCGGGGGACCGGGCTCAGATCAGCCCGAGCTCCTTGACCGCGTCGCGCTCCTCGCCGAGCTCGGCGACCGAGGCGTCGATGCGGCCGCGGGAGAAGTCGTCGATCTCGAGCCCCTCGACGATCGTCCAGTCGCCGTCGCGGGTGGTGACGGGGAACGAGGACACCAGGCCCTCGGGGACGCCGTAGGAGCCGTCGGAGGCCACCGCCATCGAGACCCAGTCGTCGTCGGCCGAGCCGAAGAGCCAGTCGTGGGCGGCGTCGATGGTCGCCGAGGCCGCGGACGCCGCGGACGACGAGCCCCGGGCCTCGATGATGGCCGCGCCGCGCTTGGCGACGGTCGGGATGAAGGTGCCCTCGACCCAGTCCTGGTCGCCGACCACCTCGGCGGCGTTGCGGCCGCCGACCAGCGCGTGGAAGAGGTCGGGGTACTGCGTCGCGGAGTGGTTGCCCCAGATGGTCATGTGGGTGATGTCGGTGACCGGTGCACCGGTCTTGGCGGCCAGCTGCGAGATGGCCCGGTTGTGGTCGAGGCGGGTCAGCGCGGAGAACCGCTCCCGCGGGATGTCGGGCGCGTTGGTCATCGCGATGAGCGCGTTGGTGTTGGCCGGGTTGCCGGTCACGCCGATGCGGACGTCGTCGGCGGCCACGGCGTTGAGGGCCTTGCCCTGGGCGGTGAAGATGGCGCCGTTGGCCGAGAGCAGGTCGCTGCGCTCCATGCCCGGCCCGCGCGGGCGGGCGCCGACGAGCAGCGCGAGGTTGACGCCGTCGAAGATCTTCTCGGCGTCGGCACCGATCTCCACGCCGGCCAGCGTCGGGAACGCGCAGTCGTCGAGCTCCATGACCACGCCCTCGAGGGCCTTCAGGGCCGGCTCGATCTCGAGCAGCCGCAGCTCGACCGGGCGGTCGCCGGTGAGGGCGCCGCTGGCCAGGCGGAAGAGCAGGCTGTAGCCGATCTGGCCGGCCGCACCGGTGACGGCGACCTTCAGGGGGGCAGAGCTCACGACGTTCTCCTACGTGGGAAGGGCAGTGCAGTCCAGGCCCGGCCGACGCTAGCAGCGGCCGGGTGCGCGACGATGGGAGGGTGAGGAGAGCGGGCGGCTACCTGGCGCTCGCCGTCCTGGCCCTCGGCGCTGCCGGCTGCGGGACCGCGTCGCCGCAGAGCCCGCCGACGGGCATCGACGAGCTGGTCGTCCCGACCCCCTCGCCGGATCCGGCCGACTTCGTCCGCCGGGTCGACAACCCGTGGCTGGCGCTGGCCCCCGGCCGGACGTGGCGCTACCGGGTGACCGGCCAGGTCGAGGGCACGCTCGTCGTGACGGTCGAAGACACGACCTACGACGTGGCGGGGGTCGCGACCACGCCGGTGCGCCGCAGCGAGCCGACCGGGCAGGAGGTCGTGGACTACTACGCCCAGGACCGCTCCGGCAACGTGTGGTGGTTCGGCCGCGACGGCGAGTGGCTGGCCGGTCAGGACGGGGCCGAGGCCGGGCTGGCCATGCCGGCCACGCCCCGGCTCGGCGACGGCTGGCGGGCGGCGTACGACGCGGGCGTGGTCGACGTGCGGGCCACGGTGGCCACCACCGACCAGACCGTGACGACTCCGGCCGGCCGCTACGAGCACCTGCTCGGGATCGACCTTCTCAGCGCGCTCGACCAGGACGCGTCGCGGCGCGTCTTCTACGAGCGGGGGGTCGGGATGGTCGAGGACGTCTCGACCACCGGCCCGGTCTACCTGGCCGAGCTGGAGACCGCGCCGGGCTGAGCGGGGCTCACTCCGGGCGGCGGAACTGCGTGGCGCCGGGCTCCGGCGGCTGCTCCACCGGCGCCACGGACGGGTCGGTCGCCCCGGGCTGGGCGGCGTGGGTCGGCGCGGTGGTGCCCTGGTCAGTGGTGGTCGGGGCAGCCGTGCTCGGCGCAGCGGTGGTCGGCGTGGCCGGGGCCGCCGGCTGCCACTGCTCGAGCGGCTTCCACTCCTGGGCCGCGTGGTCCCACTGCCAGCCGTCCTGGATGATCGGCTCCTGCTCCCAGGCGGCCTGCTCGACGGCCTGCTGGTTCCACTCCTGCTGGAACTGGTCCGGCGCGCCGTAGCCCGGCACCGCGGACGGCGCCGGTCGGGCGAACCGCAGCCCGGAGCCGGCCACCGGCTCGGTGCCGTGGCCGAAGAGCAGCGGGTAGACCAGGCCACCCAGGGCGCCGCCGAGCAGGGGCGCGAGGATGAAGAGCCAGAGCTGGAGGATCGCGTCGCCGCCGGCGAAGAGGGCCGGGCCGATGGACCGGGCCGGGTTGACCGAGGTGCCGGTGAGCGGGATGGCCACGAAGTGGATCGCGGCCAGCGTGAGGCCGATGGCCAGCGGGGCCAGGGCCGGGTGCTCGAAGCGCCCGTCGGTGACCGCCAGGATGACCAGGATGAAGAGCATGGTCAGCAGCAGCTCGGCCAGGAAGGCCGCCCACCAGGCGTAGTCCACCGGGTTGGGGGACTGGTCGCCGAAGAAGTTCTGCCCCATGTTGCCCTCGGAGTCGTAGTCCTCGATCCCGTGGGCCAGGACGAAGAGCACCAGCCCGGCCAGGACGGCTCCGGCCAGCTGCGAGCCGACGTAGACCGGCACCTGCCGCCACGACATCCGCCCGCCCACCGCGGCGCCCACGGAGACGGCGGGGTTGAAGTGGCCGCCGGAGATCCGGCCCACGGCGTAGGCCATGAGCATCACGGCCAGGCCGAAGGTCAGCCCGACGGCGGCGTAGTCCACGCCGCCGAGGATGTTGTTGGAGAAGACGACGGAGCCGCAGCCGAAGAACACCAGGACGAACGTCCCGAGGACCTCGGCCGAGACCTTCTGGGCAGTGGTGGAGGTGTCGGCCATGTTCGGCATGCTAGACCCGGGGGCGGGCGGTTTCGCGTAGCCGTCCCCTCCGAGATATCTTGACATCAAGACACCTTCTCCCGTCCACAGGAGCGATCTCCGCCATGGCCACGATCATCTACACCCACACCGACGAGGCGCCGCTGCTCGCGACGTACTCGTTCCTCCCGATCATCGAGGCCTACGCCGCGAAGGCGGGCGTCGAGGTCGAGACCCGCGACATCTCGCTGGCGGGCCGGATCATCGCCCAGTTCCCCGACGTCCTGACCGACGAGCAGCGCATGGACGACGCGCTCGCCGAGCTCGGCCAGCTCGCGCTGCGGCCCGAGGCCAACATCATCAAGCTGCCCAACGTCTCGGCGTCCGTCCCGCAGCTCAAGGCGGCCGTCAAGGAGCTGCAGGAGCAGGGCTACGACCTCCCCGACTACCCCGAGAACCCGCAGTCCGACGAGGACCGCGAGATCCGCGCCCGCTACGGCAAGGCGCTCGGCTCGGCGGTCAACCCCGTGCTCCGCGAGGGCAACTCCGACCGCCGCGCGCCCGCGTCGGTCAAGGCCTACGCCAAGGCGCACCCCCACCGGATGGGCGCCTGGTCGCCCGACTCGCGGACCAACGTCGCGACGATGGGCAAGGACGACTTCCGCTCCAACGAGCAGTCGGTGGTGCTCGGGTCCGACGACACCCTCCGCATCGAGCACGTCGCCGCCGACGGCACCGTCACGGTGCTCAAGGAGTCGGTCCCCGTGCTGGCCGGTGAGGTCGTCGACGGCACCTACCTCAACGTGGCCGCGCTGCGGCGCTTCCTGGCCGAGCAGATCGCCCAGGCCAAGGCCGACGACGTCCTCTTCTCGGTCCACCTCAAGGCCACGATGATGAAGGTCTCCGACCCGATCATCTTCGGCCACGTGGTGCAGGCCTTCTTCCCCACGCTGTTCGAGCAGTACGGCGACGCGCTGCGCGCCGCCGGCATCTCGCCCAACGACGGCCTCGGGGCGCTGCTCTCCGCGGTCACGGCGCTGCCCGAGGGCGAGGCGATCAAGGCCTCGGTCCAGCAGGGGATCGACGACGGCCCCGACCTGGCCATGGTCGACTCCGACAAGGGCATCACCAACCTCCACGTCCCCTCCGACGTGATCATCGACGCCTCGATGCCCGCCATGATCCGCAGCTCGGGCCACATGTGGGGTCCCGACGGCGAGGAGCACGACACCCTCGCGGTGATCCCGGACTCCTCCTACGCCGGCGTCTACCAGACCGTGCTCGACGACTGCCGGGCCCACGGCGCCTTCGACCCGGCCACGATGGGCTCGGTGCCCAACGTGGGCCTGATGGCCAAGGCGGCCGAGGAGTACGGCTCGCACGACAAGACCTTCGAGGTCCCGGCGGCCGGCGTGGTCCGCGTGGTCGACTCCGGCGGCGAGGTCCTCATGGAGCACACCGTGGAGCCCGGCGACATCTGGCGTGCCTGCCAGACCAAGGACGAGCCGATCCGTGACTGGGTCAAGCTCGCCGTCACCCGCGCCCGCGCCAGCGGTGCGCCCGCCGTCTTCTGGCTCGACGAGTCGCGGGCCCACGACGCGAACCTCATCGCGAAGGTCCGCCGCTACCTCGGCGACCACGACACCGACGGCCTGACCATCGAGATCATGGCGCCGGCCGCCGCGACGGCGTACTCCCTGGAGCGGATCCGCCGGGGCGAGGACACCATCTCGGTCACCGGCAACGTGCTGCGCGACTACAACACCGACCTCTTCCCGATCCTCGAGCTCGGCACCTCGGCCAAGATGCTCTCCGTCGTCCCGCTGATGAACGGCGGCGGCCTGTTCGAGACCGGCGCCGGCGGCTCGGCCCCCAAGCACGTGCAGCAGCTGGTCCGGGAGAACTACCTGCGCTGGGACAGCCTGGGCGAGTTCTTCGCGCTGGCCGCGTCCTTCGAGCACCTGGCCGGCTACGCCGACAACCACGGCGCCCAGGTCCTGGCCGACACCCTCGACCGGGCCACCGGCACCTTCCTGGAGCACGACAAGTCGCCGACCCGCAAGCTCGGCGGCATCGACAACCGCGGCTCGCACTTCTACCTGGCGCTGTACTGGGCCCAGGAGCTCGCGGCCCAGACCGAGGACGCCGACCTGGCCGCGGCGTTCCAGCCGCTGGCCGACCTGCTGGCCTCGCAGGAGCAGCAGATCGTCGACGAGCTGCTCGCGGTCCAGGGCAGCCCGGCCGACATCGGCGGCTACTACCACCCGGACCCCGACAAGGCCGCCGCGGTCATGCGCCCCTCCGCCACGCTGAACGACGCCCTGGCCACGCTGTGACCGAGGCGCCGACCAGCACCCCGCAGCCGCCGGACCTGACCCGGCGGACGCTGACGCCGCTGGGCTACGCCGTCTGCGTGGTGGTGCCGCTGCTGATCGCCGCCCTCGGCCTGGTCTACCTCCACTTCCACTACGACAAGGAGCAGCTGGTCCGCGGGACGAAGCTGTCGATCCTCACCTCCGACTGGCAGCCGGGCGACGGCGGCGACACCGCGCAGGTCACCGGTCGTCTGTCCCTGGACGGCGAGTGCCTGCGGCTGGACGCGCAGGACGGCACCACGGTCGACGTGGTCTGGCCGCGGGACTACGAGGCCGCGGTGGAGCAGAGCGGGCAGGGCCCGCGGATCTCCGTCTACGACCCGGACCGGGACATCGTGGCGCGCAGCAGCGACCTGGCCCTGGAGCTCGGCGGCGGCTTCGCGCCGGTCGGCGGCTACGCCGGCCTGCCCTGCGCCCCGTCGTCGGGCCAGGTGTTCCTGGTGCAGTCCGACGTCAAGCGGGTCGACGGCTCCTGAGGAGGAGCCGGCGGACGCCGGTGGGCGGAGCGACCGCCCGGGTCGAGGAATAGGTCCGGGCGGCCCCCGGCTAGGACCATGGTGACGATGTCCCAGAGCACCGAGGCCCGCGTCGAGGCCCGTCCTCCCGTCGAGGCCCGCCACTTCGCGCTGGCGGTCATCGCGCTGGGCGTGGGCGGCTTCGCGATCGGGACCACCGAATTCGTCACGATGGGCGTGCTGCCCCAGGTGGCCGACGGGGTGGAGGTCTCCATCCCGGTGGCCGGACGCGTGATCTCGGCGTACGCCCTGGGTGTGGTCGTGGGCGCACCGGTGCTGGCCTACTTCGGGGCCAAGCTGCCGCGCCGGGCCCTCCTGATCTGGCTGATGGCGGCGTACGCGCTGTTCAACGCGCTGAGCGCGGTCGCGCCGAACTACGAGACGCTCATGGTGGCCCGCTTCCTCGACGGGCTCCCGCACGGCGGCTACTTCGGCGTCGCCTCCCTGGTGGCGGCCAGCATGGTGGCGCCGGAGCGACGTGGCCGCGCGATCGCGCTGGTGCTCATGGGCCTGCCGGTCGCGAACGTGGTCGGCGTCCCCGCGGCGACGTGGCTCGGCCAGACCGCGGGCTGGCGGGCGTCGTACTGGGTGGTCGCCGCGCTGGCGGCGCTGACCATCACCATGGTGCTGGCCTTCGTGCCCGACTGCCCCGGCAACCCCGAGGCGACCGGCCGGCGCGAGCTGCTCGCGCTGCGCAAGCCGCAGGTCTGGTTCGCGATCGTGGCGGGCGCGGTCGGCTTCGGCGGCATGTTCGCGCTCTTCTCCTACGTCGCGCCGATGGCCACGCACGTGGCCGGGCTGCCGCAGCGCGCGGTGCCCGTCTTCCTGCTGACCCTCGGGCTCGGGATGATCTTCGGCAACTGGGTGGCCGGCGTGCTGGTGGACCGGTCCCTCAAGAACTCGCTGCTGGGCGCTCCCGTGGCCCTGGCCGTCACCCTGCTGGCGTCCTGGGTGCTGCTGCCGCACGGCTACCTGGCGCTGCCCGCGCTGTTCCTGGTGACCACCGTGGGCTCGGTGCTGGCGCTGGGCATGATGATGCGGCTGATCGACGCGGCCGAGCACGCCGAGACCCTGGGCGCGGCGCTGAGCCACGGCTCCCTCAACATCGGCAACGCGCTCGGCGCCTGGCTGGGCGGCCTGACCATCGCCGCCGGCTACGGCTACCGCTCGCCGCTGGTGATCGGCGCGGCGCTGTCGCTGGCCGGCTTCGTGGTGCTCGTGGTGGCGTTCTCGGTGGACCGCGAGTCCTCCCACTCCGAGGCCGTCACGTCGTAGAGCGCCATGTCGACGTGGTCGTCGCGCACCCAGGCGCCGTACCGCTCGATGCCGTAGAGCCGGAAGCCGGCCGCCTCGATCACCCGGCGTGAGGCGAGGTTCTCCGCCGCGGCGAAGGCCGTCACCCGCTTGACGCCCAGCGTGTCGAACACGTGCCCGGTCACCCGCCGGGTGACCCGGGTGGCCAGGCCCCGCCCGCGCGCGTCCGGGTGGATCCAGTAGCCGACCTCGCACTCGACGCCGGCGGTCCAGTGGAACCACAGCACCGTGCCGAGCAGCCGGTCGTCCTCGGGGTCGGCCACGGCCCACGTCACGCACTGGCCGGTCGCGGCCAGCTCGCGCCTCGCCTCGACGTAGTCGCGGGCGACCTCGAGGGTGTACGGCGAGGGCAGGTGCCCGAGCCAGCGCTGGCTCTCCGGGTCGGAGCTGCCCTGCTGGATCCGCTCGGCGTCGTCGTCGCGGACCGGCCGGAGCCGGAAGCCGTCGCCCTCGAGCACCGGCACCTCCAGCCACGTGCTCGCCGGCTCCCGGGGGTCCTCGCGCAGCAGCGTGCCGACCCACGCGTCGCGCCGCTCGTCGCCGCGCTGGGGCAGGTAACGGCGCAGGGTGCCCTCGACCCGGAAGCCCAGCCGCCAGGCCAGCTTGCGGCTGGCCCAGTTGCCGGTGAACGCCCGCCACACGACCGTCTGCAGGCCCAGCTCCTCGAAGCCCCAGTCGAGCAGCAGGCGCAGCGCCCGCTCGAGGGTGCCGGTGCCGCGCACGTCGGGGTGCGACCCGTAGGCCACCTCCGCCCGGCCCGGCCCCTCGTCGCGGAGCGACACGGTCCCGGCGTACCGCCCCTCGACCTCCACCGCGAACGCCCACTCCGAGCCCTCCGCCCAGCCGCCGGGCAGCACCTGCAGCGCGAACTCCTCGGCCATCGACCGGTCGTAGGGCACCGGCACGGTGGTCCACGCGATCGAGACCGGGTCCACGCACTGCTCGACGATGCGGTCCAGGTCCGCCTCGGTGTGGGCGCGCAGGGTCACGACGCCGTCGGTCAGCCTGGGAGCGGTGGTGGGGGCGGCCATGCGTGGAGGGTGCGTGACGGCGCCCGGGTCAGGCAAGCCGATATGGCGCGGACCGCCGCTGGAGGACCCCAGGTCCGCCTGGGATCGCTGAGCTTCTCGGCCGTTGCAGTGCCCCAGACGTTCAGGGGAACCACGGTGGCTGAGGTGTGAAGGCGTCCTGCGCCTGAGCCTCGAAGCCGGGTGACCCGGTGCTGGGTCGTGAGCAGGTCCCAGCGCGGGCTGCGGAGGCTTCGAGGCTCGGCCGTAGCCGGCCTCGCACCTCAGCCACCGAAGAGGCAGACGCCAGTTCGTGAGCGGGGCCGCGGTCGGGGAGAATGCCGCTCATGCCCGCCGCCCCGCTGAGCCCGCCGTCGGCCGAGCCCGAGGTCAAGGTCCCCGACGCCGTGTCGAGTGGCGCCCGCCCCCGGGTCCTGAGCGGCATCCAGCCGACCGCCGACTCCTTCCACTTCGGCAACTACCTCGGCGCGCTGCGGCAGTGGGTGGACCTCCAGCGCGACCATGCGCCGTTCTTCTTCATCGCCGACCTGCACGCGATCACCCTCGAGCAGGACCCCAAGCTGCTGCGCGAGCGCACCCTGCGCGCCGCGGCGCAGCTGCTGGCCATGGGAGTGGACCCGCAGCGCTCGGCGATCTTCATCCAGAGCCAGGTGCCGGCGCACGCGCAGGCGGGCTGGGTCCTGCAGTGCCTGACCGGCTTCGGCGAGGCCCGCCGGATGACGCAGTTCAAGGACAAGTCCGCCAAGGGCGGGGAGGGCTCGGCCAGCGTCGGCCTGTTCACCTACCCGATCCTCCAAGCGGCCGACATCCTGCTCTACCGGCCGCACTACGTCCCGGTCGGCGAGGACCAGCGCCAGCACCTCGAGCTGACGCGCGACCTGGCCCAGCGCTTCAACAGCCGCTACAAGAAGACCTTCCGGCTGCCCGAGCCGTACATCCTCAAGGCCACCGCCAAGATCGCGGACCTGCAGAACCCCACCGCCAAGATGTCGAAGTCCGCCTCCAGCCCGGCCGGGATCATCGAGATGCTCGACGACCCCCGGGTGAGCGCCAAGAAGATCCGCAGCGCGGTCACCGACTCCGGCAGCGACGTGCGCTTCGACCCCGAGGAGAAGGCAGGCGTGAGCAACCTGCTCACCATCTTCAGCTCGCTGACCGCCACCAGCATCCAGGACCTCGAGGCGCAGTACGCCGGCAAGGGATACGGCGACCTCAAGAAGGACCTCGCCGATGTGGTGGTCGACTTCGTGACGCCGTTCCGCGACCGCACCCTCGAGCTCCTCGACGACCAGGCCCACCTGACCCAGGTGCTCGAGCAGGGACGCCAGCAGGCCCAGGAGGTGGCGCAGGCGACCCTGGACGACGTCTACCGTCGCGTGGGGTTCGTGGCGTCCGCCACCTGAGCCCTGAGTAGGGTCTCTAGCGTGCCTTCCCCGGAACCACGGCCGGCCGACCGGCGCCCCGCGGGCGCTGCGCGGCGTTGCCGTCGCTCGGAGGACCACCTCCGGTACGCCGTCGCTCCGGCGCCTTGCGCACCATCCCGCGGTGCCGCCGCTCGCCTCGCCCGTGGCCCGGAGAAGGCACGCTAGTGCCGACGATCGGAGTGGCGGTCGCCATCCCGGAGCCCTGGGCCACCGAGCTCCAGGACTACCGCACCAGCGTGGGCGACCAGATGGCGGCGACCATCCCCACCCACATCACGCTGGTCCCGCCGACCGACGTCACCGACGAGGAGCTCGAGAAGATCGAGACCCACCTCGAGACGGCGGCGTCCGGCGTACCGGCGTTCGAGGTGCACCTGCGGGGCACCGGCACCTTCCGCCCGGTCTCGCCGGTGGTGTTCGTGACCCTGGTCGAGGGGATCTCGCAGTGCGAGCAGCTCGCCGAAGCGGTACGCCG
>CAZEPK010000151.1:0-11757 GCA_964514085.1 uncultured Nocardioides sp.
ACCGGCTGGGCGAGGGCGTCCTGTCGCACCGCGAGTCGGTGCTCCAGGAGGGCGACCTCATCCACCTGGTGATGCGCGAGGAGAACGCCGCCCGCGTCTACCAGGTCATCGACGCCGGACCCGAGGAGCACTGATGGAGCCGACGTCGTGAGGGTCGCCATCGCCGGAGCCGGCGCGGTCGGCCGCTCGATCGCCCGCGAGCTGATCCAGAACGGTCACGAGGTCCTGCTCATCGACAAGGACCCCGACGCCATCAAGCCCGAGCGCGTGCCGGACGCCGAGTGGCTGCTGGCCGACTCCTGCGAGCTGTCCTCCCTGGAGGAGGCACGGCTGGACAAGTGCGACGTGGTCATCGCCGCGACCGGTGACGACAAGGCCAACCTGGTCACCTCGCTCCTGGCCAAGACCGAGTTCGGCGTGCCCCGCACCGTCGGGCGGGTCAACCACCCCAACAACGAGTGGCTCTTCAGCGAGGCCTGGGGCGTCGACGTCAACGTCTCGACCCCGCGGATCATGTCCGCGCTGGTCGAGGAGGCCGTGACGGTCGGCGACCTGGTCCGGCTCTTCACCTTCCGCCGCGGCAACGCCAACCTGGTCGAGCTCACCCTCCCCGCCGACTCGCCGTACGTCGGGAAGCCGACCGGCCTGATCCCCTTCCCCGACAACTGCGCGCTGGTCTCGATCCTGCGCGACGGCCAGGTCTACGTGCCCGACGCCGAGCAGCCGGTCGAGGCGGGCGACGAGCTCCTCTTCGTGGTGCCCGAGGACCGCGAGGACGAGCTCGAGCGGCTCCTGGCCCCCACCGAGCACGGCGGCGGCGGCAGCACCAAGGCCTGACCGAGGACCCCGCCGACCCGTCGTTACTGCTCATCAGTAACGACGGCTCGGCGTCCTCCACAACGGTGACCCGTCGTTACTGCTCATCAGTAACGACGGCTCGGCGTCCTCCACAACGGCGACCCGTCGTTACTGCTCATCAGTAACGACGGGTCGGCGCCTCACACCACGCTGACCCGTCGTTACTGCTCATCAGTAACGACGGCTCGGCGCTCTCGACCACGGCGACCCGTCGTTACTGCTCATCAGTAACGACGGGTCGGCGGGTCACTCGTCAGCAGGGACGCCGACCCGGCCGGCCACCGGGCCCTCGATGGGGGTGGCGTTGCGGGCGAGCAGCCAGACGATCAGGGACCAGGAGGCGATGCGCAGGGCCCAGCCCAGGCCCAGCCGGAGCACGCCGATGATCAGCACGGCCGTGTCCTTGTCGAGCCCGCCGGACCAGCCGAGCAGCCAGACCGGCCCCTGGAGCAGGACGCCTATCGCGCCCGGCATGAGGAAGACCCACGTGAGCCGGGTGCACAGCTTCACCACCTGCGGGTCCTCGTGCCAGGCCAGCGGGTCGCCGCTGACGCTGCCGACCATGAAGCCGACGACCGGCCAGCGGAACAGGCACGAGGCGCCGAAGACGACCGTGTAGCCCAGGCTGACCAGGATCCCGGGCAGGAAGTAGGCCAACGCCTGGTCCGAGGCGTCGCCGCCGGCGTTGGCCGCGATCCGGGTGAAGACGTAGCCGATGGCCACCGAGAAGGCGGCGTTGAAGACGTACTGCGTCGTGGAGCGCTGCACGAGCCGGGCCACCAGCGCGACGCCGACGCCGACCGCGCCGACCACGAGCGCCAGCCGGATGTCCTTGGTGGCCAGCCAGATGACCGTGAAGAGGATCCCGGGGATGGCCGCCTCGAGGATGCCGCGCCGCCCGCCGAGGGAGGTCGCCATCTGCGCGCGCACCATGGCCTCGACCGTCTCCACGGTGGGCCGGGGCATCTCGGCCGCGGCGTCGGTCACGGCAGGAGGTCGTAGCGCGGGTTGTACATGACGCGGATGCCGTCGTGCGCCCCGATCCGGCCCTCGACCTCGATGGCCCGGCCGGGCTCGATGCCGGCGATCCGCCGTCGTCCGAGCCAGACCACCGTGATCGCGCCGGTGCCGTCGCTCAGCTCCGCCTCCAGGGCCGGTACGCCGGCGCGCGGCCGCAGGGTGACGGTCCGCAGCGAGCCGCGCAGCTTGACCCGCTCGCGGTCGGGCGAGTCGGCGATCGAGGTGGTGCCCGTGCGACCGGACCGCGCGTACTCCTGGCGCAGGTGGTGCGCCTCCTGGTCCCCCGGGCTGGCCCAGCGGCTGATGGTGCGCCGCATCTTGCTCTTGCTCATCGGCCGGGCTGCTCGACGCGGCGGGCCTGCGGCGGCATCACCACGGGCAGGCTCTCGCCGACCGGCATGGCCTGCGCACCGCGGTGCACCGCGACGCGGCGGATGCTGTCCTCCCAGGCCTGGGAGTCGTCGGGCTGCGTGGCCGCGGACCCGAGCAGGGAGCAGCGCAGCATCCAGCGCGGGCCGTTGATGCCGACCACCCGGGTGACCTGGCGAGCCCCGCCGCGCTGGCCGACCTCGCAGATGAGCTCGGTGCCCCACGGGCCCTCGCGCTCGGTGGCGGTGCCGCCGGACTGCGCGACGTCGGCCGCGATCTTGGGCCGGGTCTCGGACCACAGGTCGCCGCCACGCGGCGCCGCGAAGGCCCGCAGCTCCAGCGCGCCGTCGGGACCGGCGATGACCACCGACTGGACGGCGCCCGTGGCCTCGTCGACCTGCAGGCGCAGCTCGCGGTCCGGCTCGGGCGCGATGAGGAGGGAGCCGAGGTCCACCCGCTCCTCGCCGCCGTCCGGCAGGTCCTCGGAGTCGAAGGGTCCCTCGGCCGCGGCCTCGGGGGCGTCCGCGCCCTCCGAGGTCACCTCGTCGAGGTCGCCGTCACCGTCGACGGTCCCGGGTCGTGCCTTGCGGCCGAACTTCACGTGCGCTCGCTCCCTGCTCCTCTGGCTGGCTCCGGGGTGCCGAAACCTCCGGTTGAACCGTAGCCGCCGACCCCACGGGACGTCTCGGGCAGGACCTCCACCTCGGCGAACGCCGCCCGCTCGACCCGCTGGAACACCACCTGGGCCACCCGGTCACCGCGGCGGAGCTCGATCGGCTCGGCCGGGTCGAGATTGAGCAGCAGCACCTTCACCTCGCCCCGGTACCCGGCGTCGATCGTGCCCGGCGTGTTGACGATCGACAGCCCGTGCCGCGCGGCCAGGCCCGAGCGCGGGTGCACGAGCGCGACGTAGCCGTCGGGCACGGCCATCGCGATCCCGGTCGGCACCAAGGCCCGCTCCCCCGGCGCCAGGGTCACGTCGACGGTGGTGAGGAGGTCCGCCCCGGCGTCGCCGGGATGGGCGTACGACGGCAGCGGCAGGTCAGGGTCGAGTCGGCGAACGGGCACGGGCAGCTCCACCCGCCGGAGGCTAGCCCCAGCGGCCCGGGGCACGGCGCCGGGTGGGAGGATCCGCAGCGTGGACGCGGCCCCGTACGACGAGCGGCTGGGCGTCCCGCTGCGCTGGTGGGTGCAGGGCGTGATGCTCGTGGCCAGCCTGTGGCTGGCGCTCGTGGTGGCCCTGCCGGCGCTGGTCGCCTGGCTGTGCAGCGCCCTGGCGCTGGCGCTCCTGACCTCGCTGCTGCTGTCGTACGGCGGCGCCCGGGTCTCGGTCGTCGACGGCTGGTTCCGGGCCGGCCGGGCCCGGATCGAGGCGGTCCACCTCGGTCAGGTCGAGACGCTCGACCCCGAGGCGACGCGGCGCGTGGCCGGTCCGCAGGCCGACGTGCGCGCCTACCTCCTGCTGCGGCCCTACCTCCGCCGGGCGGTCAAGGTGGAGATCACCGACCCGGCCGACCCGGCGCCGTACTGGCTGGTCTGCACCCGGCACCCCGACGAGCTGGCCGCGGCCCTGCGCGCGGTCGTCGACTCCTCCGCGGCCTGAGCGGCCCGCTCCGGCTGCCGCGCACCGACGGATCGGCGGTGGGTACCTTGCTGCCATGGCTTCGGACAGCTCCAAGGTGTGGACCGTCTTCTCGCTGGTCGCCGGTCTGGGCGCCGCCGCCCTGACCCGCAAGCTCCTCGACCGGTCCTGGAAGGTCGCGGCCGGCAAGAACCCGCCCGAGAACCCGGCCGACCCCGACGTGGGACTCGGCGAGGCCGTGGTCTGGGCGAGCGTCACCGGCGCGGCCGTGGCCCTGGCTCGCATGGTGGCCCAACGCCGCGCGGCGCACTACTACACCCGCTCCACCGGCCACCTGCCGCCCGGGCTGCGGGCCGGCGACAAGGCCTGACAGGGCCCCGGAACGAGCACGACGACCCGGTGCGGATCGCACCGGGTCGTCGTGTCTGGAGCAGGGTGGAGCGGGTCAGGCGCAGTCGAAGCAGATCATCTTCTTCGCGTTGGCCAGCTGGCTCCGGTGGTGGACCAGGAAGCAGCTCATGCAGGTGAACTCGTCCTCCTGCTTGGGCTTCACCTCGACCGCGAGCTCCTCGTGCGACAGGTCCGCACCGGGCAGCTCGAAGGACTCGGCCGCTTCGGCCTCGTCCTCGTCGACCTTGCCGGAGTTCTTGTCGTGGCGACGAGCCTTGAGCTCTTCGATGCTCTCTTCGGACTGGTCTTCTTCACTCTTGCGCGGTGCGTCGTAGTCAGTCGCCATGTCTGATCACTCCCTTCGGCCGTTCATTCACGTCTGTCATCCCCCGAGACCGACGTGGAACGCCGTCGGCAGGGGAGGATTGTGCACCATCGGCCCGGGAACGGACACACCGGCGGAGGTTGCGGCAGTTGAACATCCGGTGTCGAGCGGCTATTCCCTGGTCAGGAGCGCGGTGCCGCGAGGTACCCAGCCTCGGCGATCGCACTCCTGAACTCCTCGAAACCGCCTTCCGGGGCGGCGATCAGGATCGGTCGCCCACCCACCCCGGGCTCGGACTCGACGCGGGCGCCGGCCGCCCTGGCCACCAGCCCGCCGGCGGCGTGGTCCCAGAGGTTGACGCCCTCCTCCAGGTAGCCGTCGAGCGAGCCCTGGGCCACCGCGCAGAGGTCGAGGGCGGCGGAGCCGAGCCGCCGGATGTCGCGGATCCGCGGCAGCAGGTGCAGCAGCGCTGCGGCCTGGATCTGCCGCTGGTGGGCCTCGTAGGAGAAGCCGGTCCCGATCAGCCGCTCCCCCAGCGGTACGACGGCCCGGACCCGGATCGAGGACCCGTCGAGCTCCGCCGGCCCGTCGATGGTGGCGGTGTACTCCTGGCCGGTCGGGACGTTGAGCACCACGCCGGCCACCACCTCGCCGTCGAGCTCGGCCGCGATCGAGACGGCGTACTGGCGGATGCCGTAGAGGAAGTTCACGGTCCCGTCGATCGGGTCCACGATCCAGCGGACGCCGGACCGGCCGGCCTCGCCCTGCGCACCCTCGCCCTCCTCCCCCAGGACGGTGTCGTCGGGGCGGGCGTCGATCAGGCTGCGGCGGATGAGCCGCTCGACGCTGCGGTCGGACTCGGTGACCACGTCGGTGTGGCTGGACTTGGTGTCGGCCACCTCGATGCCGCGGGCCGCGCCGGCCTCGACGAGGCGGGCGGCGTCGCGGGCGGTGCGGACGGCCAGCTCGAGCAGCTCGCCGGGCTCGGTCACCCGTCCGCCCCGCACAGCGCCGGGCGGTCCGAGCGGGGGTTGGGGCAGCAGCCGACCGGGCAGCGGTCCCAGGTCAGGCCCTGGGCACCCAGGTGCGGCCGGTCCGCCGGCTCGCCGCGCTCCACGGCCGCGCGCTCCACCAGCAGGTCGACCACCATCTGCACGAACCGCGGGTCCGTCGCGGAGGTGGCCGCCCTCGCCGCCGGGAGCCCGAGCCGCTCGGCGGTGGCCAGCGCCTCGGTGTCGAGGTCGTAGACCACCTCCATGTGGTCGGAGACGAAGCCGATCGGGACCAGCACCACGGCGGGGACGCCCTCGGCCACCAGCGCCTCGAGGTGGTCGTTGACGTCGGGCTCCAGCCACGGGACCTGGGGCGGTCCGGAGCGCGAGCAGTAGACCAGCTCGTGCGGGTGCCGTACGCCGGTCTCCTCGGTCACGCGGACGGTGACCTCGGCGGCCACGTCGCGGTGCTGCATCACGTAGTAGCCACCCGTGGGGCCCGAGGACTCGGCCATGGCGAGCGGGATCGAGTGGGTCACGAAGACCAGGTGCGCCCCGTCGCGGACGTCGGCCGGGAGCTGGGCCAGGGCCGTCCGCACCGCGTCGACGACCGGCAGCACGAAGCCGGGGTGGTTGAAGTAGTGGCGCAGCTTGTCGAGCACCGGCGCCCCGTCGACCGCGGCCACGGCGTCGAAGAGGTTCTCGCGGTACTGGCGACAGCTCGACCACGACGAGTAGGCACTGGTCACGAAGCAGGCCGCGCGCGTCACGCCGTCGTCCTTCATCCGCTGCACCGCGTCGGTGAGGTAGGGGTCCCAGTTGCGGTTGCCCCAGTAGACGGGCAGGTCGATCCCGGACCCGGCCAGCCGGGCCTCGATGGCCGCCAGCAGGTCGCGGTTCAGGTCGTTGATCGGTGAGCGCCCGCCGAAGAGGGAGTAGTGCTCCCCCACCTCGGCCAGCCGCTCGCGCGGGATGCCGCGGCCCGCGGTGACGTTCTCCAGGAACGGCACGACGTCCTCGGGCTTCTCGGGGCCGCCGAAGGAGACCAGCAGCAGGGCGTCGTAGGGGGCGACCTCGGACTCCGCAGGGGGCTTCACGTCCCCACCCTAGGTTGGGCCCCGATGCTGTCCTCCTACGGCTCCGTCCTCTCCCGGCCCGGAGCCCTGCGCTTCTCCGCCGCGGGACTGGTCGGGCGGCTGCCGCTGTCGATGGCGGGGCTGGGGCTGCTGCTCCTGGTGCAGGCCGACACAGGTTCCTACGCGGTCGGCGGCTCGGTGTCGGCGGCCTACATGGTGGCCAACGCGGTCCTCGCCCCGCCGCTGGGCCGCCTCGTCGACGCGCTGGGCCAGGGCCGGGTGCTGGCGGTCGGCAGCCTGGTCTTCGGCGCCGCCATGGTCGCGCTGGTGGTGACCCGGCAGGCCGACTGGCCGCTCTGGACGTCGTACGCCGCCGCGGCGGTCGCCGGCGCCAGCCTGCCGCCGATCGACGCCTGCGTCCGCACCCGCTGGGCGCACGTGCTGGAGACCTCCGCGGAGGTCGAGACGGCCTACGCCTTCGAGGCGGTGGTCGACGAGTCGGTGTTCATGCTCGGGCCCATCGTGGTGACGCTGCTCGCCACGCTGGTGGACCCCGTGGCCGGGATCGCGGCCACCGTCGTGGCGGGTGTCGGGGGCAGCCTGGCCTTCGCGGCCCAGCGCGGCACCGAGCCACCGGCCCACCCGCGCGACCGCAGCACCGGACCGCGGGTGCCGCTCCCCTGGGCCACCCTGGCGCCCCTCACGGTGGTGTGCGTGGCGCTCGGGCTGATGTGCGGCAGCGCCGAGGTGATCACCGTCGCCTTCAGCGACGAGCAGGGGACCAAGGCGGCCGCCGGCGTGCTGCTGGCCCTGTGGGCGCTCGGCAGCCTGGTGGCCGGCGCCGCCACCGGCGCCGTGACCTTCCGCCGCCCGCTGGTCCAGCGGGTGCGCTTCGGCGCGCTCGGGCTGGTGGTCGCCATGGCGCCGCTCGGGCTGGTGGACTCGATCTGGCTGATGGGCGCCCTCGTGCTGGTGGGCGGCCTGGCCATCGCCCCGACCCTGATCGCCACGACCGCGATGATCGAGCAGGTCACGCCGGCCGCCCGGCTCACCGAGGGCATGGCGCTCCTGCAGACCGGGCTGGTGGCGGGCGTGGCGCCGGGCGCCGCACTGGCCGGCGTGGTCATCGACGCCGCGGGCGCGTCGCCGGCCTACCTGGTCCCGCTGGGGGCAGCGCTCCTCTGCGCGGTCGCCGCGCACGTGGTCCCGTCGGGCGCCGGCAGGGAGTTGGGCGCCGCCGCACCACGGCCCTAGCCTCGGGGGGCCATGCCGCTGCTCTCCACCTACCGCCGGGTCCTCGCGACCCCCGGCGCGCTGCTGTTCTCGGCCACGGGCCTGGTGGGCCGGCTGCCGATCTCCATGTCGGGGCTCGGCATCGTCCTCCTCGTCCAGTCGGGCACCGGGTCGTACGGCGTGGCCGGGACCGTCGCCGCGACGTACATGGTGGCCAACGCGGTGTGCGCCATCGGGCAGGGCCGGTTCGTCGACGGCTGGGGGCAGCGGCGGGTGCTCACCGTGCTGGCGACCGCGTTCGGAGCCGCGACGGTCCTGCTCGTCGTGGCCGTGGAGGCCGACTGGCCGCGCTGGGTCACCTACGTCTCCGCGGCGCTGGCCGGGGCCGCGCTGCCCAACATCGGCAGCTGCGTCCGGGCCCGCTGGACCCACGTGCTCGACGGCGGCCCGCTGCTCCCGACCGCCTTCGCGCTGGAGTCGGTGGTCGACGAGATGGTCTACATCGTCGGCCCGATCCTGGTCACGGTGCTGGCCACGGCGGTCGACCCGGTGCTCGGCGTCGCGGCCGCCGCCGCGGCCGGCAGCCTCGGGACGCTGGCCTTCGCGGCCCAGCGGCGCACCGAGCCACCGGCCCACCGGCACCTCAGGAGCGAGGGCGTGCGGCCCCCGATGCCGTGGCGCACGGTGCTGCCCGTGGCCGTGGTCTGCGCCGCCCTGGGCATCCTGTTCGGCGCGGCCGAGGTGACCACGGTCGCCTTCGCGGACGAGCGCGGGCACAAGGGCTGGTCGGGCGGCCTGCTCGCCGTGTGGGCGCTGGGCAGCCTGGTCGCCGGGCTGGTCACCGGAGCGATCACGTGGAAGCGGCCGACCGCCTCGCGCGTCCGCCTGGGCGCCCTGGGCATGGCCTGCGCCATGGCACCGCTCACCTTCATCGACTCGATCCCGCTGATGGCGGTCTTCCTCCTCCTCGGCGGCCTGGCCATCGCCCCCACCATGGTCGCCACCATCACCCTGGTGCAGGAGTCGGTCCCGCCCTCGCGGCTCAACGAGGGCATGGCGATCGTCCAGACCGGGATCGTGGCCGGCGTGGCGCCGGGCGCCGCGCTCAGCGGGGTGGTGGTCGACGCCTCGGGTGCGTCCGCGGCCTACCTGGTCAGCCTGGCCGCCGGGGTCGTCGCCGCGCTGGCCGCGCTGACGCTCCCGCGCCAGCGGCTCCTAGGCTCCACCCATGACCACCTGGACGAACTGGTCGCGACTGGAGACGGCGCACCCGACGCGTGAGGCCACCCCGGCCTCCACCGACGACGTCGTCGCGGAGGTGTGCCGGGCGCTGGACACCTCCGGCACGGTCAAGATGGTCGGGACCGGGCACAGCTTCACCGCCATCGCGGCCCCCGAGGGCACGCTCCTCCGCCCCGACCGGCTGACCGGGGTCGTCGCCGTCGACCGCGACGCGCTCACGGTCACCGCCCGGGCCGGGACACCGCTGAAGGACCTCAACGCCGAGCTCGAGGCCCTCGGCCTGAGCCTGCACAACATGGGCGACATCGCCGACCAGACGCTGGCCGGCGCCATCTCGACCGGCACCCACGGCACCGGTGGAGTGGCGGCGGGCCTGGCCGCCCAGGTCGTCGGGCTGCAGCTCGTCACCGGCACCGGTGAGCTGCTGACCGCGACCCCGACCGAGCACGCCGACGTCCTCGACGTGGCCCGGGTCGGTCTGGGCGCCCTCGGGATCCTGACCACGATCACCTTCCGGGTCGAGCCGCTCTTCGTGCTGGAGGCCCGGGAGCAGCCCATGTCGTGGGACGAGGCGCTCGACGGCTTCGACGACATGACCGCGGAGGCCGACCACGTCGACATGTACTGGTTCCCCCACACCGACCGGATGCTGACCAAGCGCAACACCCGCCGCGGCACCGACCTGTCGGCGGCCCGCCCGCTGTCCCGCGGTCGGGCCTGGCTCGACGACGAGCTGCTCCAGAACACCGCCTTCGGCGTCCTGACCGCCGGCGCCAACCGGGTGCCTGGCGTCATCCCCCGCCTGAACCGGATGAGCGCGTCCCTGCTCAGCGCCCGCACCTACTCCGACGTCCCGCACCGGGTCTTCACCGCGTCGCGGCGGGTCGTCTTCCGGGAGATGGAGTACGCCGTCCCGCGGGCGGCCGGGCTGGAGGCGCTGCGCGAGTGCCGCAGGGCCCTCGACACCTCCGACCTCCGGATCAGCTTCCCCGTGGAGATCCGGGTGGCGCCCGCCGACGACATCCCGCTCTCGACCGCCGGCGGCCGTGACTCCTTCTACATGGCCTTCCACACCCACCGCGACGCCGAGCACCGCGAGTACTTCGGGCTGCTGGAGCCCATCCTGCGCGCCCACGACGGCCGCCCGCACTGGGGCAAGGTGCACACGCGCAGCGCCGCCGACCTGGCGCCCGCCTACCCGCGGTTCGAGGAGTTCCTGGCCCTGCGCGACCGACTCGACCCCCAGCGGGTCTTCACCAACCGCTACCTGCAGCGGGTCCTGGGCGACTGAGCGAACCATTGCGGCCCCCCACCGCGTCTGGGTTGTCGTGACCGACCGCGCCCGCCGGGACTTCCCCGAGTTCTTGGCGGCCCGCGGCGCCGCGCTCCAGCGGGCGGCGTACCTCATGGTCGGTGACGTCGCGCTGGCCCAGGACCTGGTCCAGGAGGCGCTGACCAAGACCTACCTCGCCTGGCCGCGACTGCGCGAGGTGGCCAACGCCGAGGCCTACACGCGCCGGGTGATCACCACGACCGCGCTGTCGTGGTTCCGGCGCAAGGGCTGGCACGGCGAGCGCCCCACCGGGTGGCTGCCCGAGGCCGCGACGGCCGACCACGCCGAGGACGTCGCGACCAGCACCGCCCTGTGGCAGGCCCTGCAGGACCTGCCGCCCCGCCAGCGGGTCGCGGTGGTGCTGCGCTTCTACGACGACCTGACCGAGGTGCAGACCGCGGCCGCCATGGGCTGCGCCGTCGGCACCGTCAAGAGCCAGGTCTCGGCCGCCCTGGCCAAGCTCCGCGCCCGGCTGGGCGAGGACCTCCTCTCCGACGCCGAGGTGACCCGATGACCGAGACCCTGAGCCGCCTGCTGCACGAGCGGGCCGACAGCGCCGACCTGGCACCCGTCGACCTCGACGCCATCAGCCTCGGCGGATCGCGGGTCGTACGCCGCCGGCGCTGGGGTGCCGCGGTCGGAGGCGCCGCCCTGGTGGCCGCCTCCCTGAGCCTGACCGCCGTGCCCTGGCACCGGCAGGGAGACACGCCCACGCCCGTGGTGCCCGTCCCCGCCGCGACCGGACCGACCTGGGCCAGCGGATCGGTGCTCCACACGGCCGGGGGCGACCTGGACCCGGGCGTGCCGTTCCTCGCCTACGTCAGGACGGGGGCCGGCTACGTCTTGACTGACTACCGGACGATCTGGTCCTGGATCGGCGGCCGGGTGAGGCAGGTGGCCGCCGTCGACGGCTCCTTCCCCAGCAGCACCTTCCGGATGGTCGGCGACACCGACGGCTCGCTGGCAGCCTGGCCCAGCCGGCGCGGCCCGGTCGTGCTCGACCAGGCGACGGGCCGGCTGACGCGGATCCCGGAGATCACCCAGCTCCGGGTCGTCGGCGTGGACGACCGGGACCTCTACGTCCTCGGGGCCGACGGCCGCGCCGTCGCGATCGACGTGGACACCCGGGAGGTCACCCCCGTCGAAGGCTTCAACGACGACACCGGTGGAGGCGGTG
This sequence comes from uncultured Nocardioides sp., assembly GCA_964514085.1. Classification (GTDB taxonomy): domain Bacteria; phylum Actinomycetota; class Actinomycetes; order Propionibacteriales; family Nocardioidaceae; genus Nocardioides. Next base: position 11,598 of record CAZEPK010000151.1, read on the forward strand.
CGACCCTGGTGGACGTCCAAGACGGGACCCACCTCGGCTCCGACGCCGAGGGCGACCCGGTCGCCCGCTCGAGCAGCGGCGCCTGGCGGACGCTGGGCACCGGGCCGCGCAGCGCCCTGACGCTCTCACCCGACGGCCGCTGGGCGGTGACCGGCGACGT
>CAZEPK010000152.1:0-8619 GCA_964514085.1 uncultured Nocardioides sp.
AGCTGCGCCAGGTGTGCAAGGAGATGGACATCGAGGTGGGCCGACCGGCCGACACCCCGGACGCCGAGGGGATCCACCGGTCGCTCCTGTCCGGGCTGCTCTCCCACATCGGGCTGCTCGACGAGCGCGAGAAGGAGCGGTCCGGGGGCCGGCGCCCCATGCGCGAGTACCTCGGCGCGCGCGGGGCCAGGTTCGCGATCTTCCCCGGCAGCGGGCTGGCCCGCCGGAACCCGCAGTTCCTCATGGCCGGAGAGCTGGTCGAGACCTCGCGGCTCTGGGCCCGGCAGGTCGCGGCGATCAAGCCGGAGTGGGCCGAGGAGCTCGCCGAGGACCTGGTGATGCGCTCCTACTCCGAGCCCCGCTGGTCGAAGAAGCGCGCCTCGGTCATGGCCAACGAGCGGGTCACGCTCTACGGCGTGCCCCTGGTCGCCGACCGGCCGGTGGCCTTCGGCAAGGTCGACCCGGAGCTGTCCCGCGAACTGTTCATCCGGCACGCGCTGGTCTACGGGGAGTGGGCTGCGGCGGAGGCGGGCCGGCACCGCTTCCTGGAGACCAACCGCCGACTGCTCGAGGAGGCCGAGGAGCTCGAGCACCGGGCGCGCCGGCGCGACATCGTGGTCGACGAGCACACGCTCTTCGACTTCTACGACCAGCGGGTCGGCCCCGACGTGGTGAGCGGGGCGCACTTCGACCAGTGGTGGAAGCAGGAGCGGCGCAGGCGGCCCGACCTGCTCACCTTCGACCCGGCGATGCTCACCCACGACAGCGCGGACCAGGTCCGCGAGGCCGACTACCCCGAGCAGTGGGACAGCGGCGACGAGGGCCTGACCTTCCCGATCAGCTACCACTTCGAGCCGGGCTCCGTCGAGGACGGGTTGACCATCGACGTGCCGGTCGCCACCCTCAACCGGGTCGAGGCCGACGACTTCTCGTGGAACGTCCCCGGGCTGCGCGAGGAGCTGGTGACGAGCCTGATCCGGTCGCTGCCGAAGAACCTGCGGGTCTCCTTCGTGCCGGCCCCCAACAAGGCCAAGGACTTCCTGGCCGCCGTGCCGGCGGGGGAGGAGCCGCTGCTCGACGCGTTGGAGCGGTGGCTGCGGTCCACCACCGGCGTGGTGGTGCCGCGGGAGGCGTGGGACTGGTCGAAGGTCGCGCCGCACCTGGTCCCGACGTACCGCGTCGTGGACCAGAGCGGCACCGAGCAGGCGCGGGGCAAGGACCTCGAGGCGCTGAAGGCGCCGCTGCGGCCCCAGTTCGAGCAGGCGCTGGAGCAGGTCGCCTCGGACTCGGGGCTGGCGCGCACCGGCGAGTCGACGTGGGTGTTCGGGACGATCGAGGAGTCGGCCACGCTGACCCGTGCCGGGCACCGCGTCACCGTCTACCCGGCCCTGGTCGACGAGGGCGCGACGGTGGGGCTCGGGGTCTTCGGGTCGACCGACGAGGCGGAGGCGCGGCACCGGCTGGGCCTGCGCCGGCTAGCGCTGCTGCAGCTGGCCCTGCCAGCGGACGCGGCGCTGATGGAGCCGCTCTCGATGCACGACCGGCTGGGGCTGGCCGGCTCGCCGTACCCGCAGGTGGCGGACCTGCTAGCGGACGCCCGGGCCGCGGTGGTGGGTGACCTCGTCGACGCCGGCCCGCCGATCCGCAGCGAGGCCGACTTCGCCGCCCTGCTGGAGCGGGCGCGCGGGACCGCGGAGGCCGACCTGCGGGTGCTCCTGGGCGAGGTGCTGCGGGTGCTGGACGCCTGGCGCGCCGCCGACAAGCAGCTGAGCGGCCGCGCCGAGATGTCCCTGCTCCCCGCGCTCGCGGACATGAAGGCCCAGCTGGAGCGGCTGGTGCACCCGGGCTTCCTGTCCGAGGCGGGGCCGGGCCAGCTGCGCCGCTACCCGACCTACCTCCGCGCCCTGACGCTGCGGCGCGAGGCGCTGGAGCAGGGCGGGGCCGCGGTCAACCGCGACCGGGCCGCCATGGACCAGATCTCGGTGCTGCAGGAGGCCTACCTCCACCAGGTCTCGGCGCTGCCGGAGGGGCGGCCGCCGGGCGCCCGGCTGCGGCAGGTCCGGTGGATGCTGGAGGAGCTGCGGGTCTCGCTGTTCGCCCAGCAGCTGGGGACGGCGCACCCGGTCAGCGACGAGCGGGTCCGCAGGGCGCTGGCGGCGACGTGAGCCGTCGTCGGGCGGCTCCCGTGTCGTGGACGGACGCGAACGCGCGGCGGCTGGCCAGGCACGGGCTCACCGCCCCGCTCGGGTCGCTGGTGGCGGCGGCCGCGGCGATGGCCGGGGTGCACGCCCAGGTCATGTCAGCAGCGGAGGTCTCGCTGGCGCTGCGGGTCGCCGGCACCACCAGGGCCGACGTGTCCGCCGCCCTGTGGGAGGAACGCTCGCTGGTCAAGACGTTCGGACCGCGGGGGACGGTGCACCTCCTGCCGGCCGCCGACCTGCCGTGGTGGTTGTCCGCCCTGGGCTCGGTGGCCGCCTCGGGAGGCCACGCCGAAGGGGTCCGGCTGCTGCCGGAGGAGACCGACCGCATCGTCGACGCGATCGACGTCGCACTCCGCGCCGGCGACCACACCACCGAGGAGCTGGACGAGCACGTGGCCCACGCCTGCGGCGCCCGGGCGGCCGAGCGGTCGATGCCCGCCTTCGGCGGCTACTGGCCGCGCTGGCGTCAGGCCCTGGGCGTGGCCGCGGTGCGAGGCGTGCTCTGCTTCGGGCCGCAGCGCGGCCGCCGGGTGACCTACGCCAGCCCGAGCGGGTGGCTCCCGGAGCTGGTCCTCCCGGAGCCGGTTGAGGCCCAGCTGAGCCTCCTGCACGCCTACCTGACGGCGTACGGCCCCGCGGCGCCGGAGCACCTCGCGCGCTGGCTGGCCACCACGCATGCGTGGGCCGAGGAGCTCTTCGCGCGGGCCGACCTGGATCCGGTGGAGCTGGAGGGCGAGCAGGCGTGGGTGTGGCGCGGGGACACGACGTTCGACGCGCCGCCATCGCCCCGGGTCCGGCTGCTGCCCTACTTCGACGCGTTCCAGGTCGGCTCCCAGCCGCGCGGTCTGCTGTTCCCCGGTCGCGCCGCCGAGCGGGCGCTGGCCGGGACCCAGGCCGGCAACTACCCGGTGCTCCTCCTCGACGGCGTCGTGGGTGGGGTCTGGCACCAGAAGCGTTCAGGGTCGCGGGTCTCCCTCACCGTCGAGCCGCTCGGGACCCTGACCGGAGCGCAGCGCTCGGCGTTGGACGACGAGGTCTCCCGGATCGGCGAGATCGTGCAGGCGCGACCGACGCTGACGGTGGGACCGGTGTCGGTGGGGCCGCACGCGTAGCGTGGACGAGGTGTCCGACCGTCAGCACCACCGCCCGATGAAGCCCGGCGCGGAGTTCTTCGCCGAGATCGTCGGTGGCGAGGACCCGGCTCGCGTCAGCGAGGCGGCCGACCGCGCCGCCAACCTGCTGGTCCGCGGCGCCCGGGCGACCGACGACCCGGCGGTCGCCGAGCGCGTGCTGAGGCTGGCAGACACCGAGGGCATCGAGACCATCGCCGAGGTGTGGTCGGGCTCGCCGGCCGACTCGTTGGCCGGCTGCCTGTGGCGGCTGTTCGTCCTGCGGTCCTGGGTGTACGCCGATCCGGCGGCCGCCGCGCGGGAGTACGACGCCGGGCGGCGCACCGCCCAGGTGGCGGAGGTCCTGGCCGGCGTGGCCGACCCTCCGGGGCCTGAGGAGCTGCGGACCATGGTCGACGAGGTCCTCCGCGGCATTGCGGGCAGCGACTTCGCCGACGTGCTGTTCCGCGCCGCGGCATTCGCCCGCGTGGTCGCCACCGGCCGGGCGGCGCTGGACGACGCGAGCGGGGCGGAGGTCCAGCGGATGTTGCTCCTGGCCGAGCAGCTGGAGGCGGCGGGGCACGAGGAGCTGGCGCACGGGCTGGCGTGAGCACGGCTTGGTGACGTCAGACCCGCGTCCGTGGTGGCGTCCGCCGGCGGCTGTGGCTTGGCGCCCGCGCGGATGCGTCGCGTCGCTGGCTGGCGATGAGTGCCGGGGCCCGGCTCCTCAGGCACAACCGCCCGCGGTCGCTGCGCTCCCTGGGCGGTTCTACCTGAGCAGCCGGGGACTCGTGGTCCCGCTCGGCTCGCTGGTCGCCTTGGGTGGTGATTGGGTGCGTACCGGACCGGGAGCGCCTCACGGCGCGTGGCCGCTCGTAGCGGCTGATTTTGGGACCCGGGGCTGCCGCGGTCCGGCACGCACAGTCATTGTAACGACTGACCGGGTGGGTGCATTCCAGGTTCTCCTCAGATTCAGCACCTAGGTTCGGCTCGTGACGTCCTACGCACCCCAGATCGACGGCCTGCCGGACCCGGGCGAGGTGGTGTGGGGCTGGGTGCCCTACGAGGAGGACCCGGCCCAGGGCAAGGACCGCCCGGTCCTGCTCCTGGCACGCCTCGAGGTCGACGGCGTGGAGCGCTGGGCCGGCCTGATGCTGACCAGCAAGGACCACGACCGCGACGCCGAGGACGAGGCCCGCCACGGTCGCTACTGGATGGACGTGGGCAGCGGCGGCTGGGACGCCGAGCACCGGCCCAGCGAGGTCCGGCTCGACCGGCTGGTGATCCTGGACGACGACGCCATCCGCCGCGAGGGGGCGGCGGTGAGCCGCGAGGTCTTCGACCAGGTGGTGGCCGCCGCCCGGCTCCACCACGCCATCGCGTGACATCGGAGTCGTCTGGAGCAGGCGGACGCGGCAGGACGCGGACCGCAATCCACGGCTCGGCGCGCCGAACCGTCTGGACTGACGACCGAGCGAGCGCAGCGAGCGAGGGAGGAGGGAAGACGGTTCGTGCGAGCGCGACGAGCACGCGCGAGCGGAGCGAGCGCCATGAACAGCGAGCGCGAACGACACATATAGGGTGGCCCGGGCCGAGAGGAGTGGTGGTGCGTCGCAGGTGGGTCGTGGTGCCGCTCGTGCTTGCGTTGGGTGCCGCCGTGGCGGGGTGCAGCGGCGACGACGACCCGGCGCCGCCGGAGCCGTCGACCACCGGGGCGGTGCCCCGGGCGGACCTCACGTTCGGCGTGTGGGGCACCGAGAAGGAGATCGCGGCCTACCAGGGCGCGGTCGACACCTACAACGCCTACCACGACGAGGCCACGGTCACGGTCAAGTCCTACGCCACCCACGACGACCTCGACGCGGCCCTCGACGCCGGGCAGGTGCCTGACGTCTTCCTGGTCCAGCGGAGCGACCTGGCGCACCTGCGCGAGAACAAGGTCAACCAGCCGGTGGGCGGCCTGCTCGACGACCGCGACGTCGACTTCGGCGACGGCTACTCGCGCCCGGCCCTCGAGGCGTTCTCCGACGACCGGGACCTGCAGTGCATGCCGTACGGCATCTCGCCGATGGTCATCTACTACAACCCCAAGCTGGTCGACTTCGCGGCGATGGCCGAGCGCGGGCTCAACGCGCCCACCGTGGACGACGAGGACCTCACCAAGAGGCCGGGCTGGACCTTCGAGCAGTTCCAGGCCGCGGCGGAGTACGCCAGCCGCCCGCGTCGCGGCATCGCCGGCTTCTACGTCGCCCCGACGCTGCGCGGGCTGGCGCCGTTCATCTACTCCGCCGGCGGCTCGATCTTCAACGACGACGACAAGCCCACCTCCCTGGCCTTCTCCTCCGACGACACCCGGTCGGCGCTGGAGGAGGTGCTGCCGCTGCTGCGCGACCCGAAGCTGACGCTGTCGGCCGAGCAGCTGGCCGAGAAGACCCCGCTGGAGTGGTTCCGCGAGGGCAAGCTCGGGATGATCGCCGGCTTCCGCGACCTCACGCCGGAGCTGCGACCGACGGGGGTGCTCGACTTCGACATCATGCCGATGCCGGTGGTCGACGACGCTGCGACCGTCGGTGACCTGACGGGGATCTGCATCGCCAAGGGCACCCAGGACGTGTCGGAGGCGGCCGACTTCCTGGTCGACTTCATCTCCACCGACTCGGTCAGCGCGGTGGCCGCCGCCGGCTACCTGGCGCCGGCCAACACCAAGGTCGCGCTCTCGGACGCGTTCCTCCAGCCCGGGCGGGCGCCGCGGCACGCCAGCGTGTCCAACAACAGCATCAAGAGCATGCGGGTGCCGCCGCTCATCGACAACGGCGCCGACCTCGAGGCCGCGGTCGCGCCCTCGCTCAAGGCCCTGCTCGAGGTGGAGGTGCCGGACCTCGACGCCCTCACCGACCAGATCGACGAGGCGTCCCAGGCCGTGCTGTCCCCGCCGGATCCCGAGGACACCGCCTCACCGAGCGACGACAGCTCGCCCTAGGTCGGCCGGCGCTCCTCAGGAGTCGTCGGGCTCGTCAGCCGGGTCGTCGGCCGGGTCGTCAGCGGGGTCGTCGGCAACGACGTCCGCCACCTCGACCGGAGGCAGCGGCGCGTCACCGTCGAGGATCGCCTGGGTGATGACCGGACCGGCCAGCTCGATCTGCCAGGGCCGGGCCCCGAGCCCGGCCAGGGCGGCGTCCACGGCCGCCGCCAGTGCCTCGGGCTCGCGGGTGGCGGGCGGGGCCCACAGGACCCGGCGCAGGTAGTCGGGGGTCAGGACGTTCTCGACGGGGAGCTGCTGCTTCTCGGCCAGCGCGCCGAGGGCCTCGCGGGCCAGCACCAGCCGGCGGGCGGCGACGGGGTCGCGGTCCACCCAGGCGCGGGGGAGCGGCGGCCCGTCGGAGCGGGCCGCGCGGGTGGGGAGGTCGGCCTCGTCCAGCGCCGCGACGGCCTTGAGCGCCGCCACCCAGCGCGGGGAGTAGCGCTCGGCTCCGCGCCCGTGGAAGCCCTTGACCGCCAGGAGCGCGTCGCGGTCGGTCGGGAAGGCCTGCGCGGCGGCCACGATGGCCGCGTCGGGGATGATCCGGCCCGGGGTGACGTCGCGGCGCTCGGCCAGCTCGTCGCGGGTCTCCCACAGCGCCTTGACCGCGCCGAGGCCGCGCCGGCCGCGGACCCGGTGCATGCCCGAGGTGCGCCGCCACGCCTCCGCGCGGGGCGCGAACTCGAAGGAGAGCAGGTGCTGGAACTCCTGGCGGGCCCACTCGTCCTTGCCGGCCTCGACCAGCTCGGCCGCGAGCGCGTCGCGCAGCTCGACGAGGACCTCGACGTCGAGCGCGGCGTACTCCAGCCAGGGCTCCGGCAGCGGTCGCCGGGACCAGTCGACGGCCGAGTGCTCCTTCTTCATCCGGTAGCCCAGCACCGTCTCCACCAGGGTGGCCAGGCCGACGCGCGGGTAGCCCAGCAGCCGGCCGGCGAGCTCGGTGTCGAAGAGGGAGCCCGGGCGCAGGCCGACCTCGGCCAGGCACGGCAGGTCCTGGGTGGCGGCGTGCAGGATCCACTCGGTGCCCTCGAGGGCACCGGCGAGCGGGCCCAGCGAGCTGAAGGCGATCGGGTCGACCAACCAGGAGCCGGAGCCCTCGCGGCGCAGCTGGATGAGGTAGGCGCGGCTGGAGTAGCGGTAGCCGGAGGCCCGCTCGGCGTCGATGGCCACCGGTCCGGTGCCGGCGGCGATCGCGGCGCAGGCCTCGGCCAGGGCCGGCTCGGTGTCGGTGATGGCGGGCAGCCCGTCGCGGAGGGTGAGCAGCGGTCGCTGCTCCTCCTCGGGCGCGGTGGCGCCCGGCTCCTCGGGACCTGCGGGGTCGTCGCTGTCCGGCATCAGGCCCCCGAGCCGCGCTGTCCTCGGCGGCTCGGGATGACGGCCACGCCGTCGGGTACCGGTGGCAGCCCGACCGCCGTGCAGAGCAGCTCTCCCCAGGCCTCGACGTGCGGCGCGACGTCGAGGTGGGCCGGTCCCGGGACGCCGAGGGACCCGGGCGGCAGGGTCGGCGTCCACGACGCCCTGATCTCGAGCTGGGCCACGGCGCTGTCCTCGGCCATCCCGCCGAAGCTCTCGGTGGCCACCCGGGTGACCGTCCCGGACGCCATGTGGAAGCCGGCGCCGTGGGCGTCCAGGGCGTCGGTGAGCCAGGTCCAGCCCACCCCGGCCAGCATGGGGTCGGTGATGAGCTCGACGTCGATATCGGCCCTCGCGTAGGCCACGCACCGGAAGTCGCCGTCCCAGGCGTCGTTGCCGAGCGGGTCGTGGAGCAGGATGATCCGGCCGGTGCCGACCTCGTCGCCGTCGACGGTCACGTCGGCCGACAGGGCCGCGGCGTACGGCGCGATCCGCTGCGGCGCGGGCATCTCCTCGCAGTGGATCTCGGGGCGGAGCCGGGCCGCGCGCATGGTCGCCACAGCCGCCACGAACTCCGGCGGCTCGCCGGCCGCACCCGCACCCGGGCGCGTCTCCTGACGCACGACCATGCCCCCACAGTAGGTCGGGGCGCGGATTCTCGATGTGGGAACACGCCGGGTCGCCTGTCAGGCTTGCGCCGTGACCGAGGCCGCCGCTGCACCTGTCAATGGCCCCCTGACCAGTGCCTTCATGTGCGCCGTCCGGGGTGAGCCGGTCCCGCACACCCCCGTCTGGTTCATGCGGCAGGCGGGCCGGTCGCTGCCGGAGTACCGCGCGCTGCGCGAGGGCACGGGCATGCTCGAGTCCTGCATGGACGCCGATCTGGTCACCGAGATCACCCTCCAGCCGGTGCGGCGGTACGGCGTGGACGCCGCCA
>CAZEPK010000152.1:8629-11738 GCA_964514085.1 uncultured Nocardioides sp.
TCTCCGACATCGTGCTCCCGCTCAAGGCCGTCGGGGTGGACCTGGACATCAAGCCGGGCGTCGGCCCGGTCGTCGCGCACCCGGTGCGGACGCTGGCCGACGTGGCGGCGATCCCGGACCTGGTGCCCGAGCACGTCCCCTACGTCACCGAGGCAGTCGGCCGGCTGGTCGGCGAGCTGGGGGCCACGCCGCTGATCGGCTTCGCGGGGGCGCCGTTCACCGTGGCGTCCTACCTGGTCGAGGGCGGGCCCTCGCGCGACCACGCCCTGACCAAGGCCATGATGTTCGGCGCCCCCGAACTGTGGGACGCGCTCCTGCGCAAGATCGCCGGCATCTCGGCGGCCTACCTCGAGGTCCAGGTCGCCGCCGGGGCCTCGGCCGTGCAGCTCTTCGACTCCTGGGCCGGTGCGCTGACCCCGGACGACTACGCGGCGCACGTGCAGCCGTACTCTGCCGACGTGCTGGCCCGCGCGGGCACCCTGGGCGTGCCCCGGATCCACTTCGGCGTCGGGACGGCCAACCTGCTCGGCCTGATGGGCGAGGCCGGCGGCGACGTGGTCGGGGTCGACTGGCGCACGCCGCTGGGCACCGCTATCGGGCAGGTGGGCGACCGCGCCGTGCAGGGCAACCTGGACCCGACCCTGGTCTTCGCGCCGACGGACATCATGACGGCCCGCGCCGCCGAGGTCATCGAGGCCGGCCGGGCCGCGCGCGGGCACGTGTTCAACCTCGGGCACGGCGTCCTGCCGAGCACCGACCCGGACCAGCTCCAGCGGCTGACCGAGTTCGTGCAGTCCTACCCGCTCAGCCCAGCAGGGTGACGGCGGAGATGACGGTCACGAGCGTGTTGACGGTGACGTGGGTGGCGACCGCCGCGCCGAGCGAGCGGGTCCGGTAGGCCAGCACCGACATCCCGACCTGGACCAGCGCGACGAGCACAAAGTCGGCAGGCTCCCAGAAGTGCTCGCCGGCGAAGAGCAGGCCCGAGACGACCGGAGCGACCAGGCCCGTGACCGGCAGCCTGGTCATCAGGTGGCCCTTCCAGTAGAGCTCCTCGACCGGCGCGTTGACGAGGGCATCGAGGAGCCAGTTGACCAACAGCACCACGAGCACCGTGACCTTGCCGAACGTGGTGACGTCGGAGTCGGTGAGTCCGGGGGAGACACCGTCGGGTATCCACCCGAAGGCACCGCCGATGGTGTCGGACACCGGCGAGAGCGCCAGGTCGAGCAGGATCGTGAGCGCGACGAAGGCTGCGGTCCACAGCACCGTCCGGCGCCAGCCCAGCCGACGTCGCAGGCTGACCGCGCCAAGGAGGGACGGCGTGCCGGTCTCGCGGACCGCGGAGCGGCGGAGGTAGGCCACCTCGCCGGCCGTCACTGCGCCGATGGCGATGCTGTAGCCGAGCATGGACGGCAGTCCTGCGGCCCGGGCGAGCGGCGCGACCGCCAGCGAGATCCCGATCGTCGTGACGCCGGGGGCGAAGTTGAGGAGCAGCGCCACGGGCCAGGAGTCGCGGGTGGCCGGAGGCGGGCCCTGGGTCGACAGCGACCTGGCCGGGGGCATGAACGGGGAGACGGGCGGGGACATGGACGGGGACACGGGAGACGTCATCTCCTCAGGTTCGCGCCTTGGCCGACTCCCCGCGTCGCCCCCTGACCCGCATCCTCGCGAGCGCCTGCACCCCGCCGGCTGAGGTCGTGTTCATCCCCACGGACCAAGACCGTGGCGACGCTTGACCCCTAGCGTGGCCACGTGTCCCGCCGGCTGCTGGTTGCGATCGACGTCGCCGTCGCGCTCCTGCTCTTCCTCGTGTGGGCGTGGGAGATAGCCCACGCCGGCCACGCCTCCTGGCTCGACCACGCACTGGCGGCAGCGTCGACGCTGCCGGTCGCACTGCGCCGGCGGTGGCCGCTGCCCACCTTCGCGGTCGGGGCGCTGGGGGTGCTGGGCGCTCTGCTGGCCGGCCCGGTGCCGGGCACCACGGCGGCCGCGCTCGCCTTCATCCTGTACACGGTCGTCGCAGCCGAGCCGACGCGGACCGTCGTCGCGGTCACGGGAGTGGCGCTCGGGCTGGTGCTGCTGTCGTACGCGCGGACCGAGGTCAGCGACGCCCAGTCGCTCACGCTCGACCTGCTCTACCTCGTCGTCGTCCTGGTCGCCGGGCGCGGCGCCCGGGCCCGCCGGGAGAACGTCCGGCTCCTCGAGGAGCGCGCGCTCCGGCTCGAGCGGGAGCGGGAGACGCACGCGGAGCGCGCGGTGGCCGAGGAGCGGGCGAGCATCGCGCGTGAGCTGCACGACGTGGTCGGCCACGCGATGAGCCAGATCAGCGTGCAGGCAGGGATGGGCCGGCTCCTGGGCCCTGTAGAGCCGGACCGGGCGGTGGCCTCGCTCGCCGCGATCGAGACGCTGAGCCGCGACGCCCTCGGCGAGATGCGCCGCCTCACCAGCGCGCTGCGGCTGGAGGACGACGGGCTGGCGCCCACGCGGCGGCTCAGCGACCTGGACCAGTTGCTCCAGACGGTGGCCGGCTCCGGCGTCGAGGCGTCGCTGGACCTCACCGGGACCGTGCGCCTCCTCGCCCCGAGCGTCGAGCTCGCGGCCTACCGCATCGTCCAGGAGTCCCTGACCAACGTGGCTACCCACGTGGGCCCCACGACCGCGCGGGTGCGACTCGACTACGGCGAGCACGAGCTGGCGGTCCGGGTCGAGGACGACGGCGGCGCGATCCGGTCCGCCCCCGGCACCGGCTTCGGCCTGCTGGGCATGGAGGAGCGGGCTCGGGCCCTCGGTGGGCGGTTCGAGGCCGGGCCCTGCGGACGAGGGTTCGCCGTGTCGGCTCGGCTCCCGACGGGCGAGCCGGCGTGACCACACGGGTGCTGGTGGTCGACGACCAGGAGCTGGTCCGGATCGGGCTGGTGGCGATCGTGGGGGCCCAACCTGATCTCGAGGTCGTGGGGGAAGCCGCAGACGGGGAGGAGGCGGTCCGGCGGGCGGTCGCAGCCCGGCCCGACGTCGTGCTCATGGACGTCCGGATGCCGGGCATGGACGGCATCGAGGCCACGCGCCGGATCACCAGGTCGCTCGACCCGGCTCCGGCCGTGCTGGT
>CAZEPK010000153.1:0-11670 GCA_964514085.1 uncultured Nocardioides sp.
TCGGCCATGAGCGCGGGGAGGTCCTCGAAGGCCGAGGCGCCGCTGAGCAGGGCGTCGTAGGCCGGGTCGCGGAGCAGCTCGAGCGCCAAGGCCAGCCGCTCGCCCCGGGTCCGGCGGTGCCGGCGGCCCAGGGCCACCTCGCCGACCTGGCTGGCCCGCAGCCGCAGCCGGCCCGCGTGGAAGGCGCCGCCGAGGTCGAGGGTGACGGGCGTGTCGCCGTACCAGCTGAGGTCCACGACCTCGCCGTCCGGCCCCAGCAGGTCCAGCGACCGGCGCAGCCCCGCCTCGCTGGCGCTGGCGTGGACCACGAGGTCGCGCCCGCCGGCCGTCTCGGACGGGTGGGCGAACGGCACGCCCAGCGCCTCGGCGACCTCGGCCCGGGTCGGGTCGACGTCGGCCAGCACCAGCTCGATCCCGGGGATGCCGGACAGGAGCCGGGCCACGCAGCAGCCGACCATTCCCGCACCGACCACGGCGACCCGGTCGCCGACCAGCGGCGCGGCGTCCCAGAGCGCGTTGACCGCGGTCTCCACGGTGCCGGCCAGCACCGCGCGGTCCGACGGCACGCCGTCGGGGACGACGGTCACGTCGGTGGCGGGGACGACGTACGCCGTCTGGTGGGGGTGCAGGCAGAACACCGTCCGGCCGACGAGCCCCGGCTCACCGGCCTCGACCAGGCCCACGCTGAGGTAGCCGTACTTCACCGGCCCCGGGAAGTCGCCCTCCTGGTGCGGCCCGCGCATCCGCTCCCGCTGGTCGGCGGGCACCGCTCCGCGGAAGACCAGGGTCTCGGTGCCGCGGCTGACGCCGGAGCGCAGCGTGCGCACCCGCACCTCGCCCGGTCCCGGCTCGGCCAGCTCGACCGGCCGGATCTCCCCGCGGCCCGGGCTGGTCCAGAACGCCCGCTCGGCGGACGGCTGCTCCTCGTGCACGTGGCGTCCCTCCTCCGGTCGCCCCTGAACCCCGGCCCCCCGCCGCTCGTGTCCCTGTCGTACCTACACACGGAGGTGGAGCGCGGGTGGTTCACCCGAACGTCGTGACCGGCGCCCGGTTCGTCCTGGCCCCCGGCGCGGCAGCGGTCGCGCTGGCGGACGGCCCGCGGTGGCTGCTCGGCGTCCTGGTGGGGGTCGCGCTCCTGTCGGACCTGGTGGACGGGCGGCTGGCCCGGGCGACCGGCACCACGTCGGCCCGCGGCGCCCGGCTGGACCAGGAGGCGGACGCCTTGCTGATCCTGGTCCTGAGCGCGGTCGTCGCGGTGCAGGTCGGCTGGTGGGCGCTGGGCCTCGGGCTGGCCCGCTACGGGTGCGGCGCGCTGTTCGTGCTGGTGCCCGCGCTGCGCAGCCCCCCGTCGGCGCCGCGGCCGTGGTGCCGGACCGTCGCGGCGCTCGTCGGGATCGTGCTGGCCGTCGTGGTCGTGCTGCCGGTGCCCGACCCCCTGGCCACCGCGGCGGTCGCAGTCGTGGCGGTGCTGCTGGCCGAGTCGTTCGGGCACGAGGCCGTCGACCGGTGGCGGGCGCCGGGGCCGCCGCTGGTCGGGTCGTGGGGCACGGTGCTGGCCGTCGTCGTGGTCTGGGTGGCCCTGGTCGTGCCGGGCGGCCCCGACCACCTCAGCGCCCAGGTGCTGCTCCGGCTGCCCCTGGAGGTCGTCGTGGTCGCGGTCCTGGCCCTGCTGCCCTGGCCGCGGGTGCGCGTCGCGCTGGCCGCTGCGGTGGGGCTGCTGGTCGCCGGCCTCGTGCTGCTCGCGGTGCTCGACCTCGGCTTCACGACCGTCTTCGACCGGCCCTTCGACCCGGTCGGCGACTGGTCCTACCTCGGCCCGGGGGTGGACGTCCTGGGGAACTCGATCGGCCCGGGATGGGCGCGCGTCGTGGCCGGGCTGGCCGCGGCCGCCGCGCTCGCGGTGCTGGTCGGCGTCCCGGTGGCCACGGTCCGGGTGGTCCGCCTGGCCGGGGCCCACCGCCGGACCGCGCTGACCGGTGCCACCGCGGTCCTGACGGTGTGGGCGCTGGGCCTGGCCACCGGTGCGCCGGCGGTCACCGCCGGCGCGGCCCGGTCCACCGTCGACGAGGTGCAGCTGGTGCGGGCCGACCTGGCCGACTCCCGCGAGTTCGCCCGGGAGATCGGCACCGACGGCTACGCACGGTCCGACCCCGACCGGCTGCTGGCCGGGCTGGCCGGCAAGGACGTGCTCATCGTCTTCGTCGAGAGCTACGGGCGGGTGGCGGTCCAGGACACGTCGTACTCCGCCGGCGTCGACGCCGTGCTCGACCGCGGCACCGAGCAGCTCGCCGCCGCGGGCTACGGCTCGCAGAGCGCGTTCCTCACCTCACCGACCTTCGGCGCCGGCTCGTGGCTGGCCCACTCCACGCTCCAGTCGGGGCTCTGGGTCGACAGCCAGCGGCGCTACCGCCAGCTCCTCGGCGCCGACCGGACCACGCTCACCAGCCTGTTCGGCCGGGCCGGCTGGCGCACGGTCTTCGACGTCCCCGCCGACACCGAGGACTGGCCCGAGGGCCAGGACTTCTACGGCTTCGAGCAGTACTACGACTCGCGCAACGTGGGTTACCAGGGACCGGAGTTCGGCTATGCGCCGATCCCGGACCAGTACACGCTGGCCGACCTCCACCGCCGCGAGCTGGCGCCGGCCGACCGTCGCCCGGTGATGGCCGAGATCGACCTGGTCTCCAGCCACCACCCCTGGACGCCGCTGCCCGCGATGGTGCCGTGGGAGGACGTGGGCGACGGCTCGGCCTACGCCGACATGTCCCAGCAGCCCTCCTCCGAGGAGGTCTTCGCGGACCCGGAGCGGGTCCGGCAGGCCTACGGCGCGTCGGTGGAGTACACGTGGACCGCGCTGACCTCCTGGCTCACGACCTACCCCGACCCGGACCTCGTGGTGATCGCCCTCGGCGACCACCAGCCCCACGGCTACGTCAGCGCTGAGCACGCCGGCCACGACGTGCCGATCAGCGTCATCGCCCAGGACCCCGCGGTGCTGCAGCGCATCGCCGACTGGGGCTGGCAGGACGGCCTGCGCCCCTCGCCGGACGCCGAGGTCTGGCGCATGGACGCCTTCCGGGACCGCTTCCTGGCGGCGTTCGGCTCCTAGCCGAGGTCCAGGACCGTGTCGCCGGCGGCCGTGCGGACCTCGACGTCGGTGATGTCACCGGTGTCGGCGGCGGTGGCCGCGGAGAGGTGCATCTCCTCGCCCGGCAGGGCCTTCCACGACGCCACCCGCTCCACGCGGCCGTCGGTGGTGTGGACGTACATCGTGTACGTCGACCAGGACGGGTCCTCGTAGGCGTTGCTCTCCTCGGCGTAGGAGCAGGTCAGGTCCAGCCGCGTGCCCCAGCCGACCTCGGTCAGGGAGAGCCAGCCGGAGATCGGCTCGTTGCCGACCGGCTGCATGATCCGGGCCGACGCGGTGGTCGGGTCCTGGCTCGGCGCGGCCTCGGGCCCGCCGTCGTCGTCACCCCCGAGCGTGGCCACGCCGACGGCGCCTACCGCGATGACGGCGGCAGCCGCGACGAGGCCGCCGGTCAGCCACGTCCGGCGGCGCTGGTCGCGGCGGGCCCGGCGCACCAGGGCGGGGAGCAGCGTCTCGGGGACCGGCACCGGCGGCTGCTCCGCCTCGAGGATCTCGACCGGCACCCGCGCCAGGAGGCCGGGCAGGCCGGCGAGCTGGCGCACGGAGAGCGCGCAGGAGTCGCAGCCGGGCAGGTGCCGCTCGAAGGCCAGGCGCTCCTCGGGTGAGAGGGCGCCGAGGACGTAGGCGCCGTCCTCGTGCTCGTGGCCGCAGCTGGTGGTCGGCCCGCCCGTCGGTCCTGTCGTCATGCGCCCACTCCCATCTCCTCCAGGGCGAGCCGCAGGGCCCGCAGCGCGTAGTGCGTCCGGCTCTTCACGGTGCCCTCCGGGACGCCGAGCCGGCGGGAGGCCTCGGCGACCGAGCGGCCGCGGTAGTAGCACTCGAGCAGGACCGCGCGGTGCTCGGGCGAGAGCTGGGTGAGGGCGTCGGCGACGACCCAGGACTGGAGGAGGGTGTCGGTCTGGTCGACCGCGTCGCCGGGCTCGGGGAGCTCGTCGGTGCTCCGCTCGTTCTGGAACCTCTTGCTGCGCCACTCGTCGATGACGATGTTGCGGGCCACGGTGAACAGCCACGAGCGCACCGAGCCGCGGGACTCGTCGAGCCGGTCGTAGTGCTGCCAGGCGCGGAGCAGGGTCTCCTGCGCGACGTCCTCGGCCCGCACGGGGTCGCTGGTCAGGTGCAGGCAGAAGCCCCACAGCGCGCTGGCGTGCTCGTCGTGCAGCTGCTGCATCATCGCGGTCGGGCTCTCGCTCATCACACCTCCACCCCTCCTACGGACGGCGGGCGAGGTTGGTTCAGTGTGCCCGGCCGGCGGGCTCAGCGGCGGGCGAGCCGCGGGACCACGATGGCGGCGGCGACCAGATGGGTGAGCACCAGGCCGACCCGGCTGAGCACGCCGTCGCCGAACGCCAGGTCGGGCAGGCAGGACAGGACGGTCAGCGCGGCGGTGACCCGGAAGAACGTGGCGCGGCTGGTGTGCCGGGCGATCACCACGCCGACCAGGCTGAACAGCACGACCATCTGGGCGAAGGCGAGCAGCGGGATCGGGCCGTCGGTGACGGCGAGCTGGTGACCGGCGGCCTGGAAGGCGCCGGCGACGGCGGTGACGGCGACCGCCGCGGCGACCGCCACGAGGAGCCCGCGGGCCCAGGTCACCCGGCCGGTGCGGTGGCCGGTTCCGGCGGACGAGCGGGGGGCGGCGGTGGTGGCGGTGGTGGCGGTGGCGCTCATGTCGGTCTCCCTGGGGTGGGGGAGCGGCTCGGTGCCGCTCCGTCACCCAGACCACGAACGGGCCGGCACGCGTACGACACGTCGCTGCCGACTTTTCTCCGCGAGCGCGAGCAGCACGGGCCCGGACGAGGACGGCGCCCCGTCTGTGGGGCGGGGCGCCGTCTGTCGGATGTCGCGCTGGGGGGATGGCGACACCGACGTCGAGGTCCCTCGGCGCTCAGTGTGCTCCCTCGGCCCGGGCCGGTCTGGACCGCTGACCGGGGAGGCCGGCTGGGGCGTGTGGGAGTTCTGCCTCGCCGACCCGCCCTGAGTGGGTAACGTGTGGAGGTCCGGCGGCGGATGTGTCGTCCGCCGCGTGCAGTGTGCGAATCGGGGGATCCATGAACGCCTTCACCAAGGCCGCCGTCGTCTGTGCGGCCATCGCGCTGGCGGTGCTGGGGCTCGGAGCACCGTCCCAGGCCGGCGGCAGGTCGACGACCTGGGTCGGGGTCGACCCGGCCCACGACGTGTCGGCGTACTCCTGCGGGCCGGGGCCGTGCCACTGGAAGGACACCCCTGGCGAGGCCAGCGCGGACATGGTCCGCCAGGTCGTCAGCTACCGCCACGACAGCATCCGGATCACCGTGACGCTGCGCAAGGTCGACCGGTCGGCGGCCTTCGCGCTCTCGAGCATCCTGAAGAAGACCGAGCTGGGCGGGCGCTACTACGGCGTCATCGCGCAGTTCTCGCCCGGCCAGACCCCGACCGTCGTGATCCGCAACCCCCACGGGACGCCGGTCGACTGCGGCGCCGCGACGCCGAGGCTCTCCGGGAACAAGATCAAGGTCGTGGTCCCGGCGCGCTGCCTGCACCGGCCGGACTGGGTCCGCTGGAGCGGCTACATGCGCGTCATCTTCACCGGTGACCTGGACGACGACCGCACCTTCGAGGGCTTCTTCGACAAGTTCCGCAGCAGCAGCGACACGCCGCTGAACAAGAACACCTTCGAGTTCTCGCGACGGGTCTACCGCGCTGCCTGAACCTCCTCCCGGCCCTGGTGCTGGGCCTGCTCCTGGGCCCGCGGCTCCACCCCACCACCGGTGTGGTGGCGGCCGATGGGGAGCACCATCGGCCGGCCCGAGACCGGGTCGGGGACGACCTGGCTGCGCAGCCCGAAGACCGCCTCCACCAGGTCGACGGTCAGCACCTCGCGCGGGTCGCCCGACGCGTGCACGCGCCCTCCTGCCACGGCCACCAGGTGGTCGGCGTAGCGCGCCGCCAGGTTGAGGTCGTGCAGCACCATCGCGATGGTGGTCCCGCGCCGCCGGTTGAGGTCGGTGAGCAGGTCGAGGACCTCGACCTGGTGGGTGAGGTCGAGGAAGGTGGTCGGCTCGTCCAGCAGCAGGATGTCGGTCTGCTGGGCCAGGGCCATCGCGATCCACACCCGCTGCCGCTGACCGCCGGACAGCTCGTCGACGGCGCGGTCGGCCAGTGCCGCCGTGCCCGTCAGCTCCAGGGCCGTGGCCACCGCCCGGTCGTCGGTGGTGGACCAGCGCGAGAGCAGCCCCTGGTGCGGGGAGCGGCCGCGGGCGACCAGGTCGCCCACCACGATGCCCTCCGGCGCGACCGGGCTCTGCGGCAGCAGGCCCAGGGTGCGGGCCACGTCCTTGGTCGGGAGCCGGTGCACGTCCTTGCCGTCGAGCAGCACCCGACCGGTGCGCGGCGGCAGCAGCCGCGCCATGGCCCGCAGCAGCGTCGACTTGCCGCAGGCGTTGGCGCCGACGACCGCCGTGATGGCCCCGGGCGGCAGGGCCAGGTCGAGCGAGTCGACGACGGTGCGCTCGGCGTACCCCAGCGTGACCTGCTGCAGCGCGAGGGAGCGGGCGATGGTCACAGGGAGCCTCCCGACCGGTTGGAGCGGATGAGCAGGTGGATGAGGTACGGCGCGCCGAGCACCCCGGTCACCACGCCGACGGGGTAGCGGGTGCCGAAGGCGTACTGCCCGGCCAGGTCGGCGAGGAGGACGAGCAGGGCGCCGACCATCGCGGCCGGCACCATGAGCGAGCCGCCGGGCCCGACCAGCCGGGCCGCGATCGGGCCGGACAGGAACGCGACGAAGGCGATCGGGCCTGCGGCGGCCGTGGCGAAGGCGATCAGCGCCACGGCCGCGACGATGACCACGACCCGGGTCCGCTCCGTGCGGACGCCGAGGGCCGTGGCGGCGTCCTCGCCGAGCTGCATCAGGTCCAGGTCGCGGCTGCGCCACAGCAGCACCGGCGCCGCCACGGCGGCCGCGAGCCCGACCGGGGCGACGGTGGCCCAGGTGGCGCCGTTGAGGCTGCCGGTCAGCCAGCGCATCGCGGTCTGCACCTCCCACGCGGCCGAGCGCATGAGGAGGTAGGACACGACGCTCTCGAGCATGGCGGCGATCCCGATGCCGATGAGGATGAGCCGGCTGCCCACCACGCCGTCCCGGAAGGACAGCACGTAGATGAGCAGGGACGTGGCCAGTGCGGCCGTGACGGCCAGCAGCGACACGGCGGCCTGGCTCAGCGAGAGGACGACGATGCCGACCACCGCGGCCGCGCTGGCGCCCGAGCTGATCCCGATCACGTCGGGGGAGGCGAGCGGGTTGCGCAGCAGGGTCTGGAAGGTCAGTCCGGCCAGGCCGAACGAGGCGCCGGCCAGGACCGCGAGCGAGGCCCGGGGCAGCCGGAGCTCACCGACGGTGAAGGACGCGCCGGGCACCACGTCGCCCACGACGACGTGCCACACCTCGCCGGGGGCGTAGAAGGTCTGGCCCACCATCAGGCTCACGGCGTAGGCCGCCACGACGAGCAGGGCCAGACCCGCACTGGTTGCGCGGCGCCTGGCGGCACGCCGCACGCGTCCGCGGGCGACCTCCGCCACGGCGGCCGGGTCGGCCACGGCGGCGCTCACAGGGCACGCACCCGCTGGCGCCGGACCAGGTGGATGAAGAACGGACCGCCGACCAGGGCCGTGATGATGCCGACGTCGATCTCAGCCGGTCGCGCCACCACCCGGCCGACCACGTCGGCGGTGGTGAGCAGGGCGGCGCCGACCAGCACCGCGGACGGCAGCAGCCAGCGGTGGTCGGTCCCCGTCAGGAGCCGGCACGCGTGGGGGACCACCAGGCCGACGAAGCCGATCGGGCCGGCCACGGCGGTCGCCGCGCCGCAGAGCAGCACCGCGCCGACCGCGGCCAGCAGCCGGGTGCGCGCCACCCGCTCGCCCAGGCCCGCGGCCACGTCGTCGCCGAGGGCCAGGGCGTTCAGTCCCCGGGCCGCGGCCAGGCACAGCAGCGCGCCCACCACGAGGAACGGCAGGACCTGCCCGATCCGCGCCCACGACGCGCCGCCCACCCCGCCGATCTGCCAGAAGCGGAAGGTCGTCAGCATCTCGACCCGGGGCAGCAGCACGGCACTGATCAGCGAGCTCGCCGCCGCCGAGGTGGCGGCGCCGGCCAGGGCCAGCTTGAGCGGCGTGGCGCCACCCCGTCCGAGGGACCCGACGGCGTAGACGAACACCGCGGAGACCGCCGCACCGGCGATGGCCACCCAGATGAAGCTGGCCGGCGAGGCCAGCCCCAGGAAGGCGATGCCGACGACCACGCTGAGCGAGGCACCGGTGGTCACGCCGAGGAGGCCGGGGTCCGCCAGCGGGTTGCGGGTCACGCCCTGCATGACCGCCCCGGAGAGCCCCAGGGCGCCGCCCACGAGCATGGCCAGCACGGTGCGCGGGATCCGCTTCTCCACGGCCGCCTGGCCGATGCCCTCCGGGCTGCCGGTCAGGGCCGCGGCGATGTCGTGCCACCCGACGACCCGGGCGCCGAGAGCCACCGAGGCCAGGCCGAGCAGGGCCAGGAGGACCACGCCCGCGAGCAGCCACCCCACCCGGGGCGGCGCCGGACGCCGCTCGGGGGCGAGGTCCGGCGGCGACCCGGGCACGAGGGTCGAGGTCATCCGACCTTGGCCGCGGCGTCGGCGAGGAGGTCGACGTACTCCTCGAGGCCCCAGTCGAGCGACAGCGGCGACGGGTTGGCGGCGGCGGCGAGCGGGGTGGAGTCGGGCAGGACCACCACCGAGCCGCGGGCGATGGCCGGGATCTGCGAGAGCAGCGGGTCGGCCTGGACGGCGGCCAGGGCGTCGCCGCCCTCGGGGTCGCCGTAGGTGACCATCACGTCGACGTCGGCGAACTGGTCGGCGTTCTCGGCGCTGGTGGAGGCGTAGAACTCCTCGGAGCCGGACGAGGCGTCGGCCACCGCCGTGGGGACGGCCATCCCGAGCTGTCCGAGGAAGGCGCTGCGCGGGTCGTGGGTGGTGTAGAAGCCGACCTGGCTCAGGTCGGTGGGGTCCAGGAAGGAGAACATCCCGGACAGCCCGTCGAGCTCGGGGTGCTCGGCGTACTCCTCCGCGATCTCGGCGTCGAGGTCGGCGGCGAGCTCCTCGCCCTCGGCCCGCAGCCCGAGCGCGGTGGCGTCCATCGTGATCATGTCCGCCATCGAGGTGCCCCAGGCCAGGTCGGGGTAGGCGACCACCGGCGCGATCTTGCTGAGGGTGTCGTACTCCTCCTGCGTCAGGCCGGAGTAGGCCGCCAGGATCACGTCGGGCCGGGTGTCGGCGACGGCCTCGAAGTCGATGCCCTCGGTCTCGTCGAAGAGGGCCGGGGTGTCGGCGTCGAGCTCCTCGAGCCGGTCCTCGACCCACGGCAGCACCCCGTCGCCGTCGTCGTCGCCCCAGGAGACGGCCGCCATGCCGACCGGCACGACGCCGAGGGCGAGCGGCACCTCGTGGTTGGCCCACGCGACCGTGGCCACGCGCTCCGGCTCCGACTCGATCGTCGTCCGGCCGTAGGCGTGCTCGATCGTCACCGGGAAGGCGCTCGACGAGGAGCCCTCGGCGTCGCGCGTGGAGTCGTCGGCGTCGGCCGGGTCGTCGCCGCAGGCGGCCAGGGACAGGGCGGCCGCCGCGGCGACCAGGGCGGAGGACAGGCGGGCGAGCGGGGAGCGCATCATGGTCTCGATCCGGTGAGGCGATGTGGACTTAGGTGAGGCTAACCTAAGCACATGTCGCTGACCGAGGTGCCCACGCGCGTCTTCCGCGCCGTCGTCCAGCGGGTCGAGGAGCTCACGCCGTCGATGCGGCGCGTGGTGCTCGGCGGGCCCGGGCTGTCGGACTTCGTGTCCACCGGGGTGGGGGACGAGTACCTCCGGGTGCTCTTCCCCGCCGAGGGCCAGGCCGAGCCGGTGCTGCCTGCGGTGGCGGACGGCGTCCTCGACTACGCCAGCGTGGACCTCGGCCTCCTGCGGACCTACACCGTGCGCGCCCACGACCCGGTCGCGGGGGAGGTCACCGTCGACCTCGTGGTGCACGAGGGAGGCGTGGCCTCCACCTGGGCCCGGCGGGCGCGGCCCGGCGACGTGGTCGGGCTGACTGCACCGACCGGGATGTACGACCCGCCGCCGGGGCTGGCCTGGCAGATCCTGGTGGCCGACTGCGCCGGCCTGCCCGCGCTGGCCCGGATCCTCGAGACCACGCCGCCGACGGTGCGCAGCCGGGTCGTGGTCGAGGTCCCCGACGACGACCACCGGCTGCCGCTCGCCCAGGAGGCGGAGGTCACCTGGGTCAGCGGCGGCAACGGCCACGGGCCCTCGCGCCTGGAGGACGTGGTGCGGTCGCTGCCGCACCCCGGGCCGGGTGGCTACGTGTGGGTGGCCGGGGAGTCCCTGGCGCTGCGCGGGGTCCGGGCCCACCTGCGCCGCGAGCTGGGCCTGCCGGCCACGGCGTACAAGACCGTGGGCTACTGGATCGAGGACGGGGAGGCCTGGACGGCGCGCTACCGCGCGCTGGACGACGCCACCCGGCTCTCGCTGGAGGCCCTGTGGCGCTCGGACCGTCCCGAGGAGGAGATCGAGGACGAGTACGACGAGCGGCTCACCTCGCTGGGCCTCTGAGCGCCGGGGTCGGTCGACGCTGCGGCCAGTCGCCGACGGGCCGTCCCGGCGGACCCCGCGGGCAGCGGCATGTCCTAGCGTGGGGGAGGTGAGCAGCTCGGTGCTGGTCCTCAACGCGGGCTCCTCGAGCCTGAAGTACCGCGTGCTCGGCGTCGGTGACGAGCCGCTCCTCGAGGGGACCGTCGAGCGGGTCGACGAGACCGGCTGGGACGCGGCCTTCGCCTCGCTCTCCACGGCCCTCGACGAGGGTGGGGTGCGCGCCGAGGACCTGCTCGGGATCGGTCACCGGGTGGTGCACGGTGGGCCGCGGTTCACCGGGCCGACCGTGGTCGACGACGAGGTGCTGACCGCGATCGAGGAGCTGGTGCCCCTCGCGCCCCTGCACAACCCGCCGGCCCTGGCCGGCATCCGCGCCACCCGCGCCGCCTTCCCGGACACGCCGCAGGTCGCGGCCTTCGACACGGCCTGGTTCTCCGACCTCCCCGCGGCGGCCGCCACCTACGCGCTGGACCGCGACCTGGCCGCCCGCGAGCACCTCCGGCGCTACGGGATGCACGGCCTCAGCCACGAGCACGTCGCCGGGGAGACCGCCCGCTTCCTGGGCCGGCCGCTGGCCGAGCTGCGGCTGGTGGTGCTGCACCTGGGCAACGGCGCCTCGGCCTCCGCCGTCCGCGGCGGCCGCCCGGTGGACACCTCGATGGGGTTCACGCCGCTCGAGGGCCTGGTCATGGGCACCCGCAGCGGCGACGTGGACCCGGGGGTGCTGCTGCACCTCCTGCGCCGCGGGCACTCCGTCGACGACCTCGAGGACCTGCTGCACCACCGCTCCGGCCTCGAGGGCCTGGCCGGCCGGCACGACTTCCGCGACCTGCTCGAGGCCGCGGACGCCGGGGACCGGCAG
>CAZEPK010000154.1:0-11541 GCA_964514085.1 uncultured Nocardioides sp.
GGCTGGTCGGGGTCGATCTGGAAGAGGGTCTGGCCCAGGGTGGCGTTGTCGCGCATGTTGCGGTGCCGGAGCTCGGCGCCCTTGGGCTGCCCGGTGGTGCCGGAGGTGTAGAGGATGACCGCGGTGTCGTCCTCGTCGGTCTGGACGGTCTCGAAGGTGCCGTCCTGGCCGGCCAGCACCTGGCCGAAGGTCTTGACGCCCTCGAACGGCGACTCGCCGTCCAGCGCCGCGGTGATGACCACGAACGTCTCGCAGCCCTCGGCCTCCTGGAAGCCGGCGTAGCCCTCCTGGCCGATCGGCAGCTCGGCCGTGCCCTCGAAGCAGAAGTAGGCCTTGGCGTCCGAGTCGCCGAGGTGGTAGGCCACCTCACGTCCCTTGAGCAGCACGTTGAGGGGCACCACGGTGGCGCCGGCCTTGAGGATCCCCCAGTAGACCAGGGAGAAGTAGGGCAGGTTGGGGCAGCTGAGCGCCACCTTGTCGCCGGGCTGGATCCCGGTGTCGCGCAGGAAGCCCGCCACCATGTTGGCGACCATGTCGAGCTCGGCGTAGGTCATCCGCCGGCCGGTCGCGGGGAAGACGATGGCCTCCCGCTCGGGGTAGGTCCGGGCGCTGTTCTCCAGCAGGCTGGCGAGGTTGAACGTCGTCACGTGGCCTCCGTCACGTCGGGTGTGCGGCCAACCTACCGACCGGTCACCAGCGCCACGACCCCCGTCGCAGGACTCAGCCGCGGCCCAGGATCCCGGCGGCCCTGCGCAGGTCGGCGCCGACGGCCGGCCCGGACAGCGCGCTGACGGCCAGCCCCACGGGCCCGAGGGCGTGGATGCGGAAGCGGTAGGCCACCGTGCAGCCGCCCGGTGCGTCCGCGAAGTCGAGGGTCAGGTCGGCGCGGACGAAGCGCCAGGTGCCGCTCTCGCTCCAGTGGGAGGGCCGCTCGAGCTCCGTGGTGCGCATCCGCGGCTTGAGGCCGGGCTTGGTCTCGTCGACCCAGGTCTGGCCCAGCCGCGGCTCGCCGTCGACCGCCGAGACCCTGGCCAGCGAGGACTGCCACTCCGGCCGGTGCCGCGGGTCGACGAGGTAGTCGAAGGCCACCTCGCGGGGCACGCCGAACACGACGGACCCACCGAAGGTGCGCGCCATCAGTAGGTCAGCCCGGTCAGGCGCTCGTAGGCCTCGACGTAGCGGGCGCGGGTGCGCTCGACGACCTCGTCGGGCAGGGCCGGCGGCGGACCGCCCGCGGCCCGGTCCCAGCCGGACTCCGGCGAGAGCGCCCAGTTGCGCACGATCTGCTTGTCGTACGACGGCTGCGTGCGCCCCGGCTGCCACTCGGCGACCGGCCAGAAGCGGGAGGAGTCGGGGGTGAGCACCTCGTCGCCGAGCACCGTGCCCCCGTCGCCGCGGGCGCCGAACTCGAGCTTGGTGTCGGCCAGGATGATGCCGCGCTCGCGGGCGATCCGCTCGGCCCGGGCGTAGACCTCCAGGGTCAGGTCCCGCAGCTCGGCGGCCCGCTCGGCGCCGAGGCTCCCCACCACCGCGGCGTAGTCGACGTTCTGGTCGTGGTCGCCCAGGTCGGCCTTGGTGGCCGGGGTGAAGAGCGGCTCGGCCAGCCGGCTGCCGTCCTCCAGGCCGTCGGGCAGCGCGATGCCGCACACCTCGCCCGTGGCGCGGTAGTCGAGCAGCCCGGTGCCGGTCAGGTAGCCGCGGACCACGCACTCGACCGGGTACATGTCGAGGCGCTCGCAGACCACCGCGCGTCCGCGCACGGCCTCGGGCACGTCGGTGGAGACCACGTGGTTCGGCACCAGGTCGGCGAGCTGGTCGAACCACCACAGCGACATCCGGGTGAGCAGCTCGCCCTTGCCGGGGATGGTGGAGTCGAGGACGAAGTCGAAGATCGAGATGCGGTCGCTGGCCACCATGAGCAGGCGGCCCTCGTGCGGCCCGTCGGTCAGCTCGTAGAGGTCGCGCACCTTGCCGGAGTGGAGGTGGCTGGCGCCGGGGAGCTCGGGCGCTGCGGGCAGCGTGACGTCGGGCACGACGTACAGACTATGGACACCCCGGGCGGAGGCGGCGGACCGTCCGTTTGGCATGGTGTCGACATGGCCGAGTCTGCCGAGCAGGTCCACGCCCGCATCCGCGAGAGCGTCGGCGAAGGCGGCCGCCTGCCGGCTCCTCCGAGCAACGAGTGGGACAACTTCCCGTGGGAGGTCGTCGACGGCGCCATCGCGCCGCGGGTGCTGCCGCCGCCGTCCGACGACCCGGCCCGGTCCGGCGAGACGGCCGACCGGCCGTGCTCCTCGTGCTTCGGCGTGCCGCCGGAGCGGCTGGTGTGGGAGGACGAGTCGTGGGTGCTGCGGCACTCCGGGCAGCCGAGCGGGCTCCCGGTCGTGCTGATCCTCGAGCCGCGGCTGCACCTCGACTTCGGCCACTTCGACGACGACCTGGCCTCCGAGCACGGGCGCATCTCCAACCGGCTGACCAGGATCGTGGAGGGGCTCGACAACATCGCGCGCTGCCACGTGCTGCGCTACGGCGACGGCGGCGCGCACGCCCACACCTGGTTCGTGGCCCGGACCGCCCGGCTCACCGGCGTGATCGGCTCCCCCACCATCGAGTGGGACGACGTGCTGCCGCCCGGGCCCGAAGACGTCTGGCGGGCCGACCTGCACGCCATCGCCACCAAGCTCGCGAACTGGGGCGGCGAAGCCAGGATCTGATCGTCCTGGACCATTGCCTTCTAAGCCCAGTGACCTAGTCTGGTTTCATGGCCCGGCCCGACCTGCCCGACTTCATCCTCGTGGGAGCGCCCAAGGCGGGCACCACGGCACTGCACTCGGCCCTGGCCCTGCACCCCGAGGTCTTCACCACGACACCCAAGGAGCCGAAGTACTGGCTCTGCGGAGACGCCCCTCCGCCGCACTGGACCGGTCCGGGCGACGCCCACTCCCAGCAGGAGTGGGTCTGGCGCCGGCGTGACTACGAGGCGCTGTTCCGGCCCGCTGCCGAGCACCAGCTGCGCGGCGAGAGCACCCCGTTCTACCTCTGGAGCTACCCGGCCCACCGCCGGATCGCCGAGCACCTGCCCGACGTGAAGCTCGTCGCCGTGGTCCGCGACCCGATCGACCGCGCGTACAGCAACTGGATGCACCTGTGGTCCGACGGCCTCGAGCGCATCCCCGACTTCGAGCAGGCCTTCGCCCAGCAGGCCCGGCGGATCGAGGCGGGCTGGGCGCCGTTCTGGCGCTACCAGGACCTCGGACTCTACGGACGCCAGCTCCAGCACCTCTACCGGTACGTCGACCGCGAGCGGGTGCTCGTCGTGCGCTACCGCGCCATCGTCGAGGAGCCGGCGCGGACCGTCGACGAGGTGTGCCGCTTCCTCGGCCTGACCGAGGGCCTGGTCTCCTCGATCCCGCGCGACAACTCCCGCAGCTACGCCGAGCCCGGGTGGCGCACGAACGTGTTCGGACCGGTCGTCCGGACCGGCGCCTGGCTCGGCCAGTTCGCGCCGCCACAGGTCTGGCGCACCCTGAGCGCGCCGCTCATGGGGCAGCTCAGCTCGGGCGGCTCGCACCGGCCCCGGCTGTCGGCCGAGGCCCGCAGCCGGCTGCTGCCGCGCTTCGCCGACGACATCGCCCTGCTCGCCGAGCTGACCGGCGAGGACTTCTCGCTCTGGCTCTCGGAGGAGAGCCGCGGCTCGTTCCAGCAGCGCGCGGCGTCCGAGCCGGTCAGGACAGTCGAGCGACCTCGGGCAGCTCGACGCTCACCCGCGCGGCGCTGACCGCGCCGGGCGCGCCCTGGGCCCAGAGGTCGGCGACCGCGGTGGCCAGCAGGCCGCCGCTGGTCAGCCGGGCCAGCGGGCCGCAGTACGCCGCCTCGAGGTCGGCCGGCAGCCGGCCCACCATGGTGGTGCCGACGAGCACGGCCACGCCTTGAGGCACCGCGGGGTCCCAGGGGTTGGGCACCAGGCGGCAGTGCTCGTTGTCGAGCCGGGCCCCCTCGGCGGTCACCGCGGTCTGGGCCTGGGCGAAGACCGCCGCGACGCCCGCCAGGTCGGCGGGCGCGAGCACGAGCTGCGCGGTGACCGACAGGGGCTGGCGGGCCGGCTCGTCGCGGCACGACGCGGCGATGGAGGCGAACGTCGGCACACCGCCCGGCTGCCCCAGGGACGTGTTCTGGTTGACCCACGTGCCCATGGCCGCGAAGCCGCGACTCAGCCCGTCGGCGAGGTCGCCGGCGGCCCGGTTGAGCTGGTCGGTCGTCGCCGGCCCGCGCGGTGAGCGGTGCTCGGTCCACTGGGCGCCGTCCCAGTAGCGGAACTGGGTGGCGTCCTGCGGGTCCACGAACCACCCGGCCGGGGTCTGCGTCATGGGCGGATGGTCTCAGACGTTTCCGACGGGCGCCCCGCCTGAGCGCTGTGGGGAACGTCTGAGACTTTCCGCCCGGACGGTCAGCGGACCAAGGTCACCAGGTCGTGGGCGCCGTCGGGGCGGGCGGCCTCGACGTAGAAGCGGGTGCGGCCGTCGGGCAGCGGGACGGCGGCGGCGTAGCGGAAGGCGCCGTCGGAGTGCGGCGAGGAGACGGGCGCGTCGTCGGTGGGCACCAGGCGCGCGCCGTCCCACCGGGCCAGGCCGGTGGTCTCGTGCCAGTTGGACGCCGCGTCGGCGCGGCCGTCGTAGAGGACGGTCAGCGGGTCGGAGGTCAGCACGGTCGTGACCCGGGCCCCGCGGGCGTCCCAGTGGCCCGGACGCCCGGCCAGCACCTCTCCCCGGTCGGTCCACACCAGCCCGTCGGGCGAGGTGAGCCGGCGGGTGGTCATCCGGTCCTCGTGGCCGGCCTCGGTCAGCGGGTGGCAGCACAGCCACATCACCCACTCCGCGCCGGGCGCCGTCGGGTGCTCGATGACCGGGTCCTTGACCGCGACCGCGGCGTCACCGGGCAGCACCACCTGCTGGTGGCCCAGCGGCAGCTCCTCGACCGTCGGCGCGGTGAGGGAGTCGACCCACCAGTGCTTGGAGTCGTAGGTCGCGCAGGAGAGGTAGAGCCGCCAGCCGCCGCCGGGCACCGGTGAGAGCACCGGGCGCTCGAAGGACTCGCAGCCGAACGTCTCGCGCTGCACCTCGGTGACCGGCTCGAAGACCACGCCGTCGGAGGACCGCGAGACCACCACCGCCACCCCGCGACCCTCGGTCAGGGGGCGGCGCACGCGGTAGGTCAGCCAGAACGTGCCGTCGACCAGGACGGCGGAGGCGGCGCCCGACCAGTTGCCCGGGCCGGCGTCGGGTGCGGGGACCACGACGGTGGCGTCGTCGTACGTCGGCAGGGGAAGGGTGTCGACGGTCATGAAGTCATCTTAGTCGACTTGACCAGTTGAGTTTGTCTCTACGGCGCGGGCGCTCCGCAGTGGCACGCGCCCAGCGCCCCGGCGGCGGCGTCCAGCGCCCGCTGCGCCTTGGTCTCGTCGACCTTGTCGATCCGGTCGGCCATCAGGGCGAACAGCATCTCGTGGCCGTCCTGGTCCACCGCGATGCCGGCCAGGCTGCTCACGCCGGTGAGGGTCCCGGTCTTGGCCCGCACCAGGCCGCGGGAGTCGGGGAACGGTTGGCCGAACCGGTTGGTGAGCGAGCCGGTGAAGCCGGCGACGGGCAGCGCGGTGGCGACCGCGCCCAGCTCGGGGTGGGCCGGGTCGAAGGCCAGCCGGAGCACCTCGACCAGCGCCAGCGGCGTGATCCGGTTCTCCCGGGAGAGCCCGCTGCCGTCGTGGATGGCGAACTCGGCGGTGACGCCGAGCCCCTGCAGCGTCGAGGTCACCGCCGCCGCGCCGTCCGCGAAGGTGCCGGACCCCGAGACCGCCCGGCCCACCTGGTGCGAGAGCACCTCGGCGCCCTCGTTGTCGCTCACCTCGAGGATCCGGGTGGCGATCTCGCGCAGCGGGGCGGAGTGGACCGCGGCGAGCTCGCGCCCACCGGCGGCCAGGCCGTGGCTCGGCGACCCGACCACCGTGACGCCCTGGGCGGAGAGCGCAGCGGCGAAGGCCTGCGCGGCGTAGAGCGACGGGTCCTCGACCCGGCCCGAGCCCTCGGCCGGACGGCCCTCGTCGACCCAGAGCGCGGTGATCCGCGAGACCACGTTCTCCGGCAGGTAGTGCGCGGGCCAGGCGGGGTTGAAGGACGGCTCGGCGAACAGCGAGTCGTCGTAGCCCAGCCGGACCCGCGTGCGGCCCTCCTGCTGCAGCGCCGCAGCGGTCTGGGCGGCCAGGGTCTGCAGGTCGGCGTGGGCCGGGTACGCCGCCGGGACCGGCTCGGAGGAGAGGAACGGGTCGCCGCCGCCGACCAGCACGATGCGGCCCTTGCCGCCGGCGACCACCGAGGTGGAGAACGTCGCCTCGGGACCCAGCACCGAGAGGGCCGCGGTGGTGGTGAGGAGCTTGGTGACCGAGGCGGGCATCGCCGCCGTCCCGTCGCCGAGCCCGATCACCGGCCGGTCGGCCGTCAGGTCGGCCACCGTGCCGACCACGTGCCCGCCCAGCACCGGGTCGGCCAGCAGCGGCCCGACCGCCGCCCGCACCAGGGCGGGGTCGACCGTGCCCGGCGGGACGAGGGCCGTGTCCACCGGCGCGGGGTCGGTGAGGGCGGGGAGCTCCAGACCCGGGGGCGGCGGCACGGCGGCCGCCCCGTCCGCGGTCGTGGTCCCAGCGGCGTCGTCGCCGCCGAGGTGGGCGACGAGGTCGAAGCGCCAGGCCGCCACCCCGCCGAGGAGCAGCGCCACGACGAGCAGGGCCACGAGGGCGCGCCCGAGGAGACCGTGGTCCCGATCACCTGCTGGCACCGCTCCTCCTAGCCCGCTCGTGCACGTCGCAGCCATTGTGCGGGAGGATGCCTCCATGGAGTTCGACGTGCTCGTGGAGATCCCGAAGGGGCAGCGCAACAAGTACGAGGTCGACCACGTGTCCGGGCGCATCCGGCTCGACCGGACGCTGTTCACCTCGACGCAGTATCCGGCCGACTACGGGTTCATCGAGAACACCCTCGGCCTGGACGGCGACCCGCTCGACGCGCTCGTGATCCTGCAGGAGCCGACGTTCCCCGGCTGCCTCATCCGCTGCCGTGCGATCGGCATGTTCCGCATGACCGACGAGGCCGGCGGCGACGACAAGGTGCTGTGCGTGCCGTCCACCGACCCGCGCCAGGAGCACATCCGCGACATCAACCACGTGCCGAAGTTCGACCGGCTCGAGATCCAGCACTTCTTCGAGGTCTACAAGGACCTCGAGCCCGGCAAGTCCGTCGAGGGCGCCGAGTGGGTCGGCCGCGACGCCGCCGAGGACGAGGTCAGGGCCTCCTTCGAGCGGCTGAAGGCGGCCCCGCCCCTGCACTGACCCCTGGCGCGGTCAGGCCCCGACGTAGAAGTAGGGGTCCAGCACCGAGACCTCGGTGATGGCGTCGACCGGCAGGCCGTTGGTCGTGGCCGCGGCGCGGATCGCCTCGGGGTCGGGACCGTCGTAGATGCAGAAGGTCTTGCCGTGGTCGGGCGAGACGTAGGAGTGCACCCAGGTCACGTGGTGGCCGGCGTTGCCGTCCACGACGTTGCGGCAGGCCTGGACGCCGTCGGCGTTCTGCGGGATCTCGAGCCCACCGGGGAAGGTGCGCTCGACGAGGTAGCGGGGCATGTGGTTCTCCTTGGTAGTCGGTGGGACGAGCCTGGCCCCGGCGCACCCACCCGCACATGGGGGAACCACCCCCAGGTTGGGCTCACCTGCCGCGCAGGTCGCGGCGGTTGCTGACGCCCAGCTTGGCCAGCACGGCCGAGACGTGGTGCTCGACGGTCTTGGCGGAGATGAAGAGCCGCTCGGCGACCTGCGGGTTGGTCAGGCCCTCGACCAGCAGGGCGTGGACCTCGGCCTCCCGACCGGTCAGCCCGTCGGGGTGGTCGCGGGTGGCCGGCCTCGGGCCCCGCGGCACCGAGGTCACCCCGGCGTCCCGGAGCCGGGCGCGCAGCCACAGCCCCGCCGGGCGGGCGCCGAGCCCGTCGAGCAGCTCCAGGGCCGCCCGCTGGGCATCGACGTCGCCCTCGGCCAGGGCCAGCGCCTCCTCGTAGGGGCACCCGAGCCGGCGCCACTGCGCCGCGGCGCCCTCCCAGTCGCCGAGGACCATCGCGGCGAACGGCGGCGCCCAGCCCTCGGGCTCGACGTCGCGGCCACCGGTGCGCCACCGCCAGAAGCCGAGCTCGCCGCGGGCCCACGGGCTGTCGGACTCCAGCGCCTCGCGGTAGGGACCGGCCAGGTGGTCGGCGGCCTCCGCGGCGCGCCCCCGCAGCCAGGCCTCCTCCGCCACGGCGCAGTGCGCCGGCCACCGGTGCTGCAGCTCGGACCGGCCCAGCCCGAGCGCCTCGCGCAGCACGCCGGCCGAGTCGGGGTCGCCGCGCCGCACCCGGACCCGGCCCAGCGCCGACAGCGCCGTCAGCGGGGTGACCAGGGCGGCGCCGCCGCGGGTCAGCAGGGGCGCCTGGGCCAGCTCGGTCGCCTCGGTCCAGCGGCCGCGCTCGCAGGCGATCCGGGCCAGCCAGGCCGCGGCGTACGCCGCGACGTAGTCCTGGTCGGCCAGGTGCGCGGAGCGGATGCCCTCGGCCAACCACCGCTCGGCGTCGTCGTAGCGCCGGACCTCGCCGGCCGCGGTGCCGAGCTGGCTGAGGACCTGGGCGGCCAGGTCGTGGTCGCCGGCCGCGCGGGCCTGCTCGAGGAGAGCACCGAGCAGCTCGACGGCCCGGTCGGCGTCACCGGTCACCAGCTCCGTGGTGCCCAGGACCAGCAGGGCCCGCTGCTCGTGGCCGGCGTCGCCGCGGCGACGCGCGAGCGCGAGCGCCTCGTCGGCCAGCGCCAGCGCCGGCTCGTGCCGGCGGGCCAGCATCAGCTGCCGCGCCTGCTGGACCAGGGCCTCGGTGAGCTCGGCGCTGTCCCCCAGCGGCCGCAGGGTGCTGACGGCCGCCGCGTAGTCGCCCACCGCCGCGGGGACGTCACCGCCCAGCCACTGGGTCCGGGCCCGGACCGCGAGCGCCGGGCCCAGCAGCCGAGGGTCCCCGATCGGCTCCGCGGCCCGCACCGCGGCGCGGGCGTGCTCCAGCCCCTCGCTCGGCCGGTTGAGCAGGGCCAGCGCCTCGGCCTGGCGGGCCCGCAGCCGCACGTGCTCCGCGGGGTCGAGCAGCTCGGCGTGCGGGAGCAGGGCGTCGAGCAGGAGGGAGACCTCGCGCCGGGCGCCACGGGCCTCCGCCTCGTCCACGGCCGGCGGCACGTGCAGCAGGACCAGCGCCGGCTCGCCGGTGCCGACGGCGTGGTGCGCCAGGCGGCTCCGGTCGGTGCTGCCGTCGGCCAGCAGCAGCCGCAGGAGCCGACCGTGCAGCTCGCGGCGCAGGACCGGGCCGAGGCCGACCTCGACCGCGCCGCGGGCCAGCTCGTGCCGGAAGCGGAGCGTCCGGTCCGCCTCCACCAGCAGCCCGGCGCGGACGGCCGCGTCGCCGGCCGTGGCCGGGTGGCCCGTCAGCTCCTCGACGTAGGCCAGCTCGAGGGCCCGCGGCGCCACCGACACGGCAGCCAGCACGTCGCGGCCGGCGTCGTCGAGCCGGGCGGTGCGGGCCAGCACCGCGTCGCGGACGCTGGCGGAGTCCAGGCCCGAGGCCACGACCTCGGTGACGAAGAACGGGTTGCCTCCCGACACCTCGTGCAGCCGGTCGGCGTCGACCTCGCTGTCGCGGGCCAGCGCCCGCACCGCCTCGACCGTGAGCGGAGCCAGCCCGAGGCGGTGCACCCGGGGCTCGCGCAGGGTGTCCCCGACCACGGCGGTCAGCTCGGGCCGGGTGGCCAGGGCGTCGTCGCGGATGCTGGCCACGACCAGCACCGGCAGCGAGTCGAAGTCGGCGGACCAGGAAGCGGAGGAGGTCCAGCGTCGCGTCGTCGGCCCAGTGCACGTCCTCGAGCACGAGCAGCAGCGGCTCCGGGGCCGCGCGCAGCCGGCTCGCCAGCTCGGCGTACGCACGGTGCGGCGCGGCGTCCTCGCGCAGCAGCGGGCCCAGGGACGGCACCGGCCCGTCGGCCAGGTCGAGCAGCGGCCCCAGCGGGCGCGGGGTGGTCAGCGGGTCGCAGTGTCCCCACCAGGTCGGTCCGGTCGCGGCCAGTGCCCGCAGCACCGAGGACTTGCCCAGCCCCGCCTCCGCGGCCAGCCACACCAGGGCGCCCCCGTCGGACCGCAGGGCGGCGAGCTGCTCCAGGACGTCGGACCGCTCGAGCAGCGGGGCGGTCACGCGCAGCGACACGTCCGGAGGTTAGACCCGGCGGACCCCGCGGAAGTAGGCCATCGGGCCGGAGACGTCCATCGTCACGTCCGCGACGCCCTGCCGGGCCAGCCAGCGCTCGACCTGGTCGGTGGTGCAGCCGGGCCCGAGCAGCCCGGCCAGCCGGCCCGCCCGGCGCATCGGCTCGTAGCGCAGGCCGGTGTCGTTGAGGATCGCGCTGCCGCTCAGCACCCCGCCGAGCCGGGTCACCCGCGCCAGCTCGACCACCGCCCGTGCGGGGTCGGGGAAGCAGTGCAGGCCGGTGAAGGAGACGACCAGGTCGAAGGAACCGTCCTCGAACGGCAGGTCGCCGACGTCGGCGAGCGCCGTGGTCACCTGGTCGGCGACGCCGACCTCGGCCGCCACCCGCGTCGAGCGGTCGAGCATCTTCTGCGAGATGTCGGTCGCTACGTAGTCGACGCCCTGGTCGGGGTGCAGCGAGCGGACCGCGACGCCGCCGCCGCACGGCACGTCGAGCACGCGGGCGCCCTCGCGCTGCCGCCCGATCTCCGAGGCCGCGGCGTAGAGCAGGGTCAGGTCGCTCTGGATCGCGGCGGCCCAGAGCACGCGTCCGGCGGTCGGGTGCTCGACGGTCCAGTCGTAGACCGAGCCCCACAGCGGGTCGTCGGACCAGCCGCCCAGGCCGGGGATCGCCGACAGCCTGACCATCAGCCGATCAGCTCCCGGCTGCGCAGCATCTCCTCGGGGACGCCGAAGGCGTCGACCAGGTCCCGGGCCAGCGGGCGGATCCGGCGGCACAGGGAGCCGATCCGGCGGCTGATCTCCTTGGAGCGCACCACCGTGAGCCGGCCGTGCTCCATGAACCAGGCCCGGTCGGCCTCGATCAGGCTCAGCGCGTGCAGGTCGCACAGCAGGCTCAGCGCGACCTGGTTGCCGTCGGGACCGTCCGCGGGCATCGAGCGGACCTTGTCCACGAAGGCCTCGAGGACCAGCCGCTCGGTGTGGGCCCGGGCGGCGTGGATGACGTGGTCCTGGACCCGGGAGAAGACCTCGCCCGGGTTCATCCCCGAGTCGATGCCGCGCTTGAGCCGCCGGGCCACCCCGGCCAGGACGTGCTCCTCGCGGAAGCGGAGCATCGCCAGCTGGTAGTCGGAGTCGAGGACCCCGGCCTCCTGGTCCCACCGGTCGCCACCGGGCAGCAGGTCGCGGACCCGCTCGAGGAGCTTGTGGACGCTGGTCCGCTCGATCACGGTGTCCACC
>CAZEPK010000155.1:0-4143 GCA_964514085.1 uncultured Nocardioides sp.
CGGGTCCCTCGAGCGCGAGCCCGACGACCTCCCGGCCACCCTCCTCTCGCTGCACCTCTACGACCGCGTCGTGGCCGACCTCGCGCTCACCGCCCCCGACGACACGAGCGCGGAGACGTTCACCGTCGAGGAGTACGGCGCCCGGCTGTGGCCGGTGATCCGCCCCCAGCTGGCCGCCCTCGCGCAGCTGCCCACGCCGTGGACCTACACGGCGTCCTGGCACCCGTCCTACGCCGTGGACCAGCCGAACCTCTTCGTCTCGCTGCTCTCCGACCGGGAGCCGGTCGACGGCGGCGACGAGTCCACGCGCTGGAGCCGCGCGGCCGCGGCGTACGTTCAGGGCTTGTGACCGCACGCGTCCGCGCACCCGAGCTCCGAGGCCGCGGCTGGCTCAACACCGGAGGAGCGGCGTACTCCATCTCGGAGCTGCGCGGCCGGTTCGTCCTGCTCGACTTCTGGACCTTCTGCTGCGTCAACTGCCTGCACGTGATCGAGGAGCTGCGCCCGCTGGAGCAGAAGTACGCCGAGGAGCTGGTCGTCGTCGGGGTGCACTCGCCGAAGTTCGTGCACGAGGCCGACGCGGACGCGCTGGCGGCGGCCGTCGAGCGCTACCAGGTGCACCACCCGGTCCTCGACGACCCCGAGCTGGTGACCTGGGACGCCTACACCGCGCGGGCCTGGCCCACGCTGGTGCTGGTCGACCCGGTGGGCTACGTGGTGGCGCAGTACGCCGGCGAGGGCCACGCCCACGCGCTCGACCGGGTGCTCGAGGGGCTGGTCGAGGAGCACCGCGCCAAGGGCACGCTGCAGCCGGCCGGATCGCCCTACGTCGCGCCGGTGGTCGAGCCGAGCACGCTGCGCTTCCCGGCCGACGCGGTGCTCCTCGAGGGCGGGCACGTGCTGGTGGCGGACGCGGGACACGACCGGGTCGTCGAGCTCGACCTCGACGCCGACCCCGACGGACCGCGCGTGGTGCGGGAGTGGGGCGGCTTCGCGGAGCCGAACGGGCTGTGCGTGGTGGGCAGCACCGCCTACGTCGCCGACACCGTCCACCACCAGCTCGCGAGCATCGACCTGGACTCGGGCGAGGTGAGGGTGCTGGCGGGCACCGGTGAGCAGTGGATGCAGGGCGACTCCACCGACCGCCTGAGCAGCCCCTGGGCGGTCGCCTGGTGGCAGGACCAGGTGTGGATCGCGATGGCGGGGATCCACCAGCTCTGGACCTACGACCCCGCCTCCGGTGCTGTCGAGGTCGCCGCCGGCACCACCCACGAGGGCCTGCTGGACGGACCGCTCGCCGAGGCGTGGTTCGCCCAGACCTCCGGGCTCGCGGTGCAGGGCGACCGGCTCTGGCTGGTCGACCCCGAGACCTCGAGCCTGCGCTTCGTCGAGGACGGCGAGGTGCGCTCCGTGGTGGGCCAGGGCCTCTTCGACTTCGGCTTCCGCGACGGGCCGGCCGGCCAGGCGCTGCTCCAGCACCCGCTCGGCCTGTGCGTCCTGCCGGACGGCAGCGTCGCGGTCTGCGACACCTACAACGGCGCGGTGCGCCGCTACGACCCGGCGACCGGCGAGGTCACCACGCTGGCCGGCGGGCTGGCCGAGCCGAGCGCGGCGTACGTCGACGGGGCGGACCTGGTCGTCGTGGAGTCGAACGCGCACCGGCTGACCCGCGTGCCGCTCGGCGTCGCCGGTCGGCACACCGACGGGTTCAGCCACACCACCCAGCGCCCGGTGACCGAGGTGGCCGGCGACCTGGAGCTGGTGGTGGCCTTCACGCCGCCACCGGGGCAGAAGGTCGACGACCGGTTCGGGCCGCCGTCCCAGCTGGTGGTCGAGGCCACCCCGCCGGCCCTCCTGCGCGAGGGCGAGGGGCGCGGCACCGAGCTCACCCGCCGGCTGGTGCTCGACCCGAGGGTGGGCGAGGGCGTCCTGCACGTCGCCGCCCGCGCGGCCTCCTGCG
This sequence comes from uncultured Nocardioides sp., assembly GCA_964514085.1. Classification (GTDB taxonomy): domain Bacteria; phylum Actinomycetota; class Actinomycetes; order Propionibacteriales; family Nocardioidaceae; genus Nocardioides. The sequence goes on from CAZEPK010000155.1 coordinate 1,961, forward strand.
ACGTCGAGGGCCAGAACGCCGCGTGCCACATCCACCAGCAGGACTGGGGCGTGCCGGTCCGGGTCTCGGCCGGCGCCGACGGCGTCCTGGTGCTGCCGCTGGGAGGCGTCGAGTGAGGCCGGCGGACGGCACCGCCGTCGGCGTGCGCAACCGTCCCTCGCTGTCGGCCGCGGCCGGTGCCCTCGACCGGGTGAACGCCCGCCACCCGTGGAGCCACAACGACCACTTCCACGGCTGGATCCTGCGCCACCTGCCCGCGCGCCGCGGGTCGGCGCTGGACGTCGGGTGCGGCCGCGGGATGCTCGTCGAGCAGCTGGCCCGTCGCTTCGCCCACGTCACCGCGGTCGACCCGGACGCCGCCATGGTGGCCTCGACGCGGGCCCGCGGGCTCGGCAACGTCGAGGTCCGGCAGGAGTCGCTCCTCGACACCGCTGGCTCCTTCGACCTGGTCACGATGGTCGCCTCGCTCCACCACCTGCCGCTGGAGGAAGGGCTGGAGCGGGCCGCAGCGCTGGTGGCCCCGGGCGGCCGACTGCTCGTGGTCGGCCTCGCACAGCTCGGCTCGCCGGTCGGTGCGGCGTACGACGCGACCAGCCTGCTCCTCAACCCGCTGGTGGGGATGGTCAAGCACCCCCGGGTGCACCGCGGAGGACCGACCGAGACCGAGATGCCGGTCCGCGACCCCGACCACACCTTCGAGGAGCTCCGGTCCACGGCCCAGCGCCTGCTCCCGGGGGTCCGGGTGCGACGGCGGCTGTGGTTCCGCTACACGCTCAGCTGGGAGAGGTGATGGGCGACGGCGACCACCTGGTCGCGATCCACGACCACCTGCGCGGGGAGCTGGCCCAGCTCCGCGGGCTCGTCGAGGAGGTGGAGCGCGGGCACGCCGACGCGGCCGGTGCCCGGCACGCGATCAGCACCATGACGCTGCGGCAGAACGACTGGACCCTCGGCGTCTACTGCCAGACCTACTGCCGGGTCGTGACGATGCACCACTCGATCGAGGACCAGGCGATGTACCCGCGGCTGCGCGCGGCCGACCCGGCGCTGGGGCCGGCCCTGGACCGGATGGTCGAGGAGCACCACGCCGTCCACGGCCGGTTGGAGGACGTCGACCGGGCGCTGGTCGGCCTGGTCGCGGATCCGGACTCCGGCCCCGCGGCGATCCGGGCGGCGCTGGAGGCGCTGGAGGAGACGTTGCTGGCCCACCTCGACTACGAGGAGGACCAGCTCGTCGAGCCCCTGAACCGGCTCGGCTTCGGCATCTGAGGGACCCGTCTGCGGATCGGCAGGTCGTCCGACGCTGAGGACCACAGACGGATCGACGACGGTCAGCCCAGCGCCAGCATCACCGCGATGCCGAGCATGGTCAGCCCGATGAGCACGTCGAGGACCTGCCAGGCGCGCGGCCGGGACAGCAGGGGGGAGAACAGCCGCGCCCCGAAGCCCAGGCCGCTGAACCACAGCACGGAGGCCACCGAGGCGCCGGCGGCGAACCACCAGCGGCCACCGTGCCCGTGGGCGTTCGCGATCGAGCCGACCAGGAGGACGGTGTCGAGGTAGACGTGCGGGTTGAGCCAGGTCAGGGCGGTGATCCGGAGGACGGCCGAGCGCAGCGACAGCGGTTCCGGCGCCGCCGCAGTCAGGGCCGAGGCCCGGCGCGCCTTGAGCAGCGACGTGACGCCGTACCAGGTCAGGAAGGCGACGCCCAGCCAGCGCACCACGTCGACGACCCAGCCGGCCTGGCGGATCACGGTGCCGATGCCGGCGACGCCGGCCAGGATCAGGACCAGGTCGGACACCGCGCAGATGAGCACGACGGGCAGCACGTGCTCGCGGGCCAGCCCCTGCCGCAGCACGAACGCGTTCTGCGCGCCGATGGCGATGATGAGGGACAGGCCGGTGATCAGGCCGGCGGCAGCGGAGTCGAGCACGGTACGACGCTAGGCGTGCGGGGGGATGAAGGCCAGCGAAGGTTTCTGAACATTCATTAGCATCGCTTCATGCCCTACAACGCCACCGCGGTCGAGGCGCTCGTCGCGATCGCCGACCACGGCACCTTCGAGGCGGCCGCCCGTGCGCTCCACGTCTCGCCCAGCGCGGTGAGCCAGCGGATCAGGACCCTGGAGGCAGAGGTCGGCCGGGTCGTCGTACGACGCGGCACCCCGTGCCGGCCGACGGAG
>CAZEPK010000155.1:4153-11506 GCA_964514085.1 uncultured Nocardioides sp.
CGCACTGGTCCGCCTGGGCCGGCAGGCGCGCCTGCTGGACGACGAGGTGCGCGCCGCGCTGCACCTCGAGGCGGGCCGGGTCGACCTCACCGTGGCGGTGAACGCCGACTCCCTGGCCACGTGGTTCCGCGACGTCCTCGCGGAGGTGGCGGCCCGCGACGACCTCACCCTGCGCCTGGTGGTGGAGGACCAGGCCTGGTCGGCCGCACTGCTGCGCAGCGGCGAGGCGCTGGCCGCCGTGACCAGCGACCCGCAGGCCGTGCAGGGCTGCCGGTCCGAGCACCTCGGCTTCCTGCGCTACCGCCCGGCCGCCACCCCCGAGCTGGCCGACCGCTGGCGCCGGGGCAACGGCCACGACTGGCAGCGGATGCCGGTGGTGGTCTTCAACGCCAAGGACGACCTCCAGCACGAGCTGCTCGCCAGCCGCGGCGTGACCGAGCCCGAGGTCGTCCACCTGGTGCCGACCAGCGCCGACTTCCACGAGGCGGTGCGCCTCGGGCTCGGTTGGGGCATGCTCCCCGAGCCACAGCTCCTGCCCGACCTGGCCAACGGCCGGGTGGTGACGCTGGGAGGCCGCACCCACCGCGACGTGCACCTGCACTGGCAGCGCTGGCGCATCGACTCACCGGCCCTGGCCACGCTGGGCGACGCCGTACGCCGGGCGGCGGCGGCGACGCTCCGGCGCTGAGCCGGTGTGGGCCGGTGGGCCGGTGAGTCGGGCCGGGTCCTAGAAGGCGTCCTCGGTCAGGTCCATCACCGACAGGTCGGTGGCCTGCGCGATGGCCAGCTCGGCGCTGATCCGCGGCAGGTTGGTCTGGGCGAAGAACTGGGCCGCCGCGACCTTGCCCTCGTAGAAGGCGGTGTCCTTGCCGGCGTCGCCGCCCAGCTTCTCGAGGGCGATGTCGGCCTGGCGGAGCAGGAGCCAGCCGCAGACCACGTCGCCGAGCGCCATCAGCAGGCGGGTGGTGTTGAGCCCGACCTTGTAGATGTTGCGGATCTCCTCCTGGGCCGACATCAGGTCCTCGACCATGTGCCCGACCAGCGCGTTGGCGTCCTCGAGGGCCTTGGCCAGCAGCTCGCGCTCGACCTTGAGGCGGCCGTTGCCGGCCTCGCTGTCGATGAAGGCCTGGATCTGCGCGGTCAGGTGGCCGAGCGCGGCGCCCTGGTCCTTGACGATCTTGCGGAAGAAGAAGTCCTGGCCCTGGATCGCGGTGGTGCCCTCGTAGAGGGTGTCGATCTTCGCGTCTCGGACGTACTGCTCGAGCGGGTACTCCTGCAGGAAGCCGGAGCCGCCGAAGGTCTGCAGCGACTCGGTGCCGAGCAGCACCCACGAGCGCTCGGAGCCGTAGCCCTTCACGATCGGGAGCAGCAGGTCGTTGACCGCGATGGCCAGCTTGGCCTCGTCGGTGCCCAGGGCGTCGTCGTGCTCGAAGACCTGGACCTGGTCCTGCCACGACGCCGTGTAGAGCACCAGCGCGCGCATGGCCTCGGCGAAGGACTTCTGCACCATCAGCGAGCGGCGCACGTCGGGGTGGTGGGTGATCGTCACCCGCGGCGCGGTCTTGTCGCCGGACTGGGTCAGGTCGGCGCCCTGCACCCGGGTCTTCGCGTAGTCCAGGGCGTTGAGGTAGCCGGTCGAGAGGGTCGCGATGGCCTTGGTGCCGACCATCATCCGCGCGTTCTCGATGACCTGGAACATCTGCGCGATGCCGTTGTGCACCTCGCCGAGCAGCCAGCCGCGGGCCGGCTCGCCGCCGCCGATGGCGGGGTCGCCGAAGGTGACCTCGCAGGTGTTGGAGACCTTGATCCCCATCTTGTGCTCGACGTTGGTGACGTAGGCGCCGTTGCGCTCGCCGGTGAGCTCGCCGGTCTCCACGTCGAAGTGGAACTTCGGCACGATGAACAGCGAGAGGCCCTTGGTGCCGGGGCCGCCGGCGCCCTCGACGCCGACCGGGCGGGCCAGCACGAGGTGGATGATGTTCTCCTGCAGGTCGGACTCACCGCTGGTGATGAACCGCTTGACGCCCTCGATGTTCCAGGTGCCGTCGTCGTTGGCGGTGGCCCGGCTGCGGCCGGCCCCCACGTCGGAGCCGGCGTCGGGCTCGGTCAGCACCATGGTGGTGCCCCACTCGCGGTCCACGATGTGCTGGGCGATCGCGATGTCGCGCTCGTTGCCGTTGCGCTCGATGACGCCGGCGAACGCCGGGCCGCAGCCGTACATCCAGATGGGGGCGTTGGAGCCGAGCACCATCTCGGCGATAGCCCAGTTGAGGGTGGACGGCGCGTAGGTGCCGCCGAGGCCCTCCTTGATCTGGAGGCGCCAGTACTCGGCGTCCATCCAGGCGCGGTAGCTCTTCTTGAACGACTCCGGCAGCGGCGCCGTGCTGGTGGCCGGGTCGAAGACCGGCGGGTGGCGGTCGCTGTCCTCGTACGACGCGGCGAGGTCCTCGCGCGACATCCGCTCGACCTCGGCCAGGATCGTGCGGGCGGTCTCGCCGTCGATCTCGGGGAACGGGCCGGTGCCGAGCACCTGGTCGCGGCCGAGCACCTCGAACAGGTTGAACTCGATGTCGCGCAGGTTGGACTTGTAGTGGCTCACGGGGACGTACCTCTTCGGTCTCGATGCATGTCTACTGGCCAGTTCTACCAGTGAGTAACTTCATCGTAGGCAAGAGGTCACGACCCCCGCAAGGGAACGCCGCTGCGGGTGTGACCGGGATCTCGCAGCCGGGGCCAGTGAGGTCTCTCCACATGTTTGTCCACAAACTGGGTAGAGTTAGTGGGACATCTTCCCTCTGCGAGGCGGACACCCATGCGACGACTGGTCCTGCTGGCCCTGGTCGGCCTGTGCGCGCAGCTGGTCGACGGCTCGCTCGGCATGGGCTACGGCGTCACCTCGGCCACGCTGCTGGTGGCCGCCGGGATCGGGCCGGCCGCCGCCTCGGCGGCGATCCACTTCTCCGAGCTCGGGACCACGCTGGTCTCCGGCCTCTCCCACCACACGCTGGGCAACACCGACTGGCGCACGGTCGGCGTCCTGGCCCTGCCGGGCTTCGCGGGCGCCTTCGCCGGGGCCACGCTGCTGGTGAACCTCGACGCCGACGTCGCCGTCCCGGTGGTCGCCTCGATCCTCGTCGTGCTCGGCACCTACGTGACGTGGCGCTTCCTGTCCCCGCGCCGCCTGCACTTCGGCCCGGCGCCGGGTGCCCGTCTCCTGGCTCCGCTGGGGCTCTTCGCCGGCGCAGTCGACTCCCTCGGCGGTGGTGGCTGGGGTCCGGTGGGCACCTCGACGCTGCTCGCCTCGGGCCGGCTGGAGCCGCGCAAGGTGGTGGGCTCGGTCGACACCGCGGAGTTCGTGGTGGCGGTCGGCGGCTCGCTGGGGTTCCTGGTCGGGCTCGGCACCCAGGGCATCCAGTGGGGCTACGTCCTCGCGCTGATGGTGGGCGGCGTGGTCGCGGCGCCGCTGGCGGCCGTCCTGGTCCGCTACCTGCCGGCCCGCGTCCTCGGGGTCGCCGCCGGTGGTCTCATCGTGCTGACCAACCTGCAGACGCTGGCCGACTGGTCCGACGCCACGCCCGTCACCGAGGGACTGCTCGCCTCGATCGTCTTCACGCTGTGGGTGCTGTGGACCGCCTGGGCGGTCAAGCTCGAGCAGCCCGGCGACCCGCGCGACCCCCGCACCGCCACGCCCGTGAGCGCCTGACGCGGGTCCGGACGACGGCGTACGCCTCAGGTCTCGCAGCGCCGCTCGACCTCGGCGAGGCACCGGTCGCGGCCGCCCCGGCCGTCGGCCACGTCGCGGCCGGACCCACCGGCCAGCACGTCGTCGGAGGTCTGACCCAGCAGCCGGTCGGGGCCGCCGCCCCCTCGGAGCACCGACTGGGCCTCGCGCCGGGGACAACCCGGCGCTGCTCGGTCGGAGCCGCCGCGGAGCAGGCTGAGCACGTCGCGGCCCTCACCGCCGCGGACCACGACGTCGCAGCCGGAGGCCGCGAGCCGGTTCTTGAAGGCGTTGCCGTTGACCCGCACGTAGCGGCCGCTCGCGGTCGCGTCGTAGACGTTGTCGATCCGCACGCTCAGGAGGCCGTCCACGCCCGCCCGGTGGTGCTGGAGGTCGACGTGGGCCTCGACCTCGCCCAAGGCGAAGAGCCGACCCTCCTCGTCGCCGAAGTCCACCGATCCGGTGCCGGCGGTCGTGGTGTGGTCCAGCCAGACGTCGCCGCCTCCCGGACCGAGGTCGACGTGCACGCCGGTGACCTCCGAGACGTGCACCCTGCTCCGGCCGGCCCGGGTGCTGGTGTAGCGGTCGTCGCCGCCCTGCAGCCGCACCACGGTCAGGGCCCGGGCGGGCGCGGCGGAGACCACGGTGTCGTCACCGTCACCGGTCGAGACCTGTCCCCCGACCACGCAGACCAGGTCGTTCCCGCCCAGCGCGTCGACGCTCACCTCGGGCCCGCTGGTCACGATCACGTCGTCGCCGGCGGTGCCGGTCACCACCCCGGAGGAGGCCTCGATGGTGGCCGGCCGACCCTGGCAGGTCGAGGCGGCGTACGACGCGGGTGCGGGCCCCGCGACCGTGAGCAGGGGGAGTCCGACGGCAGCGAGGGCGGCGACGGCGCGCAGGCGCATGGGCGGAGCCTAGACGCCTAAGGCCACCGAAACGATCAACACATCTGACACACTGGCCTCGTGCGAGTTTCCGCGAAGTCCGACTACGCACTGCGCGCGTTGATCGAGATGGCCTCCCGCTCCGACGGCAAGGCCGTGAGCGCGGAGGAGCTGGGCAAGCGCCAGGAGATCCCGCACGGCTTCCTGCAGGCCATCCTGGCCGACCTGCGCCGGGCGGGCATCGTCATGTCCCAGCGCGGCCAGTCCGGTGGTTGGCGGATGGGCCGGTCGGCCGACGAGGTCTCGGTCGCCGACGTGATCCGGGCCGTGGACGGCCCGCTGGTCTCGGTCTACGGCCTGCGGCCCGAGGCCGTCGAGTACAACGACACCGCCGACGTCCTCCAGCACGTGTGGATCGCGGCCCGGCGCTCGTTGCGCGACGTGTTCGAGCAGGTGTCCATCCAGCAGCTCGCCGACGGCAAGCTGCCCAAGGCGGTCACCTCGCGAACCGCCGACGAGGACGCCTGGCAGCCTCACTAGCCACCCGGAGCCGGAGCCGCCCGATCTCGGCCACGGCCTCGGACAGCGCGGCCATGAGGATGTCGACCCGGTCGTCGTACGCCGCCCGTGCCGGGTCGGTCGAGCCGGCCGGGCGCAGCGGCACCAGGTCGTGCAGGTCGCCGATCACGTCGTAGCCGTGATCCGCCACCACCTTGCCCCAGTCCTCGGCGATCTGGAGGAGCTCGTCGTGGTCGACGTGCACGCCCGAGCTCTCGGCGATGAGCCGCAGGGTGGCGGTGTCGACCGGGGCGACCACCGACGACGCCGGGGGCAGCGGCAGCGCGTCGGCGTCGAAGCCCACCAGGCTCCCGAGCGCTCGCCAGGCCACGGTCGGGTCGGCCGGGTCGGTCACGACCACGTGCACCCACTCCGGGGCGGCGACCGCCTGCTCCCAGCGGGCGAGCACGCCGGCCAGGTCCAGCTCGTCGGGGAAGAGCGCCACGCGGCCGTCGGGGGCCGCCGCGAGCACCACCACGTGCACCTGGGTGCCGGCCAGGGCGTCGACCAGCAGCGCGATCTCGTCGTGGGCGGCCCCGGCCAGCAGCTCGTGCCCGAGGACGGAGGTGTCGCCGGTCCGGCCGGCGTGCTTGAGGGCGCGGCGGGCGATGCCGGCCCAGGTGCCCTCGACGTCGCGGCGGCGCAGTCCCCAGGCCTTGTGCTCGCGGCGCACCTCGACGGCGGCGCGGAACGCCTCGTCGGCCGACTTGGCCGGGGCGCGCACGCCCAGCCCGGCCAGTGCGTCGCGGTGCAGCTCGAGCGCTGAGGTGAGGACCGGGAGACCGGCGTGGGGGACGCCGACCAGGAGGAAGGACTTGGGCTTGGCCATGACCACCACGGTGCCGGGGCCGGGGCACCGGACGGTGAACTCACCGCGACCGCCAGGTGTCGGGGACCCTTGACCTGGCTCACGCCCGAGCACTAGAACACGTTCCAGTTCGGCCCTACGATGCGGCGCATGGGCAACCCCGCGATCACCTCCGACGCCATCACCTGGCAGGCGCCGGACGACGACCACCCGGCGCGCAACGCCTCGATGCGGTCCTACTCGGCCGTGGCCAAGGGCGACCTGGAGGAGTGGCTGACGGTCTACGCCGAGGACGCCGTGCTCGAGGACCCGGTCGGGCCGTCCATGTTCGACGAGCACGGTCGGGGCCACCGCGGGCACGCGGGGATCTCGGCCTTCTGGCAGCAGGCGATCGCGCCGATCGCGACCTTCGCGTTCGAGATCACCGACTCCTTCGCCAACCCGGGCAGCAACACCTGCGCCAATGTCGGCCGGATCCGGACGGCGTTCGCCGACGGCAGCAGCACCACGACCGACCTGGTGATGGTCTACGTCGTGGACGACGAGGGCCGGGTCACCTCGATGAAGGCCTACTGGGAGCCGGACCGCACGATGGCCAGCTTCCGCCCGGCCTGAGGCTCAGTGCGCCCCGTGCCGCTGGGCCCACTCGACCAGCGGCCGGGTGGCCCGCCAGTCCTTGCGGACCAGGGCGAGCAGCTCGGGGGTGTGGATGACCGGCTCGAAGCCGATCACCCGGCTGGCGATGATCGACCGGTGCCGCAGCAGGCTGATGCGGGGGTGGTCCTTGGCGTAGCCCCGGGGCGTCGTCTTGAGCACGTCGCCGCCGATCTCGAAGCCCTTGCGGGTGAGGCCCGTGACGATCTTGTCCAGCTCGGCGCCGTAGGTGTCGTGGGCGATCGCCTCCCGCAGCGCGGCCAGCCGGGGCGCCTCGGCGTGGTAGAAACCGCCGCCGGTGCGGACGCCGCGAGGTGAGACCTCGACGTACCACCCCGTGGCGTCGGCCACCCGCACGAAGGCCCCCTGGTGGGTCTTGTACGGCGTCTTGTCCTTGGCGAACCTGACGTCGCGGTACGGGCGAAAGACCTTGCCCTCCCCGAACTCCTTGGCCAGCGCGTCGCACAGCGCCGTCATCGGCGCCTTCACCGACTCGTCGTAGACGTGCTTGTGCTTCTCCCAGAACGACCGGGTGTTGTCGACCTCGAGGTCGTCGTAGAAGTCGAGCGCCGCGACGGGGAACCCGGTGAACTCCACGGATTCGAGCCTAGGCGGTGCGGTGGCGACGAACAGGGGGCGGTGCCGGGCTCGGTCGGTGGTCGAGGAGGTCGCGCAGCGACGCACGTCGGTGGTTGAGGAGGTCGCGCAGCGACCGTCTCGAAACC
>CAZEPK010000156.1:0-11157 GCA_964514085.1 uncultured Nocardioides sp.
GCAACAATGGCGGAAGCGGCGGCGGCGGTGGTGGCGGCTACACCGGCGCAGGCGGCGCCGGGGCTGGTGCTGGAACCAGCACGTCCAACGTAGCCGGTGGCGGCGGGGGCGGCGGCGGGTCGAACTACCTGGCACGCCCTGCGGACACCTTCGCCGCGGGCGCCTTCACCGTGCTGACGAGTGGTGCACCCGCCGTCACGCTCGGCGGAGCGGTCACGGGCAACGGCAACGATGGATCTGTCGCCATCACTTCGCCCTGACCTGGCTCACACCCCACATCTGGGAGGGCGCGGACCTTGAACGAGCCGCGCGCCACGCTGCGACGGTTCCGCACGTCTGATCCCAACTGATCAAGCTCCGTCAGTGTTGCGCGCTGGGGACCGATCGTGGGTCATACTTCGCTCGACCGTCCTTCGATCAGCTCTCCCACGGGGGTACCACCAGTGAACTCCAGCCGACCCACGCCCACGCGGGCGCAAGGCGTCTCCAGCCGCGCCGTCGGTGAAGGGTTCGTCGTCATCGAGCCCGTGTCGCAAACCGCTCATTCCTTGGAGGGGCTGCCCGCCGCGGTGTGGCGGTCGCTCGAGGACGGAACGACGCCCGCAGCCTCAGCGGACGAGGTCGACGAGGTGTTGGCCCAGTTGACCGAGCTCGGGCTGCTCAAGGTGCCCACGACCGCGTTCTCTCGGCGCTCGGTCCTGAAGAAGTCGGGCATCGCGGTCGCCGGTGCTGGCATCGCCACGATCGCGTTGCCGCCGTCGATCGCGGCAGCCAGCCCGGGGTTCAACTTCGCCGGGGGCAAGACCACACCAGGTCCGATCTTCGTGCAGGTGCCTGCCAATCCCACGGCGACGCAACGTGACCTGAGCCTGACCCTGACCGCTGGAAGCGGGGGGCCCGGAGCAACAGGTGGTGCCACTGCAGGGGGAAGCGGCGGTGGCTCCTCCACGTTCTCGCTCACCATCCGACAGCCAGGAAACGGAGCGGCGTTCACGCTTCTCGGCTATGTCGGTCAAGGGGGGCGGTCGGCCGGCAACGGCGGCGCCGGCGGCACGAGTGGCGGCTCCTACCCCTCTGCGGGCGGCAACGGTGGCGCTTCCGGTAACCAGGACTCCGGCGGTGGCGGGTCTGCGACCTACGTGACCGACAGCGCAGGCCTGCTGCTGGCAGTCGCAGCCGCAGGTGGCGGTGGTGGTGCCACCTCGACCGGCGCCTTCGCAGGCGGAGCCGGAGGCAGTGGCTCGACTTCCGTCTCCAACGCCAACTCGACCAGCACTGGCGGCGCAGGAGCCAACGGTGCCAACAACGGCACGTTCGAGGGTCAAGCTGGCACTCCGCAGGCGAGCACCACCCGCGCCGGCGCCGCGGTGACGAGGATCGCCGGCGGCGGCGGCGTGGCGGGCACCGGAGGAACGAGCGTCGGAGTGGGAGTCCCCGGTAGCGCCGGTCAAGCCACCGGCGCACCGGGCACTTCGAACGGATCGGGTGGCAACGGCGGGAACAGCGCGAGTGCATTCGCCGGCAGCGGAGGGGGCGGAGGCGGCGGCCACACCGGTGGCGGCGGTGGTGGTAGCGGGGCCTCGACAGGTTCCAACGCCAATTCGGCGGGCGGCGCTGGCGGCGGCGGCGGTTCGAACTACCTGGGCACGGGCAGCTACTCAGGTTTCACTGTGCTCACTGCTGGAACGGCCACTGTGACCCCGAGGTCCGCTACGACCACGGGGAACGGCCCGGACGGCTCCTTCGCCATCGTGTCACTTCCCTGAGCTGAGACGAGACGAGCTCCGCGGGCTTCCAGAGCACGCGGAGCTCGTCCGTTTCCTGAGGGTCCGACCTTCAGCCTGTCGAACGCGGGCACCGGTCAGGTCGCGAGGCACCGCGTCAGGTGTGAGAGCCGCTCGCGCTACCGCGGACTGCCTCGCCACGTCCGGACCGATTCGCAGCCTCTGCAACTCGAAGCGACGATTTCTGCCGACGTTTCCATGCAGGGATACCCGTCGGGGTACTGTTCCCTCGTCTTGTCAGCCCCCCTTGACACGTCTCGGAGTCCCCCGTGAACACCCCCCCACCCGCGTTGCTGTCGCGCGCCCACGGCGTGATCAGCCGCCCGATCGGTGACGAGTTCGTCGTCATCGAGCCCAAGACCAAGACCGCGCACGCGCTCGAGGGGCTGGCCGCCCAGGTCTGGCGCTCCCTCGAGGACGGCACCACGCCGGCCGCCCCGATCGACGAGGTCGAGGCCGTGCTGGCCGAGCTCGCGGAGCTCGGCCTGGTGCAGCGGCCCGCCACCGGGATGTCCCGTCGGTCGGTCATGAAGAAGTCCGGGATCGTCGTGGCCGGTGCCGGCATCGCCAGCATCGCGCTGCCGCCCTCGATCGCGGCCGCCAGCCCGGCGTTCAACTTCAGCGCCGGGAAGACGACCGCTGGGCCCATCTACGTCCAGGTCCCGGCCAACACCACCGGTCTGGCACGGCAGCTGCGGATCACCCTCATCGGCGGCTCCGGCGGGGCTGGCGCCACGGTGGGGACCGGAGTGGGTGGCACCGGCGCAGGTGGCGCGTCTTTCTCCTTCCAGATCACCCAGCCCGCGGGCAGCAACACCGGCTTCACGCTGCACGGCTACGTCGGTGGTGGCGGTATGGCCGGCGCCGGCGCCAGCGCCACCCTGGGCGGCGTCAGCGCGGTGACCCTCGGCAACTTCTCCGCTCCCGGTGGAGCCGGCGGTGGTCTGAACGGGACGACGACCGGCACCCGGTTCGGCGGAGGTGGCGGAGCCGCCACTTACCTCACCGACAGCAACGGCCTCCTGGTGGCTGTGGCTGCAGGCGGCGGCGGTGGCGGTTCGGGAGCACTGAACGCCTCTCCGGGCGGGAACGGCGGCGCGGGCCCGTCTGCCGTCTCCAACGCGACCGGTAGCACCAACACCGGCGGTCAGGGTGGGGCTGGTGTCGACAACGACCTGCTGAGCAACCAGGCCGGATCGCCGGGCAACACCCAGGCATCGACTACGGCGCCCTCCACCAAGGTGGCCGGGACCGGCGGGGCCAGCGGTGGAGGAACCAGCGGCAATCCCGGGCAGAACGGCAGCGCCACGGCAACCAGCGGCGCCGGCGGCACGGGCGGTCTGTACACCCTCCTCCGCTCGGGAAGTGGCGGCGGCGGCGGCGGCGGGTTCGCCGGTGGTGGCGGCGGCGGGAGCGGGACGATCAACCCCGGGCCCGTCCCCGCCCAAGGATCCAGCAACGGCACGGGCGCAGGCGGCGGCGGCGGCTCCAACTACCTCGGCACCGGCGCTTTCGCCGGCTTCACGGTCGCCGCCAATCTCACGGTCAGCGGTGGTGTCGGCCCCGTGGGCACCGCGGACGGACCCGACGGCAGCATGGCCATCACCGGCTGACCGTCCCCGGCTGCACCACGCTCTCGGCCGCTCCTTCCGCTCCTCGAGCGGCGGGAGCGGCCGCGGTGCTGTGGACCTGAGCCCTACCGCGCGGTAATCCCCTCACGGGTGGACGGCTCGCCGGGACAGCGACCTAGGTTCGAGATGAGCAGAGCAGACAGGAGACAGCGGTGACGTCGGCCGCGCCGAGGCCCGAGCGCAACCCGCTCGTGCACAGCAGCACGCTCGGAGAGGGCTACGTGGTCATCGAGCCCACGCACAGGTCAGCGCACGCCCTCGAGGGGCTGGCTGCGGCCGTCTGGCGCTGGGCCGAGGGTGGACCAGAGCCGGAGGCCGCACCGGGCGAGGTGGACGCCCTGGTGCGGCACCTCACGCAGCTCGGCCTGCTGGCCCCTGCTGCAGGACAGCACCGTGGTCGCGCGCCGCGGCCCGGCGTCCCGCCGGTGGGCGTCACCACCATCCCGCTCCCGCTGCCCTGCGACGCGGCGAGCCCGGGCTTCCGGTTCAGCACCGGCAGGACCACCACCGGCGCCCTCGACCCGGACCCCGGGCCGCACGGCGTCTGACGCTCGACGGCGGAGCGGCTACCAGCCCTTCATCAGCCGGTCGGCGGTCTCGGGCGCGTGCCCGCGCGCTCCCGACAGGGCTGCGGCGCCGGCCACGGCGGTGGTCAGGAAAGTCAGCGCCTCGTCCGAGCGGCTCTGCGCCGCGACCGTGTTGTCGAGCAGCCGCAGCACCGACTGGCTGACCGAGATGGGCGCCAGGTCGGGCTCGACGTCCGGGTCGTGGTGCAGGTGGGCCACCAGCGAGACGGGCGCCGGCTCGCCGAACTGCGACTCGGGCACGACGACCCGGGGTCGCGTACCGTCCTCGTGCCGCAGCGAGATCGGCCGGGGGTAGGGGTGCACGAGCCCGTCCGCCGAGATCACGGCGTACTCGTCCGAGCCGTATTTCGCACCCCGCTCCACCAGCGCCGCCACCAGTGTGGACTTGCCGGTGAAGGAGCGGCCGGGGAAGACCAGCGCCCCGCCGTCGACGTAGACCACGCCGGCGTGCACGAAGATCAGGTCCACGGCGTGCTCGGCCACCCAGAGCTCGAGCTCACGCGAGAGCTGCTCACACTCTGCCGCCGACTCGGCGTGCCAGACGATCTCGGGCTGGACCTCTTGGTCGCGCCACCACCACGGCAACCACCGCCGTGCCTGCTCGACCTCGTCGGTCGGTACGTTCAGCCCGACGCACAGGCCGTAGCCCATCGTCGTCAGCAACGTCGTGTTCAACTCGCCATCCCCCCGGACGGCGGTGCAGCTCCTGCACCCGCCACGGGAAGGTTAGATCAAAGTGTCAGGTCAGGCTGACTTGTCCGAGCAGTGAGGGGAAGGTCACGTGAAGGTCCTGCGGATCTACCACGCCGGCCGCGACCCCTCGCACCGGGAGCGTGAGCGCTCCCTGGTGCGGGCCGGGGTGGACGTGACCCTCGTCGTCCCCACCGCGTGGCCCGGGGCCGACGACCTCGGCGAGGAGCCGTTCCGGGTGCTGCAGCTGCCCGTGCGTCGCGGCGGGGACGTCAACCGCCACCGCTACGAGGACGCCGGGGCCATCGCCGAGCTGGTCGACCAGCTGCGCCCGGACGTCGTCGACGCGCACGAGGAGCCGTTCAGCAGCGTCCTGCACCAGGTGCTCCGGGTGCTGCCCGGGACGGTGCCCGTCGTCGGCTACACGGCGCAGAACCTGGACAAGCGGTTCCCACCGCCGTTCGCGCAGTGGGAGCGGCGCGCGCTGGCGCGTCTGGACGGTCTCTACCCGTGCAGCCGGCAGGCCGCGAGCGTGGCGGTCGGCAAGGGCTTTAGCGGCGCGGTGCGGGTGCTCCCGCTGGGGCTGGACCCCGCCATCGCGCCTGGCTCCCAGGACCTCGCGTCCGACCCCGTGCTGCGGCTGCTGCTCGTCGGGCGGCTGGTGCCGGAGAAGGGGATCCGCGACGCCGTCCAGGTGCTGGCCCGCCTGCGCGGCGCGGGCCGCGAGGCGCGGCTGACCATCGTGGGCTCGGGTCCGGAGGAGGGGCCAGCGCTGGCGCTGGCCGCAGAGCTCGGGGTGCGCGAGGACGTCGCGCTGCACGGCTGGGCGGACGCCGCCACCTTAGCGGCGCACTACCGCACCGCACACGTCCTGCTCGCCCCGAGCCGGAGCACCCGGACCTGGGTGGAGCAGTTCGGCCGGATGGTCACCGAGGCGCAGGGCTCGGGCGTCGTGGTGGTCGGCTACGCCAGCGGTTCGCTGCCCGAGGTGGTCGGCTCGGCCGGGGTCCTGGTGCCCGAGGGCGACGTCCGCGCGCTGGCCGACGCCGTGGCCACGCTGGGCCGGGAGCCCGCTCGGTGGAGCGCTTTGCGTGCGGCCGGGCTGGTCGGTGCTGCGGCCTGCGACTGGGACACGATCGCGGCGGGCCAGATCGAGCTCTACGAGGCGGCGGTGGCCGGCGGTCGCGGCACCCGTCGCGTGCAGCCCCGCCGCCGCGCGGCCCGGGCGGAGTACGGCGCTCCCGCGCACGTGCCCGGCACGGAGCGGCCGTTCGCCCTGCCGGTGCTCCGCGACGACACCCGCGTCTCGCGGGTCCTGGAGCGCGCCGCGGACGGGCTGGTCCGTGAGGCGGCCGAGCCGGCTCGCGAGTTGCGGGTGGTGCACCTCGACCACACCGCGAAGCTCTCGGGCGGGGAGATCGCGCTCGAGCGGCTGGTGGCGGCCGGCTCCAGCGCCAGCGCACACGTGGTCCTGGCCGAGGACGGCCCGCTGCGGCAGCGGCTGGAGGCAGCCGGCGCCACGGTCGAGGTGCTGCCCCTCTCGGCCGACGCCCGGGACGTCGACCGGGGCGCCGCGGTGGGGCTGGGCGGGCTGCGGGCGGGCGTGGCCGCGGCGGCGTACACCCTCAGGGTCGCGCGGCGGCTGCGGCACCTGCGGCCCGACGTCGTGCACACCAACTCGCTCAAGGCGGGCTACTACGGCACCGTCGCGGCGCGGCTGGCCAGGGTGCCGGTGGTCTGGCACGTGCGGGACCGGATCGCCGACGACTACCTGCCGGGGCCCGCTGTGCGGCTCACGCGCCTCCTGTTGCGTCGGCTGCCGGACGTGGTGGTGGCGAACTCGCGGGCCACTGCTGAGACGACCGGTGTGCGGGCTTGGGTGGTGGCCGATCCGTACGAGGCTTCGAGGCTCCTCGCTGGCGCTCGTCGCACCTCAGCCACCGAAGGGGGCGCCTCAGCCACCGTGGGGGGCACCTCAGCCACCGAGGGCGACGGCGACGGGAGCCGGTACGAGATCGCCGTGGTGGGTCGGATCTCACCGTGGAAGGGGCAGGACGTCGTCCTGCGCGCCCTCGCGTCGACGCCGGGGCTGAACGCACGGTTCGTGGGGTCGCCGATGTTCGGCGAGGACGAGTACGCCGCGCGGCTGCGCCAGCTCAGCGCCGAGCTCGGGCTGGAGGACCGGGTGGTCTGGATCGGGTTCGCCGACGACGTCGAGGCGCACCTGGCCGACGTGGACGTGGTGGTCCACGCCTCGACGACACCGGAGCCGTTCGGGCAGGTCGTCGTGGAGGCCATGGCGGCCGGGAGGCCCGTCGTGGCCACCAGGGCCGGCGGGCCGGCCGAGATCATCACCGACGGCGTGGACGGGCTCCTCACGGCGCCAGGAGACCCTGCGGACCTGGCGCGGGCGCTGGAGGCGCTGCGGGACCCGGCGCTGCGCGAGCGGCTCGCTGCGGCCGCGCTGGTGCGGGCCCGGGACTACGCGCCCGAGCGGATCGCGGGCGAGATGGCGGCGGTCTGGCGGGCGGCGGTGCGCGGGCGGCGTACGCGGCGCTGAGCTGGTTCCAGCACCGGGTTGCGAGGTCCCGAGACGGTCGCTGCGCAACCTCCTCCACCACCGGTGGGTGGGTTCCAGCACCGGGTCACCGGGCTTCGAGGCTCGTCGCTGGCGCTCCTCGCACCTCAGCCACCGTGAGGTCGGTGCGTCTCAGCAGGAGGAGGCGGCGGTGACGTCGCCGGTGCCGGGGACGACGCCGGGAGACAGCTGGAGGCGGGCCGGGCCGGTCTGGTCGGGGCCGGTGGTCATGGTCCAGGTCACGGGGACCGGCGCCGAACCGTCGAGCAGGACCACGAGCGTGAGGACCGGGCGGCCGTCGAACTCGACGGCCTCGGTGTCGACCGCCTGGCCGGCCACCGTGGGGGCGGAGATCGTGCCGCCGGCGGGTCCGTAGACGCGGACCACCACCAGCTGGTCGCCGAGCGGGATGCCGGCGTCGCCCAGCCCGGTGACCGAGACGGGCAGCGCCTTCGCCTCGTCGGCGGAGATCGTCTGGGTGAGTTCGAGCGAGCCCTCGAGGGTCTGCGTGCCGCCCTTGCAGGAGGTCGAGGTCAGCCCGGCCTCGGTGCGCAGGTAGTAGGACATCTTCGACCCGGTGCCGTCGTTGAGCGCCACGATGGCCAGCGGGTCGCCCTCGTCCTCCTCGGGCACGGCGCCCTCGACGCGGGTGCCGGCCAGCTCGCCCTGGACGTCCTCGCGGAACGGCGCCACCAGCAGCCGGCGCTCCCCGGCGGCCTTGGCCACCGCGCGGACGAAGTCGGACGGCGAGCCGAGCTGCGTGGTCGCGGCGGTGAAGACGGCCTGGGCGGCCTGCCCGAAGAAGACGTCCTGCCCCTGCGCGTCGAGGCGGAGGTAGGGCTTGTTGAGCAGCTCGTCGACCGCGTTGTCCGCGCTGAGGGAGACGTCGCCGACCTGGACCGGTCCGGTGGCGCCCAGCAGGTAGGACAGCGCCACCGGGTCGAGGGAGACCACCCCGTCGAGGGTGGACTCGGGGAAGGTCGCCTTCCAGTGCGCGTCCATCAGCTCGGCGGCCCGGGGGAAGTCCGGCGTGAACGTCGTGTCCTGCCAGAAGCGCCCGAGCAGGTCGGAGTAGATGCTGGTCTCGGCGTCGGTCAGCGGCGTCACCGGGGCGTCGGGGACGTCGAAGGCGGCCGAGGCCCCCTGCTTCTGGATGACCAGCTTGCCGTTGTCGGTGTGCACCAGGGCCCACGAGCCCGGGATGCCGCCGGTGGCCCGGATCTCGGCGTTGTTCTGGAAGACCAGCAGGAAGTTGCGCGGCCCGTTCGCGCCGAGGAAGTCGGGCAGCACCGCCACCGTCCGGTCGGCCGCCGAGAGGTCGCGGCTGTACGCCGTGACCTGGTCGACGTAGGTGCGGAACGGCCCCTGCAGCGAGCCGACGTACCCCGAGCTGTCCAGGCCCGACACGTCGGCGGCGGCGTCGCGGAAGGCCTCGGCGGCCTGGCCCACCGGCGCCTGGAGCGCCTGGACCTTGGTCAGGTCGATCCGGCCGTCGTCCGTGACGGTGTCGAGGCCGCCGATGCTGTCGGCCAACGGCGCGAGGCCGCCCGAGGCCAGGGTGTCGATGGAGGCGCTGACGGCGCGCACGCCCTCGATGTCGTCACCGACGGCGGGCAGGTGGGTCAGCGCGCCCCACAGCGGGCCGTCGGTGCGGTCGTGGGCGGAGGCGGCCGAGCGCTGCAGCTCGGCCAGCTGGGCGCCCGGGATCTCGGTGTTTCCGGCCCGCACGCCGGCCAGGATGTCGTTGGCGCTGGCCTCAGCGGCCTCGAGGTCCTGCTTGGCGTGCCAGGCCTGCCAGCCCAGGTAGGCGCCCGTGAGCACCACGACGGCGAGCGTCAGCCACACGATGCGACGGAGCCAGCGCACGGGTCAGTCCCTCCGAGCAGTCGGGGGACGGTGTCCCCCGCGACGGCTCAGTGGTTGCGGAACTTCTTCTTCGCCTTGAACTTCGTCATGCCGGTGGAGCCGTTGAACACCGAGCCGGCGGTGGGCGTGTAGGTGGCCGTCACCTTGTAGAAGCCCTTCTTCTTGATCGTCGCCGTCTTGATGCGGAGCCTCTTGCCGTTGTACTTCCGGCTCTTGGTGAAGCTGTAGCCACCCTTGACGCGGACGACGGTCACCGTCACGGTGCCGGTCGGCAGCACGTTGCCGGCCGCGGTCACCGTCACCTTGATGTGGCCGTGCTTGCCCACGCGGATCACCGGCTTGGCCGACGGCGTGGTGGTCGTGTCGATGCAGGCCGAGTAGGGGCACGCCGCGCTCGCGGTGCCACCCGTGGTGGCCACCAGCCCGAGCGCTGCCATCGCGACGACCAGAACGGTCGCGAAGAACTTCTTCATCAAGTGCCCCCGTGTGGGTTTTGAGCGTGCTCGGTGGTCGGCATCGACCGGATGTCGGGCAAATGACAACACACATCGGTGTCATAAGGCACGTGGACGCCTCAGCGCGGACGGACTTCGGGCCGGGCGTCTCGCGATGTGGACGGGCCCGGGCGTCTGGACCGGTGAGTACCCCCGAGCCGGGCCGCTCGTTGTGCACGTCATGGACGTGCAGTCCCCCGGCAGGCACGCGCAGGTGATGCCCTCCGCCACGCCCGGCGGAGCCCACGCGGCCCCCTCGGCGCTGGAGCCGACGACCCGCGTCCGCGTCCGCCGGGAGCGCCGGCGCGGGCCGTGGCGGAGGCTCAAGCACGTCGTACGCCGGCACAAGGCGCTCTCGGTCATCGTCGTGGTAGCACTGCTCCTGCTCGCGATCCTCATCGGCTGGCTGCTGTGGCTCCAGACCAAGCTCGACGACATCGACAGGTTCCCCTTCGACGTCGGCGGGGACCGGCCGGCCAAGGTCGGCAACGCCGAGAACATCCTGCTGATCGGCGTGGACGACCCCGCGGGCCAGGGCGGCCTGTTCGAGGACCTGGCCAGCGGCCAGTGGACGCCGGGGCAGTTCCGCAGCGACGCGATCATGCTGCTGCACATCTCCGGTGACCGGCACTCCGCGCAGCTCGTCGCCATACCGCGCGACTCCTTCGTCGACGTACCGGACCAGGGCCGGACCAAGATCAACGCGTCGTTCTCCGCGGGCGGACCGGCCGAGCTCGCCGAGGTGGTCGAGAGCCTCAGCGACGTCTACATCGACCACGCGGTCGTCATCGACTTCCAGCACCTCGGCGACATGACCACCGCCCTCGGCGGAGTGGACGTGGTCGTGCCCGAGACCGTCACCGACCCGCAGAGCGGGATCACCTGGGAGAAGGGACCGGTCCACCTCGAGGGCGACCGGGCCGTGCGCTACGTCCGGCAGCGCTACGCCCTCCCGCGCGGCGACTTCGACCGGATCCAGCGCCAGCAGAACGTCCTGCGCTCGATGCTCGACAAGGTCGCCTCGCGCGGCACCCTGGCCAACCCGCTCCGGATCACCCGCCTCGTCACCACGCTCGCGGACTTCGTCGCCGTCGACGAGGGCTTCACGTCCTCGCAGATGCGGTCGCTGGCCGTCTCCTCGCGCGGCATCCGGCCCTCGACCATGCGCTTCGTGACGGTGCCGGTCACCGGCACCCCGACCATCGACGGCGCCAGCGTGGTCACCCTCGACCTCGAGAAGACGAGCGAGCTGTTCGACGCGGTCGAGAAGGACCGCTTCGAGGACTGGTACCAGCAGAACGCCGAGTCCGTCGACGAGCTGCCTCCGGCCGACCAGGTGCGCTGAGCTCGACCACCTCGGTGGGTGAGGGCGTGGTCCGCCTTCGGTGGTTGAGGAGGGCGTTCTGCGCGCCTTCGGTGGTTGAGGAGGGCGTGCTGCGCCTCCGGTGGTTGAGGAGGGCGTTCTGCGCCTTCGGTGGTTGAGGAGGGCGTTCTGCGCCTTCGGTGGTTGAGGAGGGCGTTCTGCGC
>CAZEPK010000156.1:11257-11494 GCA_964514085.1 uncultured Nocardioides sp.
CCGTCTCGAAACCTGGTGAGGCGGGGCTGGGACAGGACCAGCACCGGTTGCGAGGTTTCGAGACGGTTGCTGCGCAACCTCCTCAACCACCGTGCCTAGCAGCGCCCGGGATGACGGTGGCTGAGGTGCGAAGGCGTTCTGCGCCTGAGCCTCGAAGCCAGGCGAGGCGGGGCTGGGACCGACCCAGCACCGGGTTGCGAGGTTTCGAGACGGTTGCTGCGCAACCTCCTCAACCAC
>CAZEPK010000157.1:0-11469 GCA_964514085.1 uncultured Nocardioides sp.
CCACTCCGCCTTCACCTCGCGGCCCCACGGTCCCGGGCGGGTGCCAACGTAGTCGCCGCCCTCGTCGTCGTCCTGACCCGGCCGGCTCACGTGGATCCGTCCGCTCATGCCCAGGTGGATGCCGAGCACCGGCCCGTCGCCGCTCACCTCGCACCAGATCGACTTGCCCCGGCGGTGGACCGCCGCGAGCTCACGACCGACCAGGGCGTCGCGCAGCTGACCCGGGGTGTGCGGCCGGCAGACCCAGGTGTCGGTGTCGTCGACCTCCTCGATCCGGCGGTGCAGCGCGGACCGCTCGATGACCGCACGGGCGGACTCCACCTCGGGCAGCTCGGGCACGGGGACAGTGTTGCCGACGGGCGGCTGACGGGCCGCTGAGTACCGGTGCTCAGGCGGGTTGAGCCCCACGAGGCTGCCCCGGCCCCCGCGCGTGCGGGCCCAATGGGCTCCATGATCGCGACGAGCACCGACTGCTGTCCCCGCTGCGGCTACGCCCTCGACCAGCCCGCACCGCCGGCACCTGCTGCCCCGCCGCCCGCACCGCCGCTCCCGCCCGTCTCGTCGTACGCCGAGCGCTACCCGGCGCCCGCCCCTGCCCCCGCCCGCCCGTCCTCCGGCAGGCAGTCCTCCGGCCTCAGCGCCGCGTCGGTCCCCAAGATCCTGCTCGGGCTCGGGGCCACCTGCCTGCTCGTGGCCTCCGTCATCTTCTTGGCCGTCGCCTGGTCCTGGCTCGGCGTGGGCGGCCGCACCGCCGTGCTCGTGGGGCTGACCCTCGGCAGCGGCCTGGCCGGACAGTGGCTGGCCCGGCGCGACCTCGGGGTGGCGGCCGAGGCGTTCACCACCGTGGCACTGGGGCTGGTGGTCCTCGACGTGCTCGGCGCCGAGCACGCCGGCTGGCTGGGCGACGTCTCCCCCGCGACGTTCCTCCTCGTGCTCGGCGGCAGCCTCCTGACGGTCTCGCTCGGGCTGTGCCTCCCGGGCCGCCGCCTGTTCGCGCCGCAGGTCGTGGCCCCGCTCGGGCTGGGCGCCGCGGTGCTGGGTGCGGGCGCGCAGACCACCGGCGGCCCGGTGCACCTCCAGGTGGTCGCGGCCGCCGGCGTGCTGGCCTTCACCGCCCTGGCCCTGGTGGGCCGGGCGCTGGGCACCGTGGTCCTCCCGTGGACCTCGACGACCGGCGCCGGCCTGGCCTTCCTGGCGCTGACCGGGTCGGCCGTCACTGACGCCTCGACCTACCCGACGCTGCACGGGCTCTGGCTCCAGGGACACGGGGTGGGGATGCTGGCCGTCGCGGCCCTGGTGCTCCTGCCCTGGGCGGTCGTGCGCGGCCACGACGACCTCCGCCAGCTGGTGTGCGCCGGCTCGGCCTCCGTGCTCACCTTCGCCGCCGTGCTCCCGGTCCTCGACGAGGGGCTCAGCGCGGTGACCCTGGCAGCGGCCGCGTGCACGGTGGTCTGGTCCGTCGTGGCCGCGTCGGCGCCGCCGCGGTGGTACGCCGCGCCGCGCGTCCCGCTGGCCGGGTCGCTGCTGGCCCTGGCCCCGGCGCCCCTCGTGCTGGCGGTCCAGGGCGCCGTGAACCTCCTCGACGTCGGCCCCCACTTCTCGGCCGGCTGGCTGGTGCGCCTGAAGCCGGGGCCGGACCTGGCGCACCCGCTGCTCCTCCCGCTCGGGGTGGCCGTGGTGGTCCTGGCCGCAGCCCTGACGGTGCCGCGCAGCGGGCGGTTCGGCTACGCCCTGCTCGGGCTCACCGCCCTGACCGGACTGCTGACCGCGGCGCACTACGCCCTCCCGCTGGTGCTCTTCGTGGCGGTGCTCGGACCCGCCGGGGTCCTCATCGCCTTCCCGAGCGCGGTGCTCACGCTGGTCGCCCTGGCCGAGGTCGTGGTGCTCGCGGCGTACCTCGCCGTGCGCCGCCGCGGCCCCGGCTCCTCCCTCCTGGGCGGCCTGGCCCTGCCCGCGGCGCTGGGCGCGTTCCTCTGGGTCGGCGGCCACGTGCTCGGCACGCCGTACGCCGAGCGCTCCCTGGTGGTGCTCGTGGTGCTGGGACTGCTCGCCCTCGCGGTGCCGGTGCTCGAGGTGGAGGCCGCGAGCGCAGTCGTCGCCCTGTCCGCGGCGGCCACCGCCGTCCCGCTGGCCAGCGACGTGTCGGTCTGGCTGGCGGTGCACCTCACCGTGGCCGGGGCGCTGGTCACGCTGACCGGGCTGCTGCACCGCGACCACCGCCCGGTCGCCTGGCTCGGCGGCCTGCTCCTGGCCTCCGCCACGTGGGTCCGGCTCCTCGACCTCGGCGTCCAGGCCCCCGAGGCCTACACGCTGCCCTCGGCCGGCGTCCTGCTGCTCGCCGGGCTGGTCCGGATGCGCCGCTCGCCGGAGGTCTCCTCGACCACCGCGCTGCTGCCCGGGCTGTGCCTCGCCGTCGTGCCGACCCTGCTCTGGGCACTGGTGGACCCGCTGTCCGCGCGGGCCGTGGTCATCGGGGCGGTCTGCCTGCTGCTCCTGGTCGGCGGAGCTGCTGTGCGCTGGACTGCGCCGGTGGTCGTGGGGTGGGCCGCCGGGGCCGCGCTGGTGCTGCGGGAGCTCGCGCCGTACGCCGAGCGCACGCCGCAGTGGGTGGTCATCGCGATCGCCGGCACGGTGCTGATGGCCGCGGGCCTGAGCTGGGAGGCGCGGGTGCGCGACCTCCGGCGGACGGCGGCCTACCTGGGCCGGCTGCGCTGACCGGACGGCGCGTCACGCGACAATGCCCGCGTGGCCTACGAGATCGTCGCGCGTCGCCGGCCGGTGCGGCTGGTCGTGCCGGACCCCGGTCCGGTGCGGGCGCCGTACGCCGCGGTCTCCGGCTCCGGCGCCGAGCTGACCCTGGCCGGCGGACCGGTCGTCCTCACGGCGACGTACGGCGAGCGGGTCGCGCTGCACGTCACCACCGGGGGGCGCACCACGACCCACCGGAGCCGGCGCAGCGGGCGTCCCGAGGCGCCGGTCGAGGAGGTGGGGCTCGCGCTGACCGGGCCGCAGGTCACCGCGTTCACCCGGGAGGCGGGGACGTGGGTGGCGCGGGCGCGCGTCGACCTGACCGACCGCCACGACGTGCACGACGAGGGCTGGCTGGCCTCGGTGGGCTCGGACGGCGGGGTGGGCCGGTTCGGCCAGCTCGGCCTGCGCGACCTGCGGGTGGTCACCGAGGCCACCGGTGAGCCGGTGCTCGACGACGGCCGGGTGCTGCTCAGCGCGACCAGCGCCGGACCCGGCGGCTTCCCGACCGCGCACTGCTCGGTGTGGGCCCTGGACCCGGCCTCGCTGGAGCTCGAGCACCGCGCGGACCTGTACCTGCGCCGGAGCGGCGGTGTCTCCGGCGGGGTCTCCGGCGGCGTCTTCGGGGACCACGCCGCCCACCTGCTGCGCGACGGCGACCGGTGGCTGCTGGCCGCCAGCACGTGGGGCGACTTCGACCGGCGGGACCGGCCGGTGGGCGTGGTGCTGGCCGAGTCGGGCGCCGACCTCACCCGCGGCGTGCACGTGCTCGACGGCCGACCGCTGGCGCTGCCCACCGACGGCTTCCGCTCGGTCGGGGTCTGGGACCCGCACCTGGTCCGCAGCGACGACGGGTGGCTGGTGGGCTACGTGAGCGCCACGAAGTACTTCCGCTTCCACCCGGTCCTCGCCTCCGGCCCCGAGCTCGACGCGCTGACCCTGCGCGCGGTCGGCTCCGGCCGGGAGACCGAGGGCACCACGCTGGACCGGTCCGGAGGGCAGTGGCGGGTCCTGGCCAGCGACAAGCGCCGGCGTCGCTACCCCGTGCTGGACCTCGACCTGCGCGAGGTCGGCGCCCTCGAGGCGGCCTACCCCACCAACATCCCCTGGCCCACGCTGGTGGACCTGGGCGGGCCCGGCGGTCTGCAGCGGCTGCTCGTCGGCTTCAACGGTGCGGCCTACGGCGGCCGGCTGGTCGGCTACGGCAGCCACGGCGAGGTGGTGCTGCAGCGCTACCGCTAGTCGGCGACCCTGAGCAGCGGGCGGACCGCGTTGCGTGCGGAGTGGATGCGCGACTTGACCGTGCCGAGCGGGACGTCGAGCAGCCGGGCGATCTCGTTGTAGTCCAGCTCCTGCACGTCGCGCAGGACGAGCGGCTCGACCAGCTCGGGGTGGTCGGTGCCGACGATCTCGAGCGCGTCGAGCAGGTCCAGCCGGCTGCCGGCGATGACGCTGGTGGTGCGGGGGTCGGCGTGCACGGGCATCTCGTCGGTGAGCCGCTCGGAGGCCCGGCGGCGCAGGGTGCGGTAGGTCGAGCGGGCGCTGTTGGAGGCGACCGCGTGCAGCCAGGTGGTGAAGCGGCTACGACCGCCGAAGGTGTGGATCTTGGTGGCCACCAGCAGCAGCGCGTCCTGGGCCGCCTCCTCGGCGTCCTCGGGGAAGAGCAGCATCCGCCCGCAGATCCGGCGGACCCGGGGCTGGACCTCGGCGAGCACCTCCTCGAGCGCGGCCCGGTCGCCGCCCGCGGCCCGCAGGGCCAGCTCGTCGAGCTCGTCCGCCTCCACGGAATCCACCATAGGGGCAGGCCTCGACCCAACCGCGCGTCCACCGCGCCCGTCAGCACAGGTGAGAGCACGACGCGGTGCGCATCGGGTGCACCGTGACCCCGAGAAGCGGAGATCGACATGCACCTCGTCAAAGGCAGCGTCCGCAGCAGGCTCGGCAGCCTGCTCGCCGTGGGCGCCATCGCCGCCGTGGCCGGCACCGGCGCGTCCGTGGCCGCCGGCACCATCACCACCAACCAGATCAAGGACGGCACGATCCAGACCAAGGACCTGACGAAGAACAACTTCGCCAAGTTCACCGCCACCGAGAACGTCGTCACCGGGGCCACCCCGGTCAGCACCGTGCCGGCCTACGCCGGCGCGCGCGTGGTCGACGTGGCCGCCACCGGCGAGACGCCGCTGGCCACGATCGTCCTGCGCAAGGGCACGTGGAAGATCGAGGGGACCGCGCAGTTCTGGCACCTCGTCGGCAACCAGACCGGCGCCGACTACGGCCGGGTCACCGTGCCGGGGCTGCAGTCGGGCATGACCACCAACTTCACCGCCGACATCCCCGACGGCGGCGTGAACGCCGGCCAGACGACGTTCTCCGGCACCATCCGGATCACCGTGGACAACACGCCCGTCGTGATCTCGGGCTCGATCTCGGGCAACACCACCGGCCAGGCGGGCGTCTCCGTCACGGCCACGCAGTACGAGTACGTGAAGCTGTTCCGGGGCGGCCAGCCCGGCTGACCCGTCCGGTCAGCACCGCGGGCCGCGCCACCTCGTCCGGCGCGGCCCGCACGGCCTCGGTCCGCACCCTCATCCGGCCGCCCTCGTCCGGCCGCCCTCGTCTGGGAGCATGACGCCGTGTCCCTGCCCACCCGCCTCGGCCGCCTGGAGCGGGTCGACCGCCTCGGCGTGGGCGGCTTCGCGACCGTGTGGCTCTACCACGACGCCGAGCTCGACTCGGACGTCGCGGTCAAGGCCCTGGCCGAGAACTGGGCCCAGCGCCTCGACGTGCGCGAGCGCTTCCTGGAGGAGGCGCGGATCCTGCGCCGGGCCGACTCCGACCACATCGTGCGGGTCTACGACATCGGTGAGGTCGACGGCACGCCGTACTTCGTCATGACCTACGCTGACCAGGGCTCGCTGGCCGGGCACCTCGAGCCCGGCGTGCCGCTGTCGGTGCCGCGGGTCGTGGACCTGGTCTCGCAGGCCGGCGCCGGGCTGACCGTGCTGCACGACCACGGCGTGGTGCACCGCGACATCAAGCCGCAGAACCTGCTGCTCCGCTCGGGCGGCAGCGCCGGCGACAAGCTGCTCGTCGCCGACCTCGGGGTGGCCAAGGCAATGCTGCACGCCTCGGGGCTGACCCAGGTCGTGGGCACCCCGGCCTACATGGCCCCCGAGCAGGCGACCGGTGGCACCATCGACGCCCGCGCCGACGTGCACGCGCTGGCCGCGGTCACCTACCAGATGCTGACCGGCCGGCTGGCCCGCGACGGGACGATCTCCGAGCTGGCTCACGCGACCCTGCCGGTGGCGCCCTCCCGGCTGAACCCGGACCTGCCGCCCGAGGTGGACGAGGTGCTGCTGCGCTCGCTCGACCCGGCGCCCGAGGCCCGCTACGGCTCCATGGACGCGTTCGTCGGCGCCCTCCGGGCGGCGCTGCCCGTCACCGTCTCGCGCGCGGCCTCGACCACGACGCGCTACCAGACGCCCGACACGGCGTACGCGCCCTTGGGGGAGGCGTCGGTCCCGGCCCGGCGGCGGGCGCCGGTGCTGCTGACCCTGATCTGCCTGCTGGTCTTCGCCGCGGCGTTCGGCGCGGCGTACGCGGTCACCACGCTGGTGGACCGAGCCTGACCAGTCGGGTCCGTCGGGTCAGTCGGGCACGTCGCTGCGCCGGCTCGTCGGCTCGTCGTAGCGCGTGACCTCCTCGGGGTAGCTCTCGGCGACCGGGTGGGCGTGGCTGCCCGGGGAGCCCTGCGTCGGGTCCTCGCGGCCCTCGGCCGCCGGTCCGTCGGTCGTGTCCGAGGGCTCCCGCTCCTCGGCCTCGTCGTCCAGCCGGCCACGCGCGTCCTGTCCCTCTGTGCTCATGGGGTCCCGGTAGCCGCGGGGGCGCCGACCATGCCTACCGCGGGAGGCCGATCGGGTTCACCGGAGGCAGGGCGGTCCGGGCGGCGTCGGCGAGCGGCGCCGCCAGCGCGGCGAAGCGGGAGGTGAGCTCGGGGCCGGCGAGGGTCCACGGCTCCTGCGCGAGCTCGTCGGTGAGCGCCTCGGCCCGCTCGAGCAGCGCGAGCCCGGCGGCCGTGATCCGACCGTCCTCGCCCAGGAGCCCGCGCGCGGTCAGTGCGTCAGCGGCCGCGCCCCACTCGTCGTCGTCCCAGCCGCGGTTGGGTTGGAGGGCGTCGCGGGCCAGGTCGTGGCCCGAGCGCAGCACCATGGTCGAGAGGCCGTCCAGGCCGACGGCGAGCTGGGCCACGACGTGGCCGTCGCCGCGGAGCTCGCGCAGCACCGTGGCCGCCTGCCACAGGACGGCCAGGGGCTCGGCGGGCCACGGGAGGGCGGCGTTCGCGGCCCCGAGGGCCCGCCCGGACGTCGGCGCGGAGGCGGCCACCTCCTGCAGGACCACGGCCGCCTCGGCGACGTCCGCGCCGTCGGCACCGTCCAGCAGCCGCGCCAGAGCAGCGACCGAGCCGTCGAGCCGCGCGGCGAGCGCCTGCGCGGGCGAGGCCAGCTCCCACACCGACGGGATGGCCCGCTCGACCATGCGCGGGGCGAAGTTCGCGTAGAGGGCGGTCGTGACCGCCGCCGGGGCCGGCCCGAGCGGTGCGGAGCGGCTGGCGAAGTACCCGCGCCAGAAGCCGCGCAGGCCGGCTGCCTCGAAGGCCGCTCGCCCCTCCGGCGCGAAGTAGGTGACCGCGTGGAGGGGCTCGAACAGCGTCCACAGGTGGCGGGCCGGGCTCATCGGGTGCTCCGTCCTGCGGCGCCCGCGTGGGGCCGCGTGATCTCCATGAACACCGACGGATCGGCCAGCGGTGCGAAGCCCTGCCGCGCGTAGACCTCGTGGGCGTCGCGGGTGGCCAGCAGGACGCGGCGGCAGGTGGCCAGGGCGGGGTGGGCCAGCGCCGCGCTGGTCAGCGCCCCGCCCAGCCCGCGGCCGCGGTGCGGCTCGTCGACCACCACGTCGGCCCAGTAGGCGAAGCTGGCCCGGTCGGTGACCATCCGGCCGAACCCGACGAACTCGCCCTGGACCGTCAGCGCCGAGAAGCACAGGCTGTGGTCGAGGGCGGCGTCGAGGACCGAGCGGTGCAGCCCGCCGGACCACCAGTACGACGACGCCAGCCAGCCGAACAGCCGGCCCCGGTCGATCGCCCCCGGCTCGTCGGTGACGACGTAGTCCGCTCCCACTGGCACGCGCATCTCCCGAGCATCGCACCGCGGGTGGCCACGGAGTGGAGCCCGACACCGACCGCGTCCTACTCTGGACGTGAGCCGCGCCACCCCTGCGGGTCGACCACACCAGAGGCCACACCACCCCCGTGGCCACGGAAGAGAGCGGACCACCCATGTCGCTGGACAGCACCCTCGACGTCTTCGAAGCCGGATCCGAGCACGAGCAGGTCGTCTTCGCCAACGACCCGGCCAGCGGGCTCCGGGCCATCATCGCGATCCACTCCACGGCCCTCGGCCCCGCCCTCGGCGGCACCCGCTTCTTCCCCTACGCCTCCACCGCCGACGCGCTCGCCGACGTCCTGGGCCTCTCCCGCGGCATGTCCTACAAGGCGGCCCTGGCCGGCCTGGACCTCGGCGGCGGCAAGGCCGTGATCATCGGCGACCCGCAGGAGCTGCGGTCGGAGTCGCTGTTCCGCGCGTACGGCCGCTTCGTGCAGTCCCTCGGCGGGCGCTACTACACCGCCTGCGACGTCGGCACGTTCTCCCCCGACATGGACCAGATCGCCCGCGAGTGCTCCTACGTCACCGGCCGCACCGTCGCGCACGGCGGTGCGGGCGACAGCTCGGTGCTCACGGCGTACGGCGTCTACCAGGGCATGCGCGCGGCCGCGCAGTCCACCTGGGGCGCGCCCACCCTGGAGGGCCGCACCGTCGGCGTGGCCGGCGTGGGCAAGGTCGGCCACCACCTGGTCACCCACCTGCTCGAGGACGGCGCCAGCGTCGTGGTGACCGACGTCAGCCCGGCGGCGCTCGAGCGGGTGCGCGCCGAGCACCCCGAGGTCCGGGTGGTCGCCAGCACCGAGGAGCTGCTCGCCGGCCGGCTCGACGTCTACGCGCCCTGCGCCATGGGTGGCGCCCTCACCGACGAGGTGGTCGAGGTGCTCAGCGCGAGCATCGTCTGCGGCGCGGCCAACAACCAGCTGGCTCACCCGGGCATCGAGAAGGCGCTGGAGGAGCGCGGCATCCTCTACGCCCCCGACTACTGCGTGAACTCCGGCGGCCTCATCCAGGTGGCCGACGAGCTCGACCCCTCGGGCTTCAGCTTCGAGCGGGCCCACCAGCGCGCGAGCGGCATCTTCGAGACCACCCAGGCGGTCTTCGAGCTGGCCGCAGCCGACCAGGTCCCGCCGGCGATCGCCGCCGACCGCCTGGCCGAGCGCCGCATGCGCGACGTCGGCCGCCTGCGCGGCCTCTGGCTGGCCTGACGCGGCGTGCGGGATCACCGGAGCACCCGGTGGGTCCCGGCCCGTCCGGGCGCGCCGACAGGAGCCGGGTCACCCGACGGTGAGGCTAGGGGAGGGACGCTTCAGTCGCGAGCGGGGCCGGTGTAGTCCGACCACTTCTCGAGCACTTCGGGGTCGACCTCGTCTGCAGGGTCGCCGCTCTCCTTGTGGAGCTCACTGGCCAACGCACCGAAGTCCGTCTCGTGAGTGCGGTACTTGAGGTCGCGGGCGACCTTCGTCTGCTTGGCTTTTGCACGGCCGCGCCCCATAGGGTCAGCCCCCTCGCACACTCGGCCGGGGCTCAGAGGCACCCGGGCTGGCTCAAAGTTTTCTCGTGGCTCCAACGCTACCTGCTCGGTGGCTGTTCCCGCACACGCGGGGCCACAATTGGGCGAAGAGCCGGGGAAACTCACCAGCCGGGGTGCTGACCCACCAGCTCCACGGTGCCGCCGGCGCCCCGAGCGGCGCTCACCTCGCCGGCCACCCAGGACCGGATCCCCCAGCCGTCGAGCAGAGCGATGGCCGTGTCGACCACCCGCGGATCGAGCAGGGCGACCATGCCCACGCCGCAGTTGAGGGTGGCCTCCAGGTCGGGCTGGGGCACGTCGCCCAGCCGCCGGACCAGGTCGAAGACCGGCGCCGGTGCCCAGGTGCCGCGCTCCAGGGTGGCGGTGAGCTCCTCGGGCAGCACGCGGGCCAGGTTGGCAGCCAGGCCGCCACCGGTGACGTGGGCCATCGCGTGGGTGCCGTCGACCCTGGCCAGCTCCAGGCAGGCCTTGGCGTAGATCCGGGTCGGGGTGAGCAGCTCCTCGCCCAGGGTGGTGCCGAGCTCGGGGACGTCCCGGTCGTAGGCCCAGCCGGCCTTGGCCACCACGTGCCGCACCAGCGAGAAGCCGTTGGAGTGCAGCCCGCTCGACTCCATGGCCAGCACCGCGTCGCCGGGGCGGACCCGGGCCGGGCCGAGCAGGTCGTCGGCCTCGACCACGCCGGTGGTCGCGCCCGCGACGTCGTAGTCCTCGGGTCCGAGCAGGCCCGGGTGCTCGGCGGTCTCGCCGCCGACCAGGGCGCAGCCGGCCTCGACGCAGGCCTCGGCGATGCCCTTGACGATGGCGGCGATGCGCTCGGGCACCACCCGACCGCAGGCGATGTAGTCCGTCATGAACAGCGGCTCGGCCCCGCAGACCACCAGGTCGTCGACCACCATCCCGACCAGGTCGAACCCGATGGTGTCGTGGACGTCCATCGCCTGGGCGATGGCCACCTTGGTGCCGACCCCGTCGGTCGAGGTGGCCAGCAGGGGCCGGGTGTACGACGTCAGCGCGGAGGCGTCGAAGAGCCCGGCGAAGCCACCGATGCCGCCGATCATCTCGGGACGGCGGGCCTTGTCGATCCAGACCTTCATGAGCTCGACGGCCTTGTCGGCGGACTCGATCGAGACCCCGGCCTCGGCGTAGGAGGAGGTGGCTGGGTCGGTCACGGGGCGGGCTCCTACGGGTTGTTGAGCACGGGGAGGGCCTTGCCCAGCGTCGGCGAGGACAGCGTGGCCTCGAGCAGGTGCTTGCCCAGCAGGCTCTCGTCCGGCAGCGGGATGGGGTACTCGCCGGTGAAGCAGGCCTGGCAGAGCTGGTCGGCGGGCTGCCGGGTGGCGGCCACCATGCCCTCCAGCGAGATGTAGCCGAGGCTGTCGGCGCCGATGCTGGCGCGGATCTCCTCGTCGTCGAGCCCGTTGGCGATGAGCTCGGCCCGCGTCGCGAAGTCGATGCCGTAGAAGCAGGGCCACTTCACCGGCGGCGAGGAGATCCGGACGTGGACCTCGAGGGCGCCCGCCTCGCGCAGCATCCGGACCTGGGCGCGCTGGGTGTTGCCGCGCACGATCGAGTCGTCGACCACGACCAGCTTCTTGCCGCGGACCATGTGCTCGAGCGCGTTGAGCTTGAGCCGGATGCCGAGCTGGCGCAGGGTCTGGCTGGGCTGGATGAACGTGCGGCCGACGTAGGCGTTCTTCACGAACCCCTGCCCGAACGGGATGCCGCTCTCCTCGGCGTAGCCGGCGGCGGCCGGGGTGCCGGACTCGGGCACCGGCATCACCAGGTCGGCCTCGACCGGGAACTGCCGGGCCAGCTCGCGGCCCATCTCCACCCGCGCCTTGTGCACGTTCTGGCCGCTGATGGTCGCGTCGGGACGGGCGAGGTAGACGTACTCGAAGACGCAGCCCTTGCGCGCGGGCTCGGCGAACCGGTGGGTGCGCAGGCCGTGCTCGTCGATGGCGA
>CAZEPK010000158.1:0-11366 GCA_964514085.1 uncultured Nocardioides sp.
AGACGCACCCGGGTCTGCACCACGAAGTCGCCCTTGGGCGCAGGCCGGGTCAGCACCGAGGCGGTGTTGACCTCGCGGGCCAGGTCGCCGGGCTGGGTCTCCCATCGCAGCGCGCCGTGGGTCACGGCGTACGTCGCCCGGTCCGGCTCGCGCACCCACTGCCAGGCCGGGTCCAGGCCGCCCCGGAAGGAGTCGGAGTAGGCCGGCAGCGGCGCGCCGGTGCGCTGCGGCCGCGGCGGCCGGGGCTCCTCGTCACGAGCGCGGTGCCCCTCGCTGCTGGGCGCCGGCAGCACCTCGTCGGAGGCCCACTGGCCCGCCCGCACCTGCGGCCAGCCGTCCACCCAGGTCAGCCGGTCGATGAGGGCCGGCCGCTTGGTGAAGCCGACGTCGAAGGCGAAGTAGGGGTCGGTGCGGTCGACCGCGTGGTACGCCGTCCACCAGCGTCCGGCGGCGTCGGTGAAGACCGAGTTGTGCCCGACGCCGACCCACCGGTTGCCGTTGGGCAGGAGCACCGGCGAGCCGCCGACCCGGCCCGCCAGGATCGACTGGCCCTCGCGGTCCACGAAGGGCCCGAACGGGGAGCGCGAGCGAGCGGCGAAGACGCCGTAGGAGGTCAACGGGCCGTTGCAGCAGTTGGTGGCCGAGCCGAAGAACCAGTACCAGCCGTCGCGGTGCACGACGTTGGTGCCTTCGTACCGGTTGCCGATCGCGATCCGGGTCGGCTCGCCCGTCGCCGTCGCGCCGTCGGCGGTGAACTGCACGCGGGTGGCGTGGATCCCGCCGTAGTAGCTGCCGAAGTAGAGGACGCTGCTGTCGCCGACCGAGTCGCCCAGGACGTCGGGGTCGTAGGTCCAGAGGAAGGCGCACGCCTCCGCGGCGGCGTCCGGGTCGGGGCGCGGTGCGACCAGCGGGGTCTCCGAGACCGTCCACGGCCCTGTCGGGCTGTCGCCGACCGCGACGCCGAGGGCGTTGTCTCCGGTCGAGGCACAGGCCGCCGGACCGCGCAGCGAGTCGTCGGTGTCGGTCACGACGAAGGTCAGGTAGTAGCGGTCCGTGGCCCGCGAGTAGACCACGTCGGGCGCCCAGAGGGCCGCGTCGTCGGCCGCCCACGAGGGCGGCGCGGGCAGGGCGTCCCCGACGTAGGTCCAGTGCACCAGGTCGTCCGAGCGCATGGTCGGGATCGGGTGGAAGACCGGCGCTCCCGTGGCGTCCACGTCGGTGTCGTCGAGCGGGTCGGTGGTGCAGTAGAGGTACCAGCCGCGGTCGCCGGGCCGCTGGCCCTGCAGGACGGCGGGATCCGCGCAGCTGTCCACGGTGCCGTCGCCGGGGACCTGCGGGGCGAGCGGGTTGCGGTAGGTCGGCTGGTGGGCGCCTCCGCGGTCCCCCGCCCGCGCGGTCGCGGGGTCGAGGGCGAGGAGCAGGACGACAGCGACGAGGGTCGCGAGGAGCAGGGTGGGACGAGGGAGCCGAGCGGCGGTCCGAGACATGTTTTCAACGTTGCAAAGCGGAGGCCCGGTTGGCAAGGGTCTGCGGGGGTTCAGACCCGGGCGGTCGGCTCCGCAGGCGCCGGCCGGGGGTCGACGTCCGCCCCGCTGCCGGTGTCGGTGTCCCGCAGCGGGTGGGCGATCTCGTCCTCGGGCAGCCGCGCCCAGAGGACGGCGACGACCGCGAAGACCACCGGTGCGATGCCCGCGATCGCGAAGGTCGGCCGCAGCCCGATGGCCTCGGAGACGGGGCCGGCCAGCGCCATCGAGACGGGCATCAGGCTGGCGGAGACGAAGAAGTCGAGCGAGGCCACCCGGCCGAGCATGTGGGCCGGCACCCGGCGCTGCAGCAGCGTGCCCCAGATGACCATGGGCGCGGAGAAGAGCGCACCGGACAGGAACGCCGAGGCCACCAGCTGCCAGACCGCGGTCGAGAACCCCATGGCCAGCAGGGGCAGGCAGCCCACGCCGAACATGACGTTCATGACGGTCAGGTAGCGGCGCGGCATGGCGAACGACGCCATCGTCACCGAGCCCACGGCGGCACCGATGCCGAAGGCCGCCAGCACCCAGGCGTGGTCCTTGGGTCCGCCACCGAGCCGGTCCTTGATGAGGAAGGGGACCAGCACCTCGAGCGGGCCCATCATCACCAGGATCATCAGCGAGGCGAACAGCAGCGTGGCCAGCAGCCACGGCGTCCGCACCATGTAGCTCCAGCCCTCCCGGACGTCGGCCAGGGCCGAGGCGACGGGGTGCTGGGGCTGCGCCGGGCCCACGGCGTCCGGGTCGGCGGGCGCGCGTCGGACCGCGGTGATGGGCACCGCGGCGAGGGCGAGGAGCCCCAGCGCCGAGCAGGTGGCGGCCACCGCGACGGCCGCTCCGGGCGAGACGGCACCGACCACCGCACCGGCCACGGCCGGGCCGATGGCCTGGCCGACCGTGGGGCGGACCATGCCCTCGAAGCCGTTGACGGACATCAGGTCGGACTCCGGCACCAGCGCGGGCAGCCAGGCGGAGTAGGCCGGGTAGTAGAAGGCCATGCCCATGCCGGTCACGAACGACACGGCGGCCAGGTGCCACAGCTGCGTGTGGTCGGTGAGCGAGAGGGCGGCCACCAGCGTCATGCCCGCCAGCTCCACGCCGGCCACCACGAGCAGGACCAGCTTCTGCGGGACCCGGTCGGCCACGACCCCCGCGAGCAGGGCCGGGAGCAGGACGCCGACCGCGGTCGCCGTGGAGACGAGCGAGAGCTGGGCCGGTCCGCCGTCGAGGCGGATCACCTCCCAGACCAGGGCGACGACCCAGACCCCGGAGGCGAAGGTCGAGAGCGTCAGCGCGACGGCCAGCCGGCGGTAGGAGGCGTGCCGGAACGGGGTCAACGCCCTGGGCAGCGACCTGCTCACGACTCCCCTCCTCCCGACTGCTGCTCCGACCGATCCGCCGGCCCCCCAGTCTGCCGGTACGGACCGACACACTCGACCGGATTCATCGCCCGCACTGGCACAGTGGCCCGGTGGCGTACTGGTCCCCGGGCACCCAGATCATGTGGCGGTACGGCGCACCCGGGCTCGACTTCGCGGCGCCGATGAGGGTCGTGCGCGACGACGAGCGGGCGCTGGTGGCCTGGCTCCCGATGGGCACCCCCGTCCTGAAGCTGGTGCGGGCCGACGGCCGCGACCTCCGGGCGGACCCGAGCGACGGCTTCCTCGTCGAGCGCCGCCAGGTCGAGGCGGTGTGGGAGGACTACTCGGTCCTGCGCGTCCTGGAGTCGGGCCGCAGCTGGTCCACGTGGGTCTTCTTCCACGGCCGGACCGGCGCCTTCGAGGGGTGGTACGTCAACATCGAGGACCCGCACGTCCGCGAGGGGCTCACCACGCGGAGCCGCGACCACGTCCTCGACGTGTGGGTCGAGCCGGACCGCACCGTGGAGCGCAAGGACGAGGACGAGCTGGTCCTCGCCGTCGAGCAGGGTCGCTACACCGCCGCCGAGGCCGAGGCGATCACGGCGGTGGCCGCGGAGATCGAGGAGGTCATCGCGGCGTGGGGACCGCCGTTCTGCGACGGCTGGGAGACCTTCCGTCCCGACCCGGCCTGGCCACGTCCCACGCTGCCCTCCTGAGACCTCGCCGGGACCGCTCACCGCCCCGGCACCAGCACCGCCTTGCCGAGCGCGCGGCGACCCTCGAGGTCGGCGTGCGCCCGAGCCGCCTGGGCCAGCGGGTACGTCGAGACCAGCGGCTCCCACCCGCCGTCGGCCACCTTGTCCAGGGCACGTGCCGCCAGCCCCGGGATCCCTCCGGGCAGCGCCGTCATGCGCGGACCCAGCGACCAGCCGGCCGTGAGCCCCCGGCCGACGAGGTCGCCGGTGTCCACCTGCGTGGGCGCGCCGGCG
This sequence comes from uncultured Nocardioides sp., assembly GCA_964514085.1. GTDB lineage: Bacteria > Actinomycetota > Actinomycetes > Propionibacteriales > Nocardioidaceae > Nocardioides. The sequence goes on from CAZEPK010000158.1 coordinate 3,877, forward strand.
GAGAAGCCGAACATGACGTGGCGACCTCCGGGCCGGAGGAGCTCCAGGCAGGCCCGGCCCACCGCCCCGCCCACGCCGTCGTAGACCACCGTGACGCCGCCGAGCGCGTCCCGCACCCGGTCCTCCCACCCGGGCTCCCCGTAGTCGACGACCAGGTCCGCGCCGAGCGGTGCCAGCGCCGCGGTCCGGTCCCCTCGTGCCGCGGCCACGACGGTGGCGCCCGACGCGCGGGCCGACTGCACCAGCAGCCAGCCCAGGCCGCCCGCGGCGGAGGGGACGAGGACGACGTCGTCGGCCGACACCGGCTCGAGCTCGACCACGCCGAGCGCCGTGCGGCCCGTGCCGACGGCGGCGACCGCGTCCGGGAAGGACACGTGGTCCGGCACCGGGAACAGCGAGCCCGCAGCGGTGACCGCCTGCTCGGCGTACCCGCCCGGCACCAGGCCGAGGTGCGCCACCACCCGCCTCCCGAGCCAAGCGGCGTCGGTGCCCGGGCCGACGTCGTCGACCACGCCCGCGACCTCCCGGCCCGGCACGGTGGGCAGGTCGGGCAGCGGGAGCGGACCGCCCTCACCGCGCCGCAGCGAGGTGTCGAGCAGGTGCACCCCGCTCGCCTCCACCGCGACCCTGACCTGTCCCGCGCCGGGCCGGAGGTCGGGCACCTCCTCCAGGACGAGGTGGTCGGGTGGGCCGAAGGCGTGGAGCCGGATCGCGTGCACCCGACCATGGGACGACTTCGAGCGAGGTTGAGGTCAAGCCCCCGACCTCAGAGCCAGCGCAGGTCGCGCCCGTGGCCGTGGGTGTGGGCGAGGACCCGGCCGTCCAGCGCGAGCTCGAAGCGGCGCGGCGTGGGCGCCGGGCCGGTCGCGGAGACGGCGGGGAAGATCCCGGGCGCCTCGTTGCTGACCCAGTGGTGGCCCTCGGCCACCAGGCCCTGCACCAGGTCGAGCATCCGCTCCCGGTCCGGCCCGGGGAGGTAGGCCGCCACGGCGCTGTGGAAGACCACCACCGTGCCGTGCGGCACCGCCTCCGCCACCAGGTCCGGCAGCCGGGTCAGGAGGTCGCCGGTGACGATCCGCGGCGGCTCGCGGCGGGCCACCGCGACCGCGTGGTCCAGGCGCTCGCGGCGCTCGGCCTGCTCGGGCCAGACCAGCGTGCGCAGCCAGGCCACGGCGTCGGGGTCGGTGACGTCGAGCGGGTGCAGGTCCACCCCGGCTCGCCAGGCGACCTCCGGCAGCGCTCGAGGCAGCGGCGCCGGGCCGGTGACCTCGCAGGGCAGCCGCGGCTCGGCACCGAGGGTGACGGCACCCTCCGTCGTGCTCCAGCGGTAGCCCCACCGCTCCGGGAACAGGTTGAGCCCGGCGCTGGCCCCCACCTCGATCAGGGCGACGGGTCCGGCCGGGACGGCCAGGGCGAACGCCGGCAGCAGCGTGGCCAGCCGGCCCACCTCGTTGGTCTGGGTCGACCGGGCCAGGATCGTGGCCCGGACGGCGCCGTCGTCGCCCAGCAGCGCGTCCCGCAGGCCGGCGTACGGCCCGGGTGCGGGGACGCCGTGCCAGCGCGCTGCGGCGAGCACCAGGTTGGGCTGCTTCTTCAGCCCGGGCAGCGTGTCGATCCAGGCCAGGACCTCGGGGTCCTCGGCCACGCTGCCGGCCCAGGCCACGAAGCCGGGCGACTCGCCCGCCGCCTCGTCGGCGAAGCGGAGGTACTGCTCGCGGACCCCTGCGTACGGTTCCACCCCTGGCTCGACCTCCGTGCGGTTAGGCTCTGCTCCCCGAGGGACGGAGCTCCGTGACGACATTCTTGGTCATCGGCCTCGTGGGGCTCGTGCTGGTCGGGGTCTCACTGGTCCTGGGCGACCTCTTCGACGGGGTCTTCGACGCCCTGGCCGGCGACGTGTTCTCCAGCGCCGTCATCGGCGGCTTCGTCTCCGCGTTCGGCTTCGGCGCCGCCCTCATGCAGGGGATCGGTACCCCCGCCGTCGTGTCGGTGCCCGTGGGCATCGGCGCGGGCGTCGCGGTCGGCTGGCTGGCCTGGTGGCTGACCAAGCTGGTCAAGGACGGCGGCAGCGACGGGACCCTGAGCGCCGACGACGCGCTCGGTCGGGCCGGGCGCGTGATCAGCCCCATCCCGGCCGACGGCTTCGGCGCGGTCCGCCTGATGATCGGCGGCCACAGCGTGCAGCTCAACGCCAGGGCCGCGGCGCCCATCGAGCCCGGCACCGAGGTGCACGTGACCCAGATCCTGTCCCCCACCGCGGTGCTCGTGGCGCCGGTCTGGAACGAACTGCCCGAGTAGTTCGTCGTAGCAATTCCCAAGCTCCCTCGGAGGAACCATGCTCATCCCGCTCGCCGGTCTCGCCGTCCTCGTCGTGCTCCTGATCCTGCTGATCACGAGCCGCTACAAGGTGGCCGGGCCCAACCAGGCCTACATCGTCACCGGCCGGAAGGGGAAGGCGGTCCTCAACCCGGAGACGGGCGCGCTGAGCACCGACCTCTCGGGCCAGAAGGTGATCCTCGGCGGCGGGACGTTCGTCATCCCGTTCGTGCAGAAGCTGGCCACCATGGACCTGTCGAGCCGCCGCATCTCGGTGCAGATCCGCGGCGCGGTCTCGGGCCAGGGCATCAAGCTCAACGTGGACGGCGTGGCGATCGTCAAGGTCGGCGGCAACGCCGACCAGATCCGGCTGGCCGCCCAGCGGTTCCTCAGCCAGCAGGCCGACGTCGAGCCGTTCACCCAGGAGGTGCTGGCCGGCGCGCTGCGCTCGATCATCGGCGGGCTCACCGTCGAGCAGATCATCCGCGACCGCGCGGCGTTCGCCCAGCGGGTCGCCGAGGAGTCGGAGACCTCGCTCACCGGCCAGGGGCTGATCCTCGACACCTTCCAGATCCAGGACGTCACCGACGACGGGTCCTACCTCGCCGACCTCGGCCGCCCCGAGGCGGCCCGCGTCGGCCAGGCGGCCCGGATCGCCGAGGCGAACGCCCGGCAGGCGGCCGAGCAGGCCACCATCGCCGCCGAGCAGGAGATCGCGATCTCCCAGCGGACGCTGGCCCTCAAGCAGGCCGAGATCAAGGCCGAGACCGACGCCGCGTCGGCCCAGGCCAACGCGTCCGGGCCGCTGGCCCAGGCCGACCGGGACCAGGCGATCCTGACCGAGCAGGAGAAGGTCGCCGTCCGGCAGGCGGCGCTGACCGAGCGCCAGCTCGAGACCGAGGTCCGCAAGCCGGCCGACGCCGCCCGCTACAAGGTGGAGCAGGAGGCCGAGGCCAACCGGTCCGCCGAGATCGCGGCTGCCGAGGCCCGCAAGGCCGCCACCATCGCCGCCGCCGAGGCGGACGCCGAGAAGGCCCGGCTGTCCGGTGAGGCGGAGAAGGCCAAGCGCTCGGCGCTGGCGGAGGCCGAGGCCATCGAGGGCGCCAAGCGCGGTGAGGCGGAGAAGGCCCGTCGCACCGCCGAGGCCGACGCCACCCGCGCCGAGGGCGAGGCCACGGCGGCCGCCACCCTCGCGGTGGGCCAGGCCGAGGCCGAGGCGATGGACAAGCGGGCGGCGGCGTTCGCCCACTACAACGACGCGGCCGTGCTCCAGATGCTGATCCAGGTGCTGCCGCAGATCGCCAAGGAGGTCGCCGCCCCGATCGCGGCCATCGACACCCTCACGGTGCTCTCGACCGACGGGGCCGGGGCGCTGCCCCGCCAGGTCACCGACAACGTGGTGCAGACGCTCAGCATGCTCAAGACGACCACCGGCATTGACCTCGAGGGCATGATCAAGAAGGGCATCGCGGGCGCCACCAACGGCACCTCCGAGCCGGAGCCTGCTGCGCCCGCCGCCCCGAAGGCGGTGGCCAAGAGGGTGGACTCAGCTGCTCCCACCGCCTGACCCACGGTGGTTGAGGTGCGAGGAGCGCCAGCGACGAGCCTCGAAACCGCACGCACTGGTGCTGGGAGCCGACCGGGTCCCAGCCCCGGGTCACCCGGCTTCGAGGCTCGGCCGTGGACGGCCTCGCACCTCAGCCACCGTCGAGTCGTCAGTCGACGGCCAGCGCGACGTACGTCGTGTCGAGGTACTCCTCGATGCCCTCGAAGCCGCCCTCGCGGCCGAACCCGCTGGCCTTGACGCCACCGAACGGCGCCGCCGGGTTGGAGACCAGCCCGGTGTTGACCCCGACCATGCCGAAGTCCAGGGCCTCGGCCAGCCGGATCGTGCGCTCGAGGTCGCGGGTGTAGACGTAGGAGGAGAGGCCGTACTCGGTGTCGTTGGCCTTGGCCACCGCCTCCTCCTCGGTCTCGAAGGTGGTGATCGGCGCGACCGGGCCGAAGATCTCCTCGCGGTTGAGCTCGGAGTCGTGCGGCACGTCGACCAGGACCGTGGGCGGGTAGAAGAAGCCCGGCCCGCCGTGGGCCTGGCCGCCGACCACGACCGAGGCGCCGGCGGAGACGGCGTCGTCGACCAGCTTGGTCACCGAGGCCAGCGCCTTGTCGTCGATGAGCGGCCCGACGTCGGTGCCGTCGTCCTGGCCGCGGCCCAGGGTGAGGGCCCCCATCCGGTCGGCCAGCTTCTTGGCGAACTCGTCGGAGACCGAGGAGTGCACCAGGAAGCGGTTGGCCGCGGTGCAGGCCTCGCCCATGTTGCGCATCTTGGCCAGCATCGCGCCGTCGACCGCGGCGTCGACGTCCGCGTCCTCGAAGACCAGGAACGGCGCGTTGCCGCCCAGCTCCATGCTGACCCGCTGGAGCTGGTCGGCCGCCTGCTTGACCAGCTGCTTCCCGATCCCGGTCGAGCCGGTGAAGCTCACCTTGCGCAGGCGCGGGTCGGCCATCACCGCGGCACTGACGTCGCCGGCGTGGGTGGTGGGGACGATGTTGAGCACCCCGTCGGGCAGGCCGGCCTCGGCGAACGCCGCCGCCAGGGCCAGCATGCTCAGCGGAGTCTGCTGGGCCGGCTTGACCACCATCGTGCAGCCCGCCGCGACCGCCGGGCCGATCTTGCGGGTGCCCATGGCCAGGGGGAAGTTCCACGGCGTGACGAACAGGCACGGGCCGACCGGCTTCTTCAAGGTCAGCAGGCGGCTCCCGCCGGCGGGCGCCTGCATCCACCGGCCGTGGATGCGCACCGACTCCTCGGAGAACCAGCGGAGGAACTCGTTGCCGTAGGTCACCTCGCCGGCGGCCTCCTTGAGGGTCTTGCCCATCTCCAGGCTCATCAGCTCGGCGAACTCGTCGATGTGCGAGGCCACCAGCTCGAAGGCCCGCCGCAGGATCTCGCCCCGGTCGCGCGGCGGCGTGCGGGCCCAGTCGTCCTGCGCGGCCACCGCGGCCTCCAGGGCGCGCTGCCCGTCGGCGACGCTGCCGTCGGCCACCTGGCACAGCACGGACCCGTCGGCGGGGTCGAGCACGTCGAAGGTCGCGCCGTCCTCCGCGTCGGCCCACTGCCCGCCGATGAAGAGGCGCCGATGGTCGTTGGGGAGGAAGTCCAGACCGCTCATGGGGGCCACTTTTCCACTGAGGGCAAAGACATGACAGGCGGGGCGCGGTTGTGCTTACCTTTTCCCGTCGACTTCGGAGGGAGCACTGCGAAATCGGCAAGGGCCCCTCGTTGACCCCATGCGACGGGGGGTCCGCTCTCGTCCTGGCGTCGCCCCCCCGACGACGCCGAGGGCGCGAGCACGAGGCCCGGCGCCGTGCGCCGGGCCTCGTCCCCTTCCTGGGCCGTCCCGTGCGCGGGCTTGACCTTGTCACGGTGAGAGCCTCCAGGCTGGAGGGATGGACCGCCTGACCATCGGCGAGCTCGCCCAGGCGAGCGGGCTCTCCCCCGCCACCATCCGCCGGTACGGCGCGGCCGGCATCCTCGAGCCGGTGCACGTCGAGCCGCACAGCGGCTACCGGTGGTACGCCGCGAGCCAGGTCGAGACCGCCGTCCTGGCCCGGACCCTGCGGCAGCTCGACGTACCCCTCGACGAGGTCGGCGCCATCCTGCGCGAACCCGACCCGGCCTCGCGCCTGGCCCGGCTCGAGCGGCACTGGACCACCGTGGAGGAGCAGGTGGACCGGGGCCGTCGCGACCGCGACCACCTGGCCCGGCTGTTCAGCGGCTTCCAGGAGCTCATCGACTCCTTCGAGGTGCGGCTGGCCGAGGTGGAGGAGGTCGGCGCCCTGGTCCGTCGCCGGGTGGTCAGGCTGGCCGAGGTCCCATCGCTCATGACCCACGCGCTGACCGCGCTGACCGAGCGGGCGCAGCGCGAGCGGCGCAGCGTGGTCGGCGACCCGGTGCTGCGCTACGGCTGGCCGCCGGAGCGCCACGACGTCGACAACGCCGACGCCCCGCGGGAGGTCGAGGTCTGCCTGCCGGTGAGCGGGGAGGGCGACGTGCTGCTGCCCGGGGGGACCGTCGCGCGGACCGAGGTCCACGGGCGCGACACGGAGTTCCCGCAGCTCCTCGCCGCCTACGGCGCGGTGTCCCAGTGGGCCAGGGCCCAGCAGCGGACGATGCTCGGCCCGGCGCTGGAGTGGCAGCGCGGGCCGGCGCACCTCGAGGTCGGCTGGCTGGTGGCCGACGACCCCGGCACGGCGGAGGGGCCGTGACCGAGCGGCACCCCCTGGTCCTGACCCTGGTCCTGGCCGGCGTCCAGCTGCTGGCGGTGCTCGACGGCCTGGCGGTCTCGCTCGCCCTGCCCCACGTGGGCGCGGAGCTGCACCTGGGCGCGGCCGGCCGGGCGTGGGTGCTCAACTCGACCTCGCTGGCGCTGGCCGGCGGCTTGCTGGTCGCAGGGCGGGTGGCCGACGTGCTCGGGCGGCGACCGGTGTTCCTGGGCGGGGTCCTGCTGCTGGCCCTGGGCTCCGTGGTCTGCGCCACCGCGCCGTCGGCCGCGCTGCTCATGGTGGGCCGGGTGGTGATCGGCCTCGGAGCGGCCGTGGCCTACCCCAGCGCGCTGGCCCTGACCGGCTCGCTCTTCCCCGACGAGCCCTGGCGCACGCGGGCCTTCGCGGCCTCGGCGGTCTCGGGCGCGTCCGGGGCGCTGGGTGGCGCCGTCTACGGCGGGGTGGTCACCGAGCTCCTCGGCTGGCGCTGGATCTTCTGGCTCACGGTGCCGATCACGCTCCTCCTGGCCGCGGCCGCGCAGTGGGTGCTGCCGCCGGACGCCCGCGACGCCGTACGCCGGCCCCGGCGCCTGGACGCCGTCGGCGCGGCGCTGGCCACCGTGGCGGTCACGGCCTTCGTCACCGCCGTCATCGGGCTGGGCACCGGCTCGGCGCCCGACCTGGTGGTGGCCGCCTCGTTCCTCCTCGCCCTGGCCGGCGCCGGGGCCACCTGGGCCTGGGAGCGCCGGGCGCCCGACCCGCTGCTGCCGGCGGAGGTGACGCGCTCGCGGCGGCTCCTCGGCGGGGCCGGGGGCATCGCGGCCAACTCCGCGCTGTGGTCGGTGGTGGTCTTCGTGCTGTCCCAGCAGCTCCAGGCGGCCGGGTGGAGCCCGGCCGCGGCGGGCGTG
>CAZEPK010000159.1:0-11353 GCA_964514085.1 uncultured Nocardioides sp.
TACGAGACCGAGGACTTCCACGCCACCTGTGACGAGCTCGGGCTCCTGGTCTGGCAGGACCTCATGTTCGCCACCTTCGACTACCCGCTGTCCGACGGGGGCTTCGCCGACACGGTCAGGACCGAGGTCGCCGACCAGTGCGCCCGGCTGTCGGCCCACCCCTCCACGGTGGTCGTGTGCGGGTCGGCCGAGCACGAGCAGCAGGCGGCGATGTTCGGGGTCGGCCCGTCCACCGGTTACGCCGGCGAGCTGGCCGCGCTGCTGCGGCCGGTCGTCGCGGAGTCCGGGCTGGACGCGGTCTGGGTCGACTCCTCGCCGTCGGGTGGCGAGCCGGTGACCCGGGTGGACACGGGCATCGCGCAGTACTTCGGCGTCGGTGCCTACCTCCGCGACCTGCCGGACGCCCGGCACAGCCGGGTGGGGTTCGCCTCGGAGTGCCTGGCCTTCAGCAACCTCACCGAGCCGGTGGTGGACGGTGGGGTGCCCCGGGACAACGGCGCCGACTGGGACTTCGCCGACGTGCGCGAGCACTACCTGTGCCGGCGGTACGGCCCGGACGCGACCGGGTCCGACGCCCAGCGCGTCACCGGCGAGGTGATGGCCGAGGTGTTCGGCGAGTGGCGCCGGCCGGGCTCGGGGTGCGGCGGCGGGATCGTGCTGTGGCTGCGCGACCTGCAGCCCGGCGCCGGCTGGGGGCTGCTGGACCACGAGGGCCGGCCCAAGCCCGCGGCACTGGCCCTGGCGCCGACCCTGCAGCCGACCGCGGTGTGGTTCGTCGACGAGGGGCTGAACGGGCTGGACGTCCACGTGGCCCACGACCGCGCGTACGCCGACGAGGCCACGCTGGTCGTCGAGCTGCTGCGCGAGGACGGCTCGGCGGGGGAGTCCGCGGAGCAGTCCTGGACGCTGGAGCCGCACAGCCACCGGGTGCTCGGGGTCGAGGGCCTGCTCGGCCGCTTCGCCGACGTCACCTACGCCTACCGGTTCGGGCCGCCGCAGCACGCGGGGGTCCGCGCGCTCCTCACCACCGGCAGCGGGGTCTCCCGCGACGTCGTCTGGAAGGTGCCACTAACGTCGCTCCGGTGACGTACGCGCTGGAGTTCACCGGCGACCCGCGCGCCTTCCTGCAGCGGGCCGGAGCGCTGCTCCAGGCCGATCCGGTGCTCACCACGGTGGTCGCCACCTCCACCGCCGGCGCGGTCGAGGCGCTGGAGCTCGGCCAGCCGGAGCCCGACTTCCCTCGGTGGTGGCTCACCGTCGTGGACGAGGCCACCGGCGAGCCCGTCGGGGTGGCGATGCGGACCGCACCGTTCGCGCCGTACCCCCTCTACGTCCTGCCGATGCCGACGGCGGCCGCGCGGGCCGTGGCGGCCGCACTGGTCGAGCGCGGGGAGCAGGTGAGCGGGCTGAACGGCGCGCTGCCGGCCGCCGAGGAGCTCGGGGCCGAGCTGGCCCGGCGCACCGGCCGCACCTCGCGGGTGCACGAGCACATGCGCCTGCACGTGCTGGACCGGCTGGTCGAGCCGCGGCCGGTGCCGGACGGGCGACCCCGGGCCGCGGTGGCGTCGGACGCCGACCTGGCCCTGGCGTGGTTCCGCGCCTTCCACGCGGACGCGGCGGCGCAGGCGGGCCGGCTGGAGAGCCAGGGCGAGGGCGAGCAGTTCGACGAGGCGGACATCGACGCCCGGATCTCCGAGGGCCGGATCTGGCTGTGGGAGGACATGCGCGGCGAGCCGGTCAGCCTGGTGGGCTTCAACGCGCCGCGCTTCGCCGTGGCCAGGGTCGGTCCCGTCTACACGCCGGGTCCGCGGCGCGGGCACGGCTTCGCCAGCGCGCTCACCGCCCACGTGTCGCGGCTGCTGCGCGACAGCGGCTCCCGGGTCTGCCTCTTCACCGACCAGGCCAACCCCACGTCGAACAAGATCTACGCCGCGATCGGCTACGTGCCGGTCGTGGACATGGTGAACCTGCGGATCACCACACCAGCACGGGCTTGACCACCGCGCCGCTGGTCACGTCGGCGACCGCCTGGGCGATCTGGTCGGCCGGGTAGGTCGTGACGAGGTCGTCCATCGGGAAGGTGCCGGCGGCGCGCATCGCGATCAGCCGCGGCACCATCTCCTGCGGGTCGGCGTCGCCCTCGATGGAGGACCGCACGGTCTTGCCGCCCTGGAGCAGGTCGATGGCGTCGAGGACGTACTCCTCCGCCCCGAGGCCGAGGGCCACCAGGGTCCCGCGGGCCGCGAGCGACTGCTGGGCCTGCTTGACCACCGCGGGGATCGCCGTGGTGTCGATGCCGTACGCCGCCCCGCCACCGGTGAGCTCCTTGACCCGGCCCACGACGTCGTCCACGTCGGTCGGGTCCACGGTGGTCGCGCCCAGGCGCTGCGCCACCTCGCGCCGGCTGGCCAGGGGGTCGACGGCGACGATGGACCCGACGCCCTCCGCCGCGGCCGCCGCGACGGCGGCCAGCCCGACCGCACCGACGCCGTAGACGACGAGGCTGTCGTCGGCGCCCGGCTGGAGCACGTTCAGCACCGTGCCGGCGCCGGTCTGGAAGCCGCAGCCGTACGGCGCCAGCAGCGTCAGGTCCAGGTCCGGGTCGACCTTCACGCAGTTGTCGGCGTAGGCCAGCGCGTGCGCGGCCAGGCTGGACTGGCCGAAGAAGCTGCCGAAGACCTGTTGGTCGCCCCGCCGGAGCGAGGTGCTGCCGTCCATCCGCATGCCCATGTAGTTGAGCAGCAGGGTCTGGTCGCAGTAGCCCACGAGCCCCTTGCGACACGTGGCGCACGCGCGGCAGGAGCGGAAGCTCATCACGACGTGGTCACCGGGCTCGAGCCCCTGCACCCCCGCCCCGACCGCCTCCACCACGCCGGCGCCCTCGTGGCCGAAGACGTTGGGGAACATCTCCGCGGGCAGGAAGTGCCCCATCGTCAGGTCGGTGTGGCACAGCCCGGTGGCCACCATCTTCACCAGGACCTCGTCCTCGCGCGGGTCGTCGAGCTCGACCTCGCTCATGGTGAACGGCTGGCCCTGGCTCTCGACGACGGCGGCGGTGGTCTTCACGGCATCAACCTAGAACGTGTTCTACCTCGGTGTCACCGGCTGCCGGCGGCCCGCCTCCCTAGACTTGGCCCACCATGACCGACCTGCCCGACGCCGACGTCGCCCCCCGCCTGGCCCAGACCTTCGCGGAGGCCGAGGACGCGCTGCTGTCCCGCTGGCCGGAGACCAAGCTCGAGCCGTCGCTGGACCGCATCACCGCCTTCCTCGACGTCCTGGGCAACCCGCAGTCCTCCTACCCGCTGATCCACCTCACCGGGACCAACGGCAAGACCTCCACCTCGCGCATGATCGACACGCTGCTGCGGGCCCTCGACCTGCGCACCGGGCGGTTCACCAGCCCCCACGTCGAGGTCATGAACGAGCGGATCTCGGTCGACGGCGAGCCGCTGAGCGACGAGGAGTTCGTGGCGGCGTTCAACGACGTGGCTCCCTACATCGCCCTGGTCGACGCCGAGGAGGACCACCCGCTGTCCTTCTTCGAGACCGTCGTGGCGATGGCGTACGCGCGGTTCGCCGAGGCCCCCGTCGACGTCGCCGTGGTCGAGGTCGGGATGGGCGGCTCGTGGGACGCCACCAACGTCGCCGACGGCGCCGTGGCCGTCGTCCTGCCCATCGCGGTGGACCACGCGAAGTACCTCGGCGACTCGCCCGCCCAGATCGCGGTGGAGAAGGCGGGGATCATCAAGCCCGGTGCCGTCGCCGTCCTGGCGCAGCAGGAGCCGGACGTCGCCGCTGTGCTGCTCGAGCGGATCAGCGAGGTCGAGGCGACCGCGGTCCGCGAGGGCATCGACTTCGGCGTCATCGCCCGGACGCCGGCGGTCGGCGGCCAGGTGCTGTCGCTCCAGGGGCTGCGCGCGCGCTACGACGACCTGTTCGTCCCGCTCTACGGCGCGCACCAGGCCCAGAACGCCGCCGTCGCGCTGGCGGCCGTCGAGGCGTTCGTCGGTGGCGACCAGCCACTCGACGACGACCTGGTGCGGGCGGCGTTCGCGGAGGTCAGCTCGCCGGGACGGCTGGAGATCGTCCGCACCGGCCCCACGATCGTGCTCGACGCCGCGCACAACCCGCACGGCGCGGAGGCCGCGGCCGCGGCGCTGGAGGACTCCTTCACCCTCGACCCGCTCATCGGCGTGATCGGCGTGATGGGGGACAAGGACGCCGAGGGGCTGCTGGCGGCGTTCGAGCCGCACCTGTCCCACGTCGTCTGCACCCAGAACTCCACCGACCGCGCGATGCCGGCGGCCGAGCTGGCCGCCGTGGCCGTGGAGGTCTTCGGCGAGGACCGGGTCACCGTGGAGCCGCGGCTGGCCGACGCCATCGACGCCGCGGCCACGCTGGCCGAGGAGCAGTCCGGGTCCTCGATCGGCGCCGGCGGGGTGCTGGTCACCGGCTCGGTCGTGACCGTCGGTGAGGCGCGGACGATGCTGAAGCGGCGCAGCCGGTGAGCACCGCCGACGAGCGCGAGCGCCAGCGGTCGCCGCGCCGGGGGATGTGCGCGGCGGTGCTGTCGCTGGAGGCCATCACCCTGGGCCTGACCACGCCGGTGCTCATCAGCGTGGCCGACGTCGACCCGGCCGTGGCACTGGCCGTCGGCCTCGGGCTGGCGGTGGCCTGCCTGCTCATCGCCGGCATGCTGCGCCGCGAGTGGGCCTACGGGCTGGGCTGGCTGGTGCAGGTCGCGGCGATCGGTCTGGGCTTCGCCATCGGCATGATGTTCTTCCTCGGCGGCGTGTTCGGCCTGCTGTGGGCCACGGCGTACCTGCTCGGCCGGAAGATCGAGCGCGAGCGCGCGGCGGCCTTCGCGGCCTACGACGCGGAGGCCCGGTGAGCGAGCGCACCCGGCTCACCCGGCTGCGGGAGCGGGGGGTCGAGGACCGCGAGGCGATGCTCGACTTCCTGGCCACCCAGTTCGTGGCCCACGTGGCCGTCGTGACCGGTGAGGACCCCGACTCCTTCCCGGTCGCGCTCCCGGTGGCCTTCGCGCTGGACCGCGAGGGCGACCAGCTCTACCTGCACGGCTCGGTCGGTGCCGGCTGGCTGCGCCGGGCGCCGGGCGCCCCGGTCTGCGTGACGGTCACCGCCGTCGACGGCCTGGTGCTGGCGCGCTCCGGCTTCCACCACTCGATGAACTACCGCTCGGCCGTGGTCATCGGTGCGGCCCGCCTGGTCGACTCCGAGGACGAGCTGGCCCGCGCGCTGGACCTCGTGGTGGACCAGATCGTCCCGGGTCGGGCCGCCACCCTGCGCCGGCCGAACCGCAAGGAGCTGGCCGGCACCGCGGTGCTCGCCGTACCGCTGGCCGAGGCGTCGTACAAGCTCCGCACGGGCCCGGTCGGCGACGAGCCCGAGGACGTCGAGGCCGGCACCTGGGCCGGCGTGCTCCCGCTGCGGATGGCCGCCGGCGAGCTGCAGACCGACGCGCTGACCTCCGCGCCGGTCCCGGCGGACGTCGCCGCGAGGGCCGCCGACCTGCGCGGCTAGGGTTCCGCTCATGTCACGCACGCTGGTCCTGCTCAAGCCCGACACCGTCCGCCGCGGGCTGGTGGGGGAGATCCTGTCCCGGTTCGAGGCCAAGGGCCTCACCATCCTGGCGATGGAGCACCGCACCATCGACGCCGCGCTGGCCGACCAGCACTACGCCGAGCACGTCGACAAGGACTTCTACCCGCCGCTGCGCGACTTCGTGTGCAGCGGCCCCCTGGTCTCCCTGGTCCTCGAGGGCGACGAGGCGATCGAGGTGGTCCGCGCCCTCAACGGCGCCACCGACGGCCGCAAGGCCGCGCCCGGCACCATCCGCGGCGACCTCTCGCTGTCGAACCGCGAGAACCTCGTGCACGGCTCGGACTCGGCCGAGTCCGCCGAGCGGGAGATCGCGATCTGGTTCCCGAGCCTGTCTTCCTGAGCTCTGCGGTCAGGGCTGCCGTCCGAGGGGCGGTGGGTCGGCAACCGTCCTGCACAGGTGGGTGGTGGGCGACCAACCGTTGTCCCTGGGGATGGCCGTTGCCCAGCCACCGCCCCTCCGGACCGCAGCCACCACCAGTCACATCTGTCACACCAGCCCCGGCGAGCCTGCCGGGCCGGAGTGCCGTCGCTCCTTAGCCTCGTGGGTGCCGGAGTGGGGCGTCCTGCCCACTTCGTCTTCCCCGCACGCTTCCCCGCACCCAAGGACAGACGGATGGCGAACAACTTCGTCGGCCGGGACATGGCCGTCGACCTCGGCACTGCCAACACGCTCGTGTACGTGCGTGGGCGGGGCGTGCTCGTCGACGAGCCCAGCGTCGTCGCCGTCGACGAGAAGACCGGTGAGCTGGTCGCGGTCGGCCACGACGCCAAGCAGATGATCGGTCGCACGCCGGAGGACATCACCGCGATCCGGCCGCTGCAGGACGGCGTGATCGCCGACTTCGAGGCGACCGAGCAGATGCTGCGGCACTTCATCGCGCTGGTCCACCGCCGCCGCTACCTGACCAAGCCCCGGATCGTGGTGTGCGTGCCCAGCGGCATCACCGCCGTGGAGCAGCGGGCGGTCAAGGAGGCCGGCTACCAGGCGGGCGCCCGCCGGGTCTACATCATCGAGGAGCCGATGGCGGCCGCCATCGGCGCCGGGCTGCCGGTGCACCGCGCGACCGGCAACATGGTCGTCGACGTCGGCGGCGGCACCACCGAGGTGGCCGTGATCAGCCTGGGCGGCATCGTCACCAGCCTGAGCGTGCGTACGGCGGGCGACGAGCTCGACCGCGCCATCACGACCTGGATGAAGAAGGAGCACGCCCTGCTGCTGGGCGAGGCCACGGCCGAGGAGGTCAAGACGACCCTCGGCTCCGCCTTCCCGGGCGCGCTGGACCGCGAGGCCGAGATCCGCGGCCGCGACCTGGTCTCCGGGCTGCCGCGCAGCGTGACCCTCTCCAGCTCCGAGGTCCGCAGCGCCATCGAGGAGCCGCTGCACGCGATCATCGACGCGGTCCGCCAGACCCTGGACCAGACCCCGCCCGAGCTGGCCGGCGACATCATGGACCACGGCCTGGTGCTCACCGGTGGGGGAGCGCTGCTGCGCGGCCTCGACGAGCGGCTGAGCCACGAGACCGGGATGCCGGTCCACCTGGCCGAGGACCCGCTGCGCTCGGTGGTGCACGGCGCCGGCCGGTGCGTCGAGGAGTTCGAGGCGCTCCAGCAGGTGCTGGTCACCGAGCGCCGCAGCCTGGCCAGGACGGCGTGATCGACCCGTGACCGACCTGCTCACCCGCCCGTCGGCGCGGCGTACGGCGCGTCCGGTCGTCGAGGACCGGCTCAACCGCCGGGGCAGCCTCGAGCCGCGTGAGCCCGGCCGCCCGCGCCGCTCGCTGGTCCTCGCGCTGGTGCTCGCCTGCGTGACCCTGATGACGCTCGACCACGTCAACGACGGTGCTGCGGTCGACCCGCTCCGCCGGCTGGTGGGCGAGGTCTACGGCCCGGTCGAGTCCGGCGTGAGCAGCGTGGCCGACCCGGTGTTCGGCGTGCCCCACTGGCTGCGCAGCAAGCACGACCTGGCCTCCGACAACGACCGGCTGCAGGACCAGAACGACCAGCTCCGCTCCGAGCTCGCGTCGAGCGACTACGACCGCAACCGGCTGCAGGAGTACGACGACCTCGCCGCGACCGCCGGCTCCATCGGCTACGCGCTGGTGCCCGCGCACGTGACCGCGATCGGCTCCGCCCAGTCCTTCTCCCGGACCGTCACCATCGACGCCGGCTCGCGCGCCGGCCTGGCGCCGGACATGACCGTGGTCAACGGCCAGGGACTGGTGGGCCGGGTCCTGCGGGTCACCTCGACCACCGCGACCGTGCTGCTCGTGGTCGACGCCGACTCCACCGTGGGTGGACGGGTCGGCCGGAGCATGAAGGTCGGCTTCCTCCACGGGCGCGGCGACCTGGGGCAGGACGCCCGGCTCGACCTGGAGCTGGTCGACCAGACCTACGTGCCCGCCAAGGGCGAGACCGTGGTGACGTGGGGCAGCCAGGACGGCGCGCCGTACGTCTCCGGCGTGCCGGTCGGCCGGGTCGACTCGGTCTACTCCAGCCTCCGCGAGACCACCCAGCGCGCCGTGATCGAGCCCTTCGTCGACTTCTCGGCCCTCGACCTCGTCGGCGTCGTGGTGCCGTCCGGGACCGCCAGCGACCGCGGGCTCATCGAGGGCGAGGGGAGCGTGCGGTGAACCCCCTCTTCCCGCTGCCGCGCGCCCTCGCCGCCGTGCTGGCCGTCTCCGTCGCCCTAGTGGCCCAGGCCTCGGTCTTCTCCCACCTCGCCGTGCAGGGCGTCGTCCCCGACCTGGTCCTGCTGGTCGTGGTGGCCGCGGCGCTGGCCCACGGGTCCGAGCTCGGGCTGGTCCTCGGCTTCGGCGCCGGACTGCTGCTCGACCTGGCCCCGCCCGCCGACCACGTGGCGGGTCGCTGGGCGCTGGCGCTGATGGTCGTCGGGTACGTCGCGGGCCGGCTCGCGACCCCGGGTCCGGCGCGCGTGACGCAGTGGCTGCCGGTCGCCGCCGCCGCGTCGTTCGTCGGCACGTCGGTCTTCGCGCTCACCGGCCTGCTGATGCACGACCCCGCGGTGGGCGTGGGCGAGCTCCTCCGCGTCGAGGTGGTCAGCCTGGTCTGGGACGTCGCGCTGGCCCTGGTCGTCGTCCCCCTGACGCTGGGGCTCCTCGCGAAGGTCGAGCCCGACCGGGTCCTGGCATGACCACCTCACCACAGCGCGGCCAGAGGGCGCTCCGCGCGGGAGCCACGCTTCCGCGGGGACCCCGAGAAGCATGAGCAGCGGCGCGGACCGCAGCCGGCTGCGGCTGGTCGTGATCCAGGCCCTGGTGTTCTCGCTCTTCGCCACGCTGCTGGTCCGCCTCTACTACCTCCAGGTCGTCAGCGGCGAGGAGTACGCCGCCCAGGCTGCCTCCCAGTCCGTGCGCGAGGTCGTCGTCCAGCCGCAGCGGGGGCTGATCGTCGACGACGAGGGCCGCCCGCTGGTGGCCAACCGGACGTCGTGGGTGGTCTCGGTCGACCGTGGCACGCTGGCCAAGCTCTCCGACACCGAGCAGCGCTCGCTGCTGCACCGCGTCTCCCGGGTGACCGACGTGGCGGTGCCGCGGATCCACCGGCTGCTCACCGCCTGCGGCGAGGACAAGGCGGTGCAGGGCGACTGCTGGAACGGCTCGCCCTTCCAGCCGGTCCCGGTGGCGGTCGACGTGCCGCAGCCGATGGCGCTGCGGGTGCTCGAGCAGCCCGAGGACTTCCCCGGCGTGACCGCCGAGCAGCAGAGCCTGCGCGCCTACCCCGCGCCGTACGGCATCAACGCCGCGCACCTGCTGGGCTACCTCAGCCCGATCACCGGCGAGGAGTACGACAAGGCCAAGCGCGACGGCGACAAGTCGGTCAACGGCGCCTCGGTCGTCGGGCGGGCCGGCGTGGAGAAGGAGTACGACGCCTGGCTGCGCGGGATGCCCGGCTACCAGCAGGTGGCCGTGGACTCCATGGGCCGGGTCATCGGCGACGAGGCCGAGGTCTCCGCGCAGCCCGGCGACACCCTGGTCACCTCCATCGACGCCCGCGTGCAGTCGGTGGTCGAGCAGCAGCTGGCCTCGACCATCCAGACCGCGCGGCAGACCTACGACCCGGTGACGCACAAGAACTACGTGGCCGACTCCGGTGCCGCCATCGTGATGGAGGCCAAGACCGGCCGGGTCGTGGCGATGGCCAGCCAGCCGACGTACGACCCGTCGGTGTGGGTGGGCGGGATCTCCAAGAAGGAGCTGTCGCGGCTCTACTCCGAGCAGGCCGGCACGCCGCTGCTCGGGCGGGCCACCCAGGGCCAGTTCGCTCCGGGCTCGACCTGGAAGCCGATCATGACGGTCGGTGCGCTCAACAACGGCTTCTCCGAGGACACCCGGCTGGACTGCTCCTCGGGGCTGCAGGTCGGCAACCGGCTCTTCAAGAACTACGAGTCCGCGGCGTTCGGCCTCATCGGCTTCGACCAGGCCCTCCAGATCTCCTGCGACACCTTCTTCTACCGGGTCGGGCTGAAGTACTGGCAGCAGTACGGCACCGACGAGACCGACGTGGACGCCAAGGCCCCGCTGGTCGACGAGGCCAAGTCGTTCGGCTTCGGGTCCCGCACCGGCATCGACCTGCCAGGCGAGGCGCCCGGCCGGATCGCGGACCGCACCTGGAAGCAGTCCTACTGGGAGTCGATGAAGTCCTACTACTGCACGATGGACCGCGAGCACTCCGCCAAGAACGCCTACCTGCAGCTCTTCGCCCACGAGTTCTGCCTCGACGGCAACCACTACCGCGCCGGCGACGCCGTGAACTTCGCGATCGGCCAGGGCGACACGATCGTCACGCCGCTGCAGCTGGCCCGCGCGTACGCCGCGCTGTCCAACGGCGGCACCCTCTACGAGCCGCGCGTGGCCAAGGCGATCGTGGCGCCCGACGGGACGGTGCTGCGCCAGTTCAAGCCGGTGGTCTCCGGCCACGTGCCGTCGTCGAAGGCCGCGCTGGACTACGTCGACACCGCGCTCCAGGGCACGCCCAAGGTCGGCACCCTGGCCTGGAAGTTCACCGACTTCCCGCTCGACCGGGTGCACCTGCGGGGCAAGACCGGCTCGGCCGAGGTCTACGGCAAGCAGTCGACGTCGTGGGTCGCGACCTACGACGAGAACTACGTCGTGGTGATGATGGTCTCCCAGGCGGGCACCGGCTCGGGCACCTCGGGCCCGGCCGTCCGCGCGATCTGGGAGGCGCTCTACGGCGTCTCCGGGACCACGGTCACCCCCTCCGACTCCGCCATCCCCGGGGTCACCCCGCCCGCCGACCTGCCGACGTTCATGGACGACGGCTCGATCCTGCCGCCGGCCCGGAAGGACTGACCGTGACCGCCACCCTGCGCCGCCTCGACTGGATCCTGATGCTGGCGGTCCTGGCCCTCGTCGCCCTCTCGGCGGTGCTCGTCTGGTCGGCCACCTCGCACCGGGTGGACCTCACCGGTGGTGACTCCACGGCGTACCTGCAGAAGCAGCTGGTCAACATCGCGATCGGGCTGCTGCTGCTCCTCGGGGTCGTCGCGCTCGACCACCGGTGGGTGCGGATCGTGGCGCCGCTGGTCTACCTGCTCTCGGTGGGCGGGCTGGTCCTGGTCCTGACCATGGGCTCGACGATCAACGGCTCCCGCTCCTGGCTGCGGCTGCTGGGCCTGTCGATCCAGCCCTCGGAGTTCGCCAAGCTCGCGGAGGTCATCGGGATGGCACTGGTCCTGGCCGAGCGG
>CAZEPK010000160.1:0-6894 GCA_964514085.1 uncultured Nocardioides sp.
CGCCGTGTCGCGCTGCTCCTCGCCGGGCTCCTCAGCCTCGTCGCGCTCGGCGCCGCGCCTGCCGGCGCGGCGTCCCTCTCCATCTCGGACCCCTCGGGTGACGCCAGCGGCCCCCTCGACCTGACGGGGGCCACCTTCGACAACGGGCCCTCGCGCGTCGTCGTGACGGTCGCCCTCGACCGGGTCTCGACCGGCAACGTCGCGGTCAACGTCCAGTCCCGCGGCGGCTCGGGCCTGGTCATCGGCGCCTTCCGGCGACCCGGCGGCCGCAGCGACGTCCGCGCCTTCGAGGGGAACTTCGGCGAGGAGGTCGACACGCGGGTGCCGTGCCGCGGGCTCACGGCCCGCTGGGACCTCCGCAGGGCCAGCGTGCGGATCACGCTGCCGGCGCGGTGCCTGGCGCACGGCGAGTACGGCGACCTGCGCTTCGTCCTGCTGACCGAGGACCGGCAGAACGCCGACAGCGACGTGGCGCCCGCCCACGGTGACCGCTTCCACCCGACGAGGTGGATCGCCCGCGGCTGACGGGACCACCTGACAGGATTGGCGGCATGGCGGACCCGGGGACTGGCGGCGCGCAGCCGCCTCCCCCGGGGTGGCAGCCACCGCAGCCGCCGGCGCCGTCGTACACCGGCCGGCGGGTGCCGCCGCCGCCGGGCCACCCGCCGGGCTACGCGCAGGCACCCACGCCCGGCTCGTGGACGCCGGTCCCGGGGATGCTCGGCGCCGCGCACAAGCCGGGTGCCATGCCGCTGCGCCCGCTCGGGCTCGGCGACATGTACGACGCGGCCTTCCGCATCATCCGGTTCAACCCGAAGGCGACCGTGGGCTCGGCCGTGCTCGTGGCCGGGGTGGCCTTCCTGGTCCCGGTGGTGGTCACCGCGGTGCTCAGCTTCGCGGTCGACCTGTCGCTGGACTCCACGGGCAGCGACGGCGGCTCCAACATCGTGGGGCTGGTGGGCGCGTTCGGGTCGCTCGGCGTCGGGACGGTGCTCGTCGCCTTCGGGACCATCCTGGTCACGGGGATGATCGCCCACGTCACGGCCGCGGCGGCCGTGGGCCGCCGGCTGAGCCTCGGTGAGGCCTGGGCCGCCACGCACGGCAAGCGGTGGCGGCTGATCGGGCTGGCCTTCCTGCTCGGCGTCAGCGCCCTGCTCCTGGTCGCCGTCTACGTGCTGCTCTGGGTGCTGGTCGTGGTGGCGGCCGGCGACGCCCTCTGGCCGGTGGTCGTGTGGGGCCTGCTCAGCGTCCCGGCGTTCGTCTGCCTCATGGTCTTCTTCTGGGTCCGCATCTACTACCTGCCGGTGCCGGCGCTGATGCTGGAGCCGATCGGCGTCCTCGGCGCGGTCGCGCGCGGCTTCCGGCTCACCCGCAAGCAGTTCTGGCGCACCTTCGGCATCGCCCTGCTGACCCTCCTGGTGGTCGGCGTGGCCTCGAACTTCCTGGGGCTCCCGATCACGCTGATCGGGCAGGTGGCGACCGTCGCGGTGCCCTCGCAGTACTCCGTGCTGGTCCTCGTCGTGACCCAGGCGCTGACCCAGGTCGTGACGGCCGCCTTCGTCACGCCGTTCACCTCCGCCGTCACCTCGCTGCAGTACCTCGACCAGCGGATGCGCAAGGAGGCCTACGACGTGGAGCTGATGCAGCAGGCCGGGATCACCGCCTCGTGAGCCCGGTGCTCACGGGGCCGGTCGGGCTCCTCGCCCACCTGCCCGACCCGCCGCTCGACCCGTCCGGCGACGAGGCGCGCTCCCAGCTGCGCGGCGAGCTCCTGCACCCGGAGTACCACCAGCAGAACGTGCTGCGCGAGGTCTTCGACTGGCTGGTCCGCCAGGTCGGCCAGGGCGTCGACCGCGCCGGGCAGTCCTCGCCGGTGTCCACGCTGATGGCGATGGTGCTGCTGGTGGGCCTGGTGGCCGCGCTGGTCTGGCTGACCTCCCGGGCCCGCCTCACCGCGCGCGACAAGGACAAGGAGGGCGCCGTCCTCACCGAGGAGGTCGTCAGCGCCGACGAGCTGCGGGCGCGCGCCGAGGCCGCCCTGGCGGCCGGCCGGTTCGAGGAGGCCGTGGTCGAGGGCTTCCGGGCCGTCGCCGTGCGGCAGGTCGAGCGAGGACGGCTCTCCGACGCCCCGGGCGCCACGGCCCGCGAGGTCGCCGACGCCCTGGCCACGGAGCACCCGCGCCTGGCCGACCGGCTGCACGACGGCGCCCGGCTCTTCGACCAGGTGCGGTACGGCGACCGGCCGGCCACGCGCGACCAGGCGGCGTCCGTGCTGGCCCTCGACGACGACCTGGTGGTGCGCCGGTGACCGCTACCCTCGCGCCCCCGGCACCGCCGGCCGTCCAGGCCGGCTTCCTGCGGCGGCACCGGTCGACGCTGCTCATCGGCCTGGCCCTGGTCGCGGCGGTCGTGGTCGCCGTGGCGCTGGGGACCGGCACGCAGTCCTCGACGCCCATGGACCCCGACAACCCCGGTCGCGACGGGACCCGCGCCCTGGCGCGCGTCCTCGAGGACGACGGCGTCGAGGTGCAGGTGGCCCGCAGCGCCGACGAGCTCGAGGACCTCCGGGTCGACGGCGCCACGTCCGTGGTCGTGGTGCTGCCGGACTACCTCGGCAGCAGCACCGTGGAGCGGCTGCTGGACCACACCGAGGACGCGCACAGCCTGGTCGTGGTGGGCGCGGGGCCCGGCGTCGCCGACCTGCTCGGCTCACGGGGCGGCGGCAGCTCGCTGCCGATGGGCGACGGCCGCGACCCCGCGTGCGCGGACCCCCGCTTCGACGGCCTGCGGCTCGAGACCGACGCGACCAGCCTCTACCCCGACGGCACCTGCTACGGCGGACGCCTCGGCGCCGTCGTGGCCGAGCCGGCCGAGGGCCTGACCCTCTTCGGCGCCGACCAGGCGCTGACCAACGGCCAGATCCTGCGCGCCGACAACGCCGCCGTCGGGCTGCGCCTGCTCGGCCAGGACGACCGCCTGGTCTGGTACCTCCCCAGCCTCGACGACCTCACCGCCGACGACGGCGTCAGCCTCGAGAGCCTGCTGCCCGGCTTCGTGGGCCCGGGCCTGGCCCTGCTCGCGGTGGCGATGGGCGCGGTCGTCCTCTGGCGCGCGCGCCGACTGGGTGCGCTCGCCACCGAGCCGCTCCCCGTCGTGGTCCGCGCCGTCGAGACCACCCGGAGCCTGGGCCGCCTCTACCGGCGCTCGGGCGACCGCGGCCACGCCGCGGAGTCGCTGCGCCGTGCCGCGCGGGCCCGCGTCGCCGAGCGCCTGCGGCTCGGCTCCACCACCGCTCCCGACGTGCTGGCCCGCGAGGTGGCCCGGCGCACCGGACGCACCGAGGACGACGTCCGCGCGGTGCTCGGCCCGGCCGGCGTCGTACCGTCCTCGGACCGCGACCTGATCACCCTGGCCAGGCAGCTGGCCGAGCTCGACAGAGAGGTACGCCGCACATGAGCACCCCACCACCGCGCTCGGGAGGAGCGCTCCGCGCGGAGGCCGACCGCCTCCGCGGGGACGCCGCGACCGCATGAGCGACCAGACCCAGGAGCCCCAGCCGGGCCCCGCCACCGGGGACGCCCGCGAGCGGCTCGTGGCGGTGCGGGCCGAGGTCGGCAAGGCCGTCGTCGGGCAGGACGCCGCCGTCTCGGGACTGCTCGTGGCGCTCCTGTGCGGCGGGCACGTGCTGATGGAGGGCGTCCCCGGGACCGCCAAGACCCTGCTGGTGCGGACCCTGGCCGGAGCGCTCTCCGTCGGCACCCGGCGGGTGCAGTTCACCCCCGACCTGATGCCCGGCGACATCACCGGCTCGATGGTCATCGACAGCAGGCAGGCCGGGGAGCTGACCTTCCGCGAGGGACCGGTCTTCACCAACCTGCTGCTCGCCGACGAGATCAACCGGACGCCGCCCAAGACTCAGTCCGCGCTGCTGGAGGCGATGGAGGAGGGGCAGGTCTCGGTCGACGGGGTCTCCCACAAGGTGCCCGCGCCGTTCCTGGTCGCGGCCACCCAGAACCCGATCGAGTACGAAGGCACCTACCCGCTGCCCGAGGCCCAGCTCGACCGGTTCCTGCTCAAGGTCGTGCTGCCGATCCCGCAGCGGACCGACGAGCTGGAGATCCTGCGCCGGCACGCGGCCGGCTTCGACCCGCGCGACGTCCGCGCGGCCGGGGTCAGCGCCGTCGCCGGGCCGGCCGACATCGCCGCCGGCCAGGCCGCCGTGCGGACGGTGCAGGTCAGCCCCGAGGTGGTCGGCTACATCGTGGACATCGCCCGGGCCACCCGGGAGTCGCCCTCGCTCTCGCTCGGGGTCAGCCCGCGCGGTGCCACCGCGCTGCTCCGCTCGGCGCGGGCCTGGGCCTGGCTGACCGGTCGCGACTTCGTCACCCCCGACGACGTCAAGGCCCTCGCCCACGCCACCCTGGTGCACCGGCTCGGGCTGCGGCCCGAGGCCGAGCTCGAGGGCGTCGACGTGGCCGAGGTGCTGGCCTCGGCCCTCAACTCGGTGCCCGTCCCCCGCTGACCCGGGTCAGGTCATGGTCATCACGGGTCGGCTGCCGCTCCTGCTGCTCCTCGGGCTGGTGCCGGTCGTGCTCCGCCCCGAGGCGAGCACGGTGCGGCTCTGGCTCCTGCTGACGCTGGTGCTCTACGTCGCCGACCTCCTCCTGACCCCCCGGGTCCGGGACCTCGCGGTGAGCCGGCAGCCGGTCGGCACGGTGCGGCTCGGGTACGACGCGGAGTCGGTCCTGCTGGTGGAGAACACCGGCTCCCGCCGGCTCCGGGGCGTGGTCCGCGACGCCTGGCAGCCCACGGCGGGGGCCGCCACCAACCGGCACGCCATCGGCCTCTCCCCCGGCGACCGCGTCCTGCTGCGCACCGGCCTGCGGCCTCGGCGCCGGGGCGACCTGCACGCGGTGGGTGTCACGGCCCGGCTGCGGGGCCCGCTCGGGCTGGCCGCCCGCCAGAAGACCCTCGACGTGCCGGGAACCGTCAGGTCGCTGCCGCCGTTCGAGTCGCGCAAGCACCTGCCGAGCCGGCTGGCCCGGCTCCGCGAGCTCGACGGCCGGGCCGCGGTGCGGGTGCGCGGGCAGGGGACGGAGTTCGACTCGCTGCGCGAGTACGTCCGCGGCGACGACGTGCGCTCGATCGACTGGCGGGCCAGCGCCCGCAACCGCAACGTGGTCGTCCGCACCTGGCAGCCCGAGCGCGACCGGCGGGTGGTGCTGGTCCTCGACACCTCCCGGACCTCGGCCGGCCGGGTCGAGGACGTGCCCCGGCTCGACTCGGCGATGGACGCCGCGCTCCTGCTGGCCGCCCTGGCCGCACGGGCCGGCGACCGCATCGACTTCGTGGCGGGCGACCGCCGGGTCCGCGCCCGCCTGCGCTCCCGCGGTGCTCGGGACGTCGCGGCCAACCTGCAAGACACCATGGCCGACCTCGAGCCGGTCATCGCCGAGGCCGACTGGTCGGCGCTGGCCGGAGCGGTCACGCAGTTCGGCCGGCAGCGCGCGCTCGTCGTCCTGCTCACGCCGCTGGAGCCCTCGGCGGTCGAGGAGGGGCTGCTGCCCGTCCTGCCGTCGCTCACCCGCCACCACCGGGTCGTCCTGGCCTCGGTCCGCGACCCGGAGCTGGAGCGGCTGGCGGCGACGCGGTCCTCGATCGACGAGGTCTACGACGCGGCCGCCGCGGAGCAGGCCATGGTCCGGCGCCGCCACACCGCCGACCTGCTGCGCGCGGTCGGCGTGGACGTGGTCGACGCCGACGCCGAGCGGCTGCCCCCCGCGCTGGCCGACCACTACCTCACGCTCAAGGCCCACGGCCTGCTCTGAGCCGCGGTCACCTGTCCTGGACCTGCTCCTCCTCGACGTGCCTGCCGGGGAGCCCTACTCTCCGTCCTCATGAGCGACGTGGCGGCCACCGCCTTCCTGACCGCAGCCGCCGCGCACGCCGGCTTCCAGGCGACGGTCACGCTGGTGGTCTACCCGACGCTCTCCCACGTGCGGGCCGCGCACTGGCGCCAGGCCCACGACCGGCACTCCGGCTACATCTGGCCGCTGGTCGCGGTCCTCTACGCCGCGCTCGCCGCGACGGGGGCCTGGTGGCTGCTCACCGACTGGTCGGTCCTGGCCGCGGTCGCCGTCGCGCTGGCCGGCCTGGCGGTGCTCGTCACGGCCGTGGGGGCCGCGCCGCTGCACCGCCGCCTGGTCAAGCGGGACGACGTGCTCCTGGCCCGGCTGCTGGACACCTACCGCGTCCGCACCGTCCTCGCGGTGGCCGCGGTCGCGGTCACGCTGGTCGCGCTGGTGCGCTGAGCTCCTGCTCCGGGGCCGGCGTCCTCAGCGCCGCCCGGGTGGTGCGCCGCTTGAGGAGCAGCAGTCCGTCGGGCAGCAGGGAAACGAGCAGGGCCCCGAAGCCGCCGAGGGCCAGCACGCTCGGGAGGACCTCCGGCATGCCCTGCGGACCGGCGATGGTCAGCAGCACCCCCCACATGAGGGCCAGGCTGCCGAGCGCCACGCCGCCCAGCCCCACCGCGTTGCGGACGGCGCGGACCCGCGGCGCCGAGTGCAGCCACATCACCTCGACCCGGTCGCCGAGCCACTCCTCGACCTCGGCCTCCTCCTCGAAGCCGTCGCCCCGCCCGCGCAGCACCACGGTGCCGTCGTCGCAGGACAGGGTCAGCCGCCACCACAGCCCGCCCACGGCGGTGGCCAGCCGGGCCCGTCGTACGTCGGTCGCGGCCAGCCGGAGGACCTGGTCGGTGGTGTCGCCCTGCCAGACGGTGAGCATGCGCCGCCGCAGCTCGGTCGAGGGGTCGCGCGGGACGGTCGCGTCGGCGAAGCCGCGCGGGGTCCGGGTGTCCCGGAAGACGTGCATGGCCTGATCGGTGACCACGAC
>CAZEPK010000160.1:6904-11158 GCA_964514085.1 uncultured Nocardioides sp.
AGGTGAAGCATCCCTGCCCCACCGCTCGCAAGCACGACGGCCCGAGCAGCGAGCCCCTGCCAGGCCGCGAAGGAGCCGACCGGGCGCTCGGCGTCCGCGCGCTCGTCCTGGTCCAGCCAGAGCGGCTCGTGGACGTCGATGCCCAGCTCGTGGAGCGCCTCGCGCAGCTCGGCGTAGGCCTTGTCCAGGCCGTCGCCGTCGCGCACCATCCCGACCACCTCGGCCACGATCGACTCCAGCGGGAGGGTCCAGCCGTCGGAGGCCTCCAGGGCGGTCCCCTCCGGCCACGACCACACCGGCCGGAACTCGCGGGCGTCGATGGCCGCGATGCCGATCGCCGCGGTCAGCGTGCGGGAGACGAACCGCTCCGACCAGGTGCCGTGCGCCGCGGTCTCCCCCCAGCTGAGGCCGCCGTGCGCGCTGGTGTCGACCAGGACCCGGCCCTCGCCGGACTCCATCAGCCGCAGCACCGACTCCAGCGTGACCGCGGGCTCGTACAGCGTGCGCCGGGCCGCGTCGAGCACCTCGGTGACCAGGGAGCGCCAGTGCGGCACGGTGACCTCGCGCGGGTGGGCGTCCCACGCGATGGGGGTCAGCCGCTCCGGCCGGTCGACCAGCTCCATGGCGACCGCCTCCTCGTGCGCGGCCAGGATCTGGGCCATCGCCCCCGACGGGGGCCACCAGGGGCGGCGGTGGTCCAGCCAGCCGGCCGCGTCGGCGCCCTCGATGAAGTGGCGCAGGCCGCTGAACGGCGCCTCGTGCCGGCACCCTCGGAGGAAGGCGGGCTCGAGCCACTCGCTGCGCAGGAGGACCCAGGCCTCGGCCACCTGGTCGCGCGCCGCCACCACCGCGGCGCTGGGGTCCGACGTCATCACCGCCGCGCGCTCGCAGGCGCCGGCCCAGTTGCCGAGATCGGCCTCCAGCTGCGCGGCGCGCGCCCGCAGCGTCTCGGTGAGCTTCGAGGTCGGCCAGGTGAGGCGGGCCCGGCCCACGAGCGGTCGCCCGATCTCGCCGTGCGCGACCCGCAGCGCCCACCGCACGGAGCGCTCCTCCTCGATCGTGGCCCCGACCGCAGCCACGCGGACCAGCTCGGCCAGCTCGGCGCGGTCGAGGGTGGCCAGCAGGGGCAGCCCCAGGACCAGCTCCCCGTCGGCCAGCTCGAGCTCGGCCCGCGGCACCAGCCGGACCACGTCGGGCCAGCGCAGCCGCTGGTCGGGGTCGAGCAGCTCGCGAAGCGCCTGGGTCTCCGGCCGGGCCAGGAGCCGGCCCGACCGCTCGCGCCGGCGCGGCCAGAAGCGGGTGAGGTTGTAGCCCGTGGCGGCCAGCAGGACCGACCAGATGATGACGTAGACCGGCCGGATCGTGACCGCGACCAGCAGGAGCGCGGCACTGGCCACCGCCAGGGTGACCATCGAGCACAGCGCAGCCGCCCAGGCCCCGTTGAGGGCTCGGGCCGTCTTCAGCAGCCGGGTCCGTGCCTCGTCGAGCGAGTCGGACACGTCGACCGTGGCCGACAACGTCACGAAGGCATCTTCGGTCCTCAGGGGCCCCGCGCGGGCGGTTTCGCCTGAAGTCCGAGGTCAGGAGGCCCCTGTCGCCCCGCCTGCGGGGCGGCCGTCGCTCAGCCGGCAGGCACCTCGGGAAGGGTGGCCGGCGGGACGGAGGCCAGCGGCGCCTCGTGGAAGCCCTGCGGCCCGACCCGGGCCGGGTCGACGTCCCCGACGCAGGTGCCGGAGCGCTGGGCGCGCTGGGGCAGCGGGAAGACGTTGAACAGCGGCGTGGTGCCGTTGAACCACGGGCAGGTGACCTGCCGGTCCTTGCCGGTCCCCATGCTCGACTCCGGGGCCACCGCGATCGGGCGGCCCTTCTGGTCGAAGAGCTGCACGCCCTGCAGCGGCTGGCCCGCCGCGTCGTAGGCGTAGACGTTGCGGACCACGTCGTCGCCGATGCGCAGACCCGGGCGGTGGCTGGCGTCGTGGTAGCCCGCGCCGTAACCGCTACCGCCGACGTAGACCTGCCCCTGGCTGCCGTCACCGGTGAAGGTGAGCGGCACGACGACCGCGAACGCGTTGAGCCCGATCAGCGCCATCCGCGCCAGCGTCGTGCGGTCGGGGCCGGACCCCGGCCACAGCCTCCCCTGCCCGATCAGCACGCTGACCACGACGGCGGCGACGAGCAGCAGCGGACCGACCAGCGAAGGGCCGAGCGTGGGCCACAGGCTGACGTACTCCCACGGCCCGGCCAGCTGGTCGAGGAGCGTGACCGCGATCCACGCGCGCAGCACCCACCACGCGGGGCGCAGCGCCTCCAGGACCGCCCACACCTGCCGGGTCGCCGCCGAGCGCTGGGTCAGCGCCATCCAGTCCGCGCGCGCCCTGTCGGGCCAGTCGGCGAGCTTCGGCGCTCGTCCTGTCCTGCTCAGCAGGGTCCGGCCGCGGCGCCGGTCGGCCGGCAGGCCCGCGGCCGCGCGCAGCTCCTCGGCGTACGCCGCGGGGTCGGGGAGCTCGTCCCCCGCCGCGAGCTGCTCCGACAAGTCGGCCTCCAGCCCGTCGAGGAGCTCCTCCCGCTCCTCCTCGGTCAGGTCCGCGAGCCGCTCCCGCACCTGCAGGACGAAGGCGGCGACCTCGGGTCGGACGGCGGTGGCGCCGGGGCTGGTCGCGTTCACGAGTGGGCTCCCTCGGGCTGGGTGACGGTGCGGGTGTCGGACAGGAGCGCGGTCACGGTGCCCGCGAACGTCTCCCAGTCCTTGGTCTGGGTGCTGAGCTGGGCCCGCCCGGAGGGCGTGATGCCGTAGTACTTCCGGTGCGGGCCCTCGTCGGAGGGCACGACGTACGACGTGAGGGCGCCCGCCGCGTAGAGCCGGCGCAGCGTGCCGTAGACCGAGGCGTCGCCGACCTCGGCCAGCCCTCCGGCGCGCAGGCGACGCAGCACGTCGTAGCCGTAGCCGTCCTCGTCCTCCACGACGGCCAGCACCGCCACGTCGAGGACCCCCTTCAGCAGCTGGGTCGTGTCCATGCACGGCACAGTACTCCGCATCCCGCAGTAGTGCGCGAAGGACGACTACGCCCGGCGCGTCGGCCGGCTCAGGCCTGGGTGGCGACCCGGTCCTCGAGGTAGCGGGCGTCGACGTCGCCGGTGATCCCGGGGTGGTTCGCCTGGCGGCCCAGCACGAAGACGTAGGCGAAGAAGGCCAGCTCGGCGGTCACGCCGATCCCGACCCGCGCCCAGGTCGGGAGCCCCGAGGGGGTCACGAACGCCTCGATCACCCCGCTCACCATCAGCACGCAAACCAGTCCGAGGCTGACGGTCCCGGCGGTCCGTCCCTCGCGCGCGATGGACTGGGTCCGGGTCAGCTCGCCCGGCTCGATCCAGGACCAGAACAGCCGGAGCCCCACCCCGCCGGCCACGAAGACCGCGGTCAGCTCCAGGAGCCCGTGCGGGAGGATCAGCCCCCAGAACTGCTGGCCGTGGTCGTGCCGGTGCATGATCGAGCCGATCACGGCCAGGTTCTCGACGTTCTGGAACAGCAGGTAGAGCACCGGGAGGCCGAGGATCCCGAACGCGATGCAGAGCGCCGCGACCCAGGCGTTGTTGATCCACACCTGCAGCGCGAAGTGGCTCGCGGCGTAGGTCGAGTAGTAGTCCGCGAAGTCGTGGTTGACCAGCTGGTCCACCTCGTCGGGCGTGAGCAGCGACTGCTCGACGTTCGGGTGGTCGAGGAGCCAGAGCATCATCACGGCGGTCACCACGACGTTGCCCGCCAAGGTCCCGAGCCACCACCAGCGCAGCCGGTACAGCGCCGCCGGGAACCGCTCGGTGAAGAACGCGACGAACCCCTGCCACGAGCTCACCCGCGTCCCGACCGCCTTGTTCCGCGCCTTGGCCAGCAGGCTGGACAGGTGCCCCACCAGCGACGGGTCCGGAGCCGACGTACGCACGACGGAGAGGTGCGTGGCCACCGACTGGTACAGGTCGACCAGCTCGTCGCTCTCCGCGCCGCTCAACCGCCCCCGGTGGATCAGCTGCTCGAGCCGCTGCCACTCGTGCGCGTGCGCCAGCACGTACGCATCGAGGTCCACGCCGCCAGTCTAGGTAGCGACGTCGCCCCTCGGAGCGCTTCCCGTACGTCGCGGCCCCGGTGGTCGAGGAGGGCGTTCTGCGCCCGTCTCGAAACCCGGCGACACGGGGCTGGGACAGGACCAGCCCCGGGTTGCGAGGTTTCGAGACGGTTGCTGCGCAACCTCCTCAACCACC
>CAZEPK010000161.1:0-9770 GCA_964514085.1 uncultured Nocardioides sp.
CCGCTGTCGCGGCAGGGCGTGATCCGGGAGTGGATCGCCGAGGCGCGGGTCGCGGTCGAGCAGCTCCGGCTGCTGGTGCTCAAGACCGCGTGGCTCATGGACACCGTCGGCAACCGCGGCGCCCACACCGAGATCCAGGCGATCAAGATCGCCACCCCCAAGGTGGTCCAGGAGATCCTCGACCGCGCCATGCAGGTCCACGGCGCCGGCGGGCTGTCCCAGGACTTCCCCCTCGCCGCGTCGTACGCCGCGGTGCGGACCCTGCGCTTCGCCGACGGCCCCGACGAGGTGCACAAGGCCTCGCTGGCCCGCCGCGAGCTGGCCAGGCAGGCCGCGGCCCGAGGCGCCCACGGTGGCTGAGGTGCGAGGAGCGCCAGCGACGAGCCCCGAAGCCCCAGCAGGAGGACTGACATGGACCTGAGCCTCAGCGAGGAGCAGGAGGCCTTCCGCTCGCTGGCCCGCGACTTCCTCGAGAAGGAGGCGGTGCCGCACCGCACCGAGTGGGACCGCGCCGAGTCGATCGACCTCGCGATCATCCCGCGGATGGCCGAGATCGGGTTCTTCGGGCTGACCATCCCCGAGGAGTACGGCGGCCTGGGCGGCGACTACGTGACGTACGTGCTGGGGATGGAGGAGCTCGGCCGGGCCGACTCCGCGCTCCGCGGCATCGTGTCGGTCTCCAACGGCCTGGTCGGGAAGTCGATCCTGGGCTTCGGGACCGAGGAGCAGAAGCAGGAGTGGCTGCCCGGCATCGCCTCCGCCGAGGTGCTCGGCTGCTTCGGGCTCACCGAGCCCGGCACCGGCTCCGACGCCGGCAACCTCACCTCCCGCGCCACCCGGGACGGCTCCGACTACGTCCTCAACGGCCAGAAGCTGTTCATCACCAACGGCACCTGGGCCCAGGTCGCACTGGTGTTCGCGCGCACCTCCGACGACGGCCCGCGCGGCGTCACGGCGTTCCTCGTGCCCACCGACACCGAGGGCTTCGAGGCCCGCGAGATCAAGGGCAAGCTGGGGCTGCGCGGGCAGGCCACGGCCGAGCTGTTCCTCGAGGACGTCCGGGTGCCGGAGTCGGCCCGGCTGGGCGAGGAGGGCCAGGGCTTCAAGATCGCCATGTCCTCCCTCGACAAGGGCCGGGTCTCGGTCGCCGCCGGCTGCGTAGGGCTGGTGCAGGCGTGCCTGGAGTCGTCCGTCGAGTACGCCACCAGCCGCACCCAGTTCGGCCGCGAGATCGCCGGCTTCCAGCTGGTGCAGGACATGATCGCCGACATCTCCCTCGACGCCGACGCCGCACGGCTCCTGGTGTGGCGGGCCGCGGACCTCATCGACCGCGGTGGCGACTACCGGATCGCCGCGTCGAAGGCCAAGCTGTTCGCCTCCGAGGCCGCGGTGCGCGCCGCGAACCACTGCATCCAGGTCTACGGCGGCGCCGGTTACGTCGATGAGTACCCCGCCGCCAAGTACCTCCGCGACGCCCGCGTGATGACCCTCTACGAAGGCACCAGCCAGGTGCAGAAGCTCATCATCGGCCGGGACGAGACCGGCATCTCCGCGTTCACCTGAGCCGCGGCCGGGTGCCCGCCGGCCCGTCGCTACGTTGTGGCCCGTGACCACCCGCCTCCTCGCCTCCGGTCGAGGTCTCGGACCGGTCCTGGGGCTGCACGCGGCCCTGCTGGTCGGCGGCGCGGTGGCGCTGGCGCTCGAGCCGCCGGCCGAGGGCTGGGCGGTCCTGGTCTGCGTGGTGGCCTTCGCCGCGGCGCTGCCCGCCGCCTGCCGTGCGGCCGGACGCCGCGACCTGGCCGAGCTGGCCGGCTTCCTCGTCCTCGTCTCGCTGTTCCAGCTGCTGCCGGACTGGGTGCTGGCCGACGTCCTGGGCACCCTGCGCTTCCCCGACACGGGCGGCCCGCGGGTCGACGACGTGATCCCGGTGGCGATGGCTGCGATGTGGGTCGCGCCGCTCTTCGTCGTCGTCGCCCTGAGCGGTGGCCGCCCGGGTCGGGCGGCGCTGCTGGCGGCCCTGGTCTTCCTCGGCACCGAGCTCCTGGCCCCGTCCCTGGGCCTGTGGGAGCCGACCGGTGAGGTGCACCGCTTCCTGGGCGTGGCGACGTACGTCGTGCCGGCCGAGGCCGCGCTCGGGTGGGCGGTCGCCACGGCCCACGCCCGGGTCCGGCGTGGCTCGCTGCCCGTCCGCGCCGCCGCGGCGCTGGCGGTCTCGACCTTCTACCTCGGCGCGCTGGTGCTGGCGCACTTCGTCATCGACCTCGCCGACTGGCGCCTCACGGCCTGAGTGGTCAGCGGCCCCGGCCGACCCGGCTGCCTAAGGTGCTCCCATGACCCGCCCGTGCAAGATCGGCGTCCAGCTCCCCGAGGTCGAGCGGTTCGTGCCGTGGCCGGAGTACCTCGACCTGGCCCGCCGGGCCGAGGCGGTGGGCTTCGACTCGGTCTGGGTGGGCGACCACCTGCTCTACGACCTCCCGGACGGCAGCACCCGCGGCCCCCACGAGGCCTGGACCACGCTGGCCGGCATCGCTGCGGTGACCGAGCGCGTCGAGCTCGGACCGCTCGTGGCCTCCACGGCGTTCCACGCCCCCGCCATGCTGGCCAAGCAGGCCGCCACGGTCGACGCCATCTCCGGTGGCCGCCTCATCGTGGCGCTGGGCGCGGGCTGGAACCGCCGGGAGTTCGAAGCCTTCGGCTTCCCCTACGACCGCCGCGTCTCCCGCTTCGAGGAGGCCCTGGCCATCATCGTGCCGCTGCTGCGGGAGGGGCGGGTCAGCTTCCACGGCGAGTTCTACGACGTCGAGGACTGCGTGCTCGACCCGCTCCCGGTGCGGCCGGGCGGCCCGCCGGTCATGCTCGGCTCGAACAGCCCGCGGATGCTTGGCATCGGGCTGCCCGTGGTCGACTCCTGGAACGTCTGGTGGAGCATCTACGACAACTCGGTCGAGCGCTTCGCCGAGGTCAAGGCCGGGGTGGACGCCGTCGTGCCGGCCGGTCGGGAGGTCGAGGCGACCGCCGCCGTGCTGGTCACCCTCCCCTCCGGCTCAGGGCGGGTGATGGGCGAGTCCTACGACGCCCCGGTCACCACCGTCACGCCGGACGACCTCGGCGACCACGTGCGCGGCTTGGCCGCCGCGGGCGCCACCCACCTCCAGCTGGTCCTCGACCCCATCACGGCCGAGTCGATCGAGACCGTCGGCGCGGTGCTGGCGGCCGAGCTCGGCTGAGGCCCGTCCGAAGGAGCCGCTGAGAATTCTCCGATCCCGATGTCGAAGACCGTGGCGCCCGATCGACGTGGGGGCGGAAGGTAGTCACCAGCAACCACGAGGAGTGATCAGCATGCCGCGTTTCATGGGATTCGTGAGGATGGAAGAGGGCATCGGCACGCCGCCCCAGGCCCTCTTCGACGCGATGGACACCTACATCGGCGAGCAGGCGGCCAAGGGCGTGTTCCTGGACGGTGGCGGCCTGTACGGCACCGAGGACGCGGTGAACTTCGTGGTCCGCGGGGGCGAGGTCAGCCGGGTCGACGGACCGTACGCCGAGGCCAAGGAGGTCGTCGGCGGCTGGGCCATCATGGAGTACGCGACCCTGGAGGAGGCCGTGGCCGACCAGCGCGAGTTCGCCGAGCTGCACGCCCGGCACTGGCCCGAGGTCACCGTCATCTCGACGCTGCGCCAGATCTCGACCGGGCCGGACGCACCGGGCGACTGACCCGGAACCTGACCGGGCAGCTGATCGGGCGACCGGCACGGTCTCACTACGCTGGCGCCGTGCCGGCGACGACCCGTACCGACGACCCGAGCGAGGCCATCACCGCCGCGTGGCGGGCCGAGTCGGCCCGCCTCGTCGGCGCCCTCACCCGGATGACCCGGGACGTGCAGCTGGCCGAGGACCTGGCCCAGGACGCCCTGGTGGCTGCCCTGGAGCAGTGGCCCACCACCGGCGTACCGGCCAACCCCGGCGCCTGGCTGACCACCACGGCGAAGCGGCGCGGCATCGACCACTTCCGGCGCGCTGAGACGCTGCGCCGCAAGGTCGCCGAGCTCGGACGCGCCGGTGGGGAGGAGGAGCAGGTGCCCGACCTCGACGCGCAGGTCGACCACATCGAGGACGACGTCCTGCGCCTGGTCTTCCTGACCTGCCACCCCGCCCTGACCCCGGAGTCCCGCGCGGCACTGACCCTCCGGCTCGTCGGAGGGCTCACCACCGCCGAGATCGCCCGCGGCTTCCTGGCCACCGAGTCCGCCGTGGGTCAGCGGATCTCCCGGGCCAAGAAGACCCTCTCCGAGGCCCGGGCGGAGTTCGAGCTGCCCACCGGCGAGGAGCGGACCCGACGGCTCGACGACGTCATGGCTGTCATCTACCTCATCTTCAACGAGGGCTACACGGCCACCGCGGGCGAGGACTGGATGCGGCCGGACCTGGCCGGTGAAGCGATGCGGCTGGCGCGCATGCTGGCCGACCTGACGCCCGACGAGCCCGAGGTGCTCGGCCTGCAGGCACTGCTCGAGCTCCAGGGCTCCCGGATGGCCGCCCGGCTCGACGCGTCCGGCGCCCCCGTCCTCCTCGAGGCGCAGGACCGCACGCGCTGGGACCCGCTCCTCGTCCGTCGAGGCCTGGCCGCGCTGGGGCGCGCCGAGGAGCTCGCGGCCGGCGGGACCCCGGTCGGCAAGTACTTCCTCCAGGCCCTCATCGCCGCGCAGCACGCCCGGGCCCGACGAGCGGAGGACACGGACTGGCGGCGGATCGCGCGGCTGTACGACGTGCTGGCCGACGCCGCGCCCGGACCCGTCGTCGAGGTGAACCGCGCCGTGGCGCACGGGCGGGCCTTCGGACCGGAGGCCGGCTTGGCCGTGCTGGACGGGCTGGCCGACGACGTCCTCGGCGACTCACCCCTGGTGCCCAGCGTGCGCGGCGACCTGCTGGAGCGGGCCGGGCTCCGCTCGGAGGCGGCCGAGGCCTTCACCGCGGCCGCGGCGCGCTCCCTGAACCAGAGCGAGCGCGCGCTGCTGCGCCGCCGGGCCGAGGCCTGCCTGGAGCCCTGAGCACGCCCGGCTCGCCGGCGGCGGCTAGCCGGCCCGCCCGTCGAGGAACATCCTGAGCCGCACCTCGGTCCGCTCGGCCCCGCTGACCTCCGGGTTGTTGAGCGCCCGGCACACCCAGCCGAGCCGGAGCGCGGCCGGCACCGCGGCCGCCAGCTCGGGACGGTCGGGTGCGTAGGCCGCCAGGTAGCTCGCGACGTACGGCGCGATCGGCTCGCTGTCCTCCACGTCGTCCAGCCCCCAGGCGACGACGCCCTCCAGCGTCACCGACAGGGTGAAGAACGGGTGCGAGACGACGGCGTCACCCCAGTCCAGGAGCAGGTTGCGACTGCCCGCCACGAACACCTGGCCGTCGTGCAGGTCGTCGTGCTGGAGGGTCTCGGCCACGCCGTACGACGCGAGCTCGTCGACCAGGTCGCGCACCCGGGAGGTCGCGGCCGCGAACCTCGGCCCGAGGTCGCTGCGCGCCACCAGGTCGGCGTAGGCGTCGGCGAGGCCGGACAGCCGCAGGTCGGGAACTCCTGCCGCGAGCAGGTCCGCGACGTCGGGCTCCAGCGCCGTCGCCACCTCCGCCGCCCCGGCCAGGACGTCGTGCCACCGCGCCAGGCTCCGCTCCTCCTCGACGACCTCGCGGAGCCGCTCCCCCGCGTCGGACATCAGCATCCAGCCGCGCTCGAGGTCGCGGCCGAGGAGCGCCGGCACCCGGTCCGGCACCCGCTGCGCGACCCGGTCGACCACCAGCACCTCGTGGGCCAGCGACGCGGTGTTGGCCTTGAACCACACCTGACCGCCCGCGGTCGGGACCCGCAGCACCGTGGCCCAGCTGCGGACGTGCGGTTGCTCGACCGCGCCGGTCCGCTCCCGGCCGAGCTCGGCCAGCCGGGCGTCGACCCAGTCGGTGGCTGCCGCCAGGAAGTCCGGGTCCTCCCACTGCTCGGTCACGGGCGTCGGGTCTCCAGCACTCGGAATCCCTTGGCGCTGGCCAGGCGCGTGGTCGGCCAGCCCTGCTCCCCGAGCCAGCGCTGCAGCGAGTCGGCGCCGAGGTTCTTGCCGACCACCATGACCGCGCGGCCCTCGGGTGCCAGCCGCGGCAGCCACCCGAGCAGGAGCTCGTGGAGGGCCGCCTTGCCGATGCGGATGGGCGGGTTCGACCACAGCTCGTCGTACGTCGCGTCGTCCGGCACCTGCCCGGGCGTGGCCGCCAGGAACCGGTCGCCGACGCCGAGGGCGGCGGCGTTCTCGTTGGCCAGCAGGACGGCCCGCTCGTTGACGTCGACCGCGGTCACCGTCGCCCCCGGCACGGTGGCGGCGATCGCCAGCCCGATGACGCCGTAGCCGCAGCCCAGGTCGAGGACCCGCCCGCCCGCGGGAGGCGCCGTCTCGCGGAAGAGCACCGCCGTGCCGATGTCGACGCGCCCCTGCGCGAAGACCCCAGAGCCGCTGGACAGGGCCAGCTCACGACCCCAGACGGTGGCCCGGACCGGCGCCCGCTTGAAGGGCACCGACGGGTCGGCGGAGAAGTAGTGCTCCTCCTCGGGCTCAGCCACGGCGGGCCCTGGTGATCTCGACACGCGCGCCGAGCTCGGCCTCCGGCGGGTAGCCGACCTCCTCGAGGGTCAGCCCGTGCGCGGGGGCCACGGCCACCGCGGGGTCGCGCCGCTCGGCGGCCAGGACCTCGGCCGCCCAGCCGACGGAGCGGCGTCCCTCCCCGATCGCGAGGAGGCAGCCGACCACCGAGCGCACCATGCTGTGGCAGAACGCGTCGGCGCGCACGTGCGCCACCAGCAGCCCGTCCGGCTCCCGCGCCCACCGCAGGTCGAGCAGCGTCCGGATGGTGGTGGCGCCCTCGCGCTGCTTGCAGAACGAGGCGAAGTCGTGCTCGCCCAGCAGGGCCAGCGACGCGGCGTTCAGCACCTCGTCGTCGACCGGGCGGGGCCAGGCGACCACGTGACCGCGCCGCAGCGGGTCCACCAGCGCTGGCCGGTCCGCCAGCCGGTAGGCGTAGCGCCGCCACGTCGCCGAGAAGCGCGCGTCGAAGCCGTTCGGCGCCTCGGCGGCCCCGCGCACGCGCAGGTCGCCGGCCAGCACGCCGTTGAGCCGGCGGGCGAGGCGGTCCGGACCCTCCGGGAGCTCGGGCAGGTCGGTGTGCACGACCTGGCCGCGGGCGTGCACCCCGGCGTCGGTGCGGCCGGCGCAGGTGAGGGAGACCTCCGGCTGGCGCAGCACCGTGACGGCGGCGGCCGCGAGCTCGCCCTCGACGGTGCGGAGCCCCGGCTGGGCGGCCCACCCGTGGAAGCCGGAGCCGTCGTAGGCCACGTCGAGGCGGATGCGCACCCGCGCATCCTCTCAACCGCCGGGGATTGCACGCCTCACTAGGCTGGAGGACGTGGCAGCCCCCGCGATCATCCTGGTGTCCGAGCACCACGCCGACACCCTCCTCGAGGTGTTCTACCGGCGGTACGGACACGACTACAGCCTCCGCTCGGCCCGCTCCTGCACCGAGGCGGAGAAGCTCGCGCAGGAGCTCAAGGACTCCGGCGAGGCCGTGGCGCTCTTCGTCAGCGACTCCCGGCTCCCCGACGTCCAGCACATGTTCGAGGCGGTGCACCGCTTCCGCCTCGTGGTGCCCACCGCCCGCCGGGTGATCGCCGCGCACTGGGACCAGTTCCTGGCCGACGCCGAGGACCTCCGCCCGGGCCTGGCGCGCGGGAAGTACGACGCCTACCTGCTCATGCCGCGGGGCAACCGCGACGAGGAGTTCCACACCGCGATCAGCGAGCTGCTCTCCGACTGGACCTCGACGGTGCCGCAGCCCGAGGTCGTCAGCGCCAAGGTCATCTCGCCGGTCCACGACGCGCTCACCATGGCCATCCGCGACTTCCTCGACCGGATGGGCATGCAGAACAACCTCTACCACCCCGACGACCCGCACCTCGAGGAGTTCATGGCGGGCATCCGCGAGTCCCTCGGCGTCGAGGAGCTCCGCTACCCCGTCGTGTGGTCCCCCGCCCGCGGCGCCATCCAGGCCACCTCGGTCCGCGACGTCGCGCGCTCGATCTACCCCCGTACCGAGGAGGACGCCGACGAGGTCTTCGACCTCGCGGTGGTGGGCGCCGGCCCCGCCGGCCTGGCCGCGGCTGTGTACGCCGCGTCGGAGGGGCTCACGGTCCGCGTGCTCGAGGCCGAGGCGGTGGGCGGCCAGGCCGGCACCAGCTCGATGATCCGCAACTACCTCGGCTTCCCGCGCGGCATCTCCGGCATGCGCCTGGCCCTGCGGGCCCGCAACCAGGCCATCCGCTTCGGCACCAAGTTCCTCACCGGCTGGGAGGTCACCGGGCTCGAGCCCGGCACCGACGGCGAGCCGCACGTCCTGCGCTGCGACGACGACGAGGTCCGCGCCCGGACCGTGCTGCTGTCCAGCGGCGTGGCCTACCGCAAGCTCGGCGTGCCGGCCCTCGAGGCGCTGGTGGGCAACGGCGTCAACTACGGCGCCGCGATGACCGCGGGCCGCGAGATGGAGGGCTACGACGTCGTGGTCGTCGGCGGGGGCAACTCCGCCGGCCAAGCCGCGCTGCACCTGTGCCGGTTCGCGGCCTCGGTGACGATCGTGGTCCGCCGTCCCTCGCTCGAGGAGACCATGTCGGACTACCTCATCAAGGAGATCGGCTACCAGGAGCGCATCGACGTGCTGACCTGCCACCGGGTGGTCGACGGCGGCGGCGAGGCGCAGCTGGAGTGGCTGACGCTGGAGGACATCAACACCCGCGAGCAGACCCGCAAGGAGGCCCGCGGGCTGTTCCTGCTCCTCGGCGCCGAGCCGCGCTGCGACTGGCTGCCGGCCGAGCTGGCCCGCGACAAGAACAGCTTCGTCCTCACCGGCCGCGACGTGCCGCGCGAGCAGTGGCTCGACGACGTGCCGCCGGCCAACCTGGCCACGACGGTCCCGGGCATCTTCGCGGCCGGCGACATCCGCTCCGGGTCGATGAAGCGGGTCGCGGCGGCCAGCGGCGAGGGCGCGTCCGTGGTGCCCCTGGTCCACGCCTTCCTGGCGCCGGTGCCCGAGGAGGCGGAGGCGCCCACCCCGGTGTCGTAGCCGCGGCTCAGAGCTCGTGCCGGTACGGCGGGTCCGCGCCGGGCCGCGACACCGTCACGGCGGCCGCCCGGGCGGCGTGCTCGAGCACCTCGGTGACCTCCTCGCGCGGGAGCCGGGCCAGGTCCCCCCGCGCCACGGCGCCGAGCCGGCCGCGCTCCCACAGTGCGTCGATGAGTCCTGCCCCGAAGGTGTCGCCGGCCCCGATGGTGTCGGCCACCTGCACCGGCCGGGAGGCGATCTCCACCGGACCCTCGCGGTCCACCCACAGCGCGCCGTCCGCACCCCGCGTCACCACCACCACCGCCGGACCGAGGCCCAGCAGGGCGGCGGCGGACTCGGCGTGCGGGCGGTCCGGGTAGAGCGCCTCCAGGTCCTCGTCACTGGCCTTGACCAGGTCGGCCACCGCCACCATGCGCTCGACCCGGGCCACCAGCTCCGGGCCGGTGCCGGTCACCGCCGGCCGCGCGTTGACGTCGTAGGTGATGGTGGACCGGTCCCGCAGGCGGCCCAGCAGGGCCAGCACGTCGTCGGCGCCGGGCAGCAGCACCGCGCCCAGCGAGCAGGTGTGGGCCACCAGCGGGTCCTCGTCGTCGGACACCGGTAGCAGCCGCCAGTCGAGGTCGAAGGTGTAC
>CAZEPK010000161.1:9780-11111 GCA_964514085.1 uncultured Nocardioides sp.
AGGTGTACTCCGCGGCACCGGCGGTGCCGATCGTGGCCCGCGCGGTCGAGGTGTGGTCGACCGCGCCGGGGTCGCAGGCCAGCACCACGCCGGAGCGCTCGAGGTGGGTGGCGATCATCTCGCCGTGGTGGTCGCGGGCGAAGCTCGTGGCCAGGCGCGTGGGCCGACCCAGCCGGGACAGGGCCACGGCCACGTTGGCCGCGCTGCCGCCGGCGTACTCGTGCAGGTGCCCGCTGTGGGTCTGCACGATGTCGACCAGCGACTCCCCCACGACCAGCACGCCGCGCTCCATACCCCTGTGTCTACCAGTCGGTGACATGATCGGCGCGTGCCCGCCTCGGAGAGACTGACCGCGCAGGCGGCCAGGGTGCTCGGCCTGGTGGCGGCCACCGACCTGGTCGCCGGCGTGGTGCTCGCCGTCCTCGGGGTCAGCCGGGACAGCCAGGTGATGTCCGTCGCCGGGGTCGTCCTGCTCGTCTCCGGCGCTGCCGTGCTGGCCTTCGTGACCTGGAGCCGGGGCGGGCCCGAGGTCCTGTGAGCGAAGCGGTGGGCCCGGCGGTGTCGGCGGTGCCGGCCGTGTCGTCGTACGTCGTCTACGGCGCGGGTGCCGTGGGCGGGGTGGTCGGCGCCCGGCTGCACCTGGCAGGGCACGAGGTGACGCTGGTGGCGCGCGGGTCGCACCTGGACCGCATCAGGGCCGACGGCCTGGTGCTCGACACCGCCGCCGGCACGCAGGCGGTGGGGGCCCCGGCCACCGACACCGCGGCCGACGTCGACTGGTCCACCGACCCGGTGGTGCTGCTGGCCGTGAAGTCGCACCAGACCCAGGCCGCGCTCGCCGACCTGGTGCGGCACGCGCCCGCCCGGACCGCGGTGGTCTGCCTGCAGAACGGCGTGGCCAACGAGCCTGCGGTGCTGCGCGGCTTCGCACGCACCTACGCGATCACCGTGATGCTGCCCTCCCAGCACCTCGTGCCCGGGGTGGTCGTCCAGGGCAGCGACCCGGTGCCGGGGATCCTCGACGTCGGGCGCTACCCGACCGGCGTCGACGAGGTCACGACGAGGGTCTCGGCCGACCTGCGCTCGGCCGGCTTCGACTCCGAGCCGCGTGCGGACATCATGGCCTGGAAGTACCGCAAGCTCGTGACCAACGCGGTGGGCGACGTCGCGGCGGTGCTCCCGGGGGAGGCGGCCGAGCTCCGCCCGCGGGTGCGGGCCGAGGCCGAGGCGGCCATCGCGGCGGCCGGGATCGCGGTGGTCAGCCACGAGGCGGACCTCGAGCGCCGCGGCGACCTCCTCCAGGCCCGCGCCGACG
Source organism: uncultured Nocardioides sp. (assembly GCA_964514085.1). Taxonomy (GTDB): domain Bacteria; phylum Actinomycetota; class Actinomycetes; order Propionibacteriales; family Nocardioidaceae; genus Nocardioides. The sequence continues at coordinate 11,096 of CAZEPK010000161.1, forward strand.
TCGACGGTCCCAACTC
>CAZEPK010000162.1:0-11092 GCA_964514085.1 uncultured Nocardioides sp.
TTCTTCACCGACGCCACCAAGGCCCGCGCCCACGTGGACCACGGCGGCGCCAAGAAGGTCATCATCTCGGCGCCGGCGTCCAACGAGGACTTCACCGTCGTGATGGGCGTCAACCACCAGGACTACGACCCGGCCACGCACACGGTGATCTCCAACGCCTCGTGCACCACCAACTGCCTGGCGCCGATGGCCAAGGCGCTCCACGACGAGTTCACGATCGTCAAGGGCCTGATGACCACGGTGCACGCCTACACCGCGGACCAGAACCTCCAGGACAACATCCACAAGGACCTGCGCCGCGCCCGGGCCGCCGCCATCAACGTCGTGCCGACGTCGACCGGTGCCGCCAAGGCGATCGGGCTGGTCCTGCCCGAGCTCAAGGGCAAGCTCGACGGCTACGCCCTGCGCGTGCCGGTGCCGACCGGCTCGGCCACCGACCTCACCTTCGAGGCCGGCCGGGAGACCTCCGTCGAGGAGGTCAACGCCGCGGTGGAGAAGGCCGCCGACGGCCGCTTCCTGCGCTACTCCACCGACCCGCTGGTCTCCAGCGACATCGTGACCGACCCGGCCTCCTGCATCTTCGACGCGCCGCTCACCAAGGTGATCGGCAACCAGGTCAAGGTCGTGGGCTGGTACGACAACGAGTGGGGCTACTCCAACCGGCTGGCCGACCTCATCAAGTTCGTCGGCGAGACCCTCTAGGCATGGGGGAGTACGCCGGGCTGGGCGAGGTATCCGGGAAGCGGGTCCTCGTCCGGTCGGACCTCAACGTGCCCCTGGACGGCGCGCGCATCACCGACGACGGCCGGATCCGGGCCAGCGTGCCGACGATCGAGCAGCTCGCCGCCGCGGGCGCCCGCGTGGTCGTGACCGCACACCTCGGCCGCCCCAAGGGTGAGCCGGAGGAGCGCTACTCGCTGCGCCCGGTCGCCGTACGCCTCGGCGAGCTGCTGGGCCAGGACGTCGCCTTCGCGACGGACACGGTCGGCGACTCGGCGCGGGAGGTCGTGGCCGGCCTGGAGGACGGGCAGGTCGCGGTGCTGGAGAACGTCCGGTTCAACGCCGGCGAGACCAGCAAGGACGAGGCCGAGCGGGGTGCGTTCGCCGACGAGCTGGCCGCGCTGGCCGACGCCTTCGTCTCCGACGGCTTCGGGGTGGTGCACCGCAAGCAGGCGTCGGTCTACGACGTGGCGCAGCGGCTGCCGCACGCGATGGGCGGCCTGGTCGCCGCCGAGCTCGACGTGATGAAGCGGCTGACCGAGGACCCGGAACGGCCCTACGTCGTGGTCCTGGGCGGCTCCAAGGTCTCCGACAAGCTCGGGGTGATCGACAACCTGCTCGGGCAGGCCGACACCCTGCTCATCGGCGGCGGCATGGTCTTCACCTTCCTCAAGGCCCAGGGTCTCGAGGTGGGCCAGAGCCTGCTGGAGGAGGACCAGGTCGAGACCTGCCGCGAGTACCTCCAGCGCGCCGAGCAGACCGGCGTCCGCATCCTGCTCCCGACCGACATCGTGGTCGACACCGCCTTCCCCTCCGGGGACCGCGAGCCGCAGCCGGAGGTGGTGGCGGCCGACGCCATCCCCGGCGACGCGCTGGGCCTCGACATCGGCCCGGAGTCCGCTCGTGCGTTCGCCGAGGAGCTGGCCGGCGCCAGGACCGTGTTCTGGAACGGCCCGATGGGGGTCTTCGAGACGCCCGCCTTCGCCGAGGGGACGCGCACCGTCGCGGAGGCCCTGACCCGGGTCGACGGGCTCTCCGTGGTGGGTGGCGGGGACTCCGCGGCCGCCGTGCGGACCCTGGGCTTCGACGAGGGCGCCTTCGGCCACATCTCGACCGGTGGCGGCGCCAGCCTCGAGTTCCTCGAGGGCAAGGAACTGCCCGGCATCGCCGTACTGGAAGGCTGACCGACCATGGCCGAGACCCGCACCCCGCTGATGGCGGGGAACTGGAAGTCGAACCTCAACCACCAGGAGGCGGTGGTCCTGGTCCAGAAGCTGGCCTGGACCCTCGACGACAAGAAGCACGACTACGGGCGCGTCGAGGTGGTCGTGGCGCCACCGTTCACCGACATCCGGTCCGTGCAGACCCTCGTGGACGGCGACCGACTGCAGATCCGCTACGCCGCCCAGGACGTGTCCGAGCACGACGGCGGCGCCTACACCGGTGAGATCTCGGCGGCGATGCTGGCCAAGCTGGGCTGCTCCTACGTCGTGGTCGGCCACAGCGAGCGGCGCGAGCACCACGGCGAGAGCGACGAGGTGGTCAACACCAAGGCCCACAAGGCGCTGGCCGCCAGCATGACGCCGATCGTGTGCGTCGGCGAGGGGCTCGACGTCCGGCAGGCCGGCGAGCACGTCCCGCACTGCATGAACCAGGTCGAGGGCTCGCTGGCCGGCTTCACGCCCGAGCAGGTCGCCGGGCTGGTCGTCGCCTACGAGCCGGTCTGGGCGATCGGGACCGGCGAGGTGGCCACCCCGGGCGACGCGCAGGAGGTCTGCCAGGCCATCCGCGGCCAGGTCCGGGAGGCCCACGGCGACGTGGCCGCGGACGGCGTACGGATCCTCTACGGCGGCTCGGTGAAGGCCTCCAACGTCGCCGGGATCATGGCCGAGTCTGACGTCGACGGGTGCCTCGTGGGTGGGGCCAGCCTGCAGGCGGACGAGTTCGGCGGGATCTGCCGGTACTACGACATGCCGGTGCTGTGATCACCCTTTCGGGCGATCCGGATCTGTGACGTAGGATCGCGGCCGTGGAACTCATCTTCACGATCGTCCTGTGCGCGAGCAGCGTCCTGATGATCATGCTCGTCCTGCTGCACAAGGGTCGCGGTGGCGGCCTCTCCGACATGTTCGGAGGGGGTGTGTCCAGCTCGCTGGGTGGCTCCTCGGTGGCCGAGCGCAACCTCGACCGGCTGACCGTCGGCATCGGCGTGATCTGGTTCTCGACTGTGATCGCCATGGGCCTCCTGCTGGCGTACCAGGGCTGAGGTAGATCCCGATGGCTGGTGGAGGCAACGCGATTCGCGGCAGCAGGGTCGGCGCCGGCCCGATGGGCGAGGCGGAGCGGGGCGAAGCCGCCCCCCGCCAGGCGATCACCTACTTCTGCTCCCACGGGCACCGCTCGGTGGTGACCTTCGCCGTCGAGGCGGCCGTCCCCGACACCTGGGACTGCCCCAAGTGCGGCCTCCCGGCCAGCGTGGACTCCGAGAACCCGCCGCCGGCGCCCAAGATCGAGCCCTACAAGACCCACCTGGCCTACGTGAAGGAGCGCCGCTCCGACGCCGAGGCGGCCAACATCCTCGACGAGGCCCTCGAGCTCCTCCGGTCCCGCCGCAAGTCCGGCGACATCATCTTCTGAGGCTCCGCCGAGTCGGCGTTACTGCTTCTCAGTAACGCCGACTCGCCGTGGTCACAGGTAGACGCGGGTGCGCCGCTGGGCCTGGGCGCGGGCGGCACCGGCGATCAACAGCTCCGTCGCATCGGCCTGCCGGCCGAAGACGTTCTTCTTGGTGAACGGGTCAACGACCCAGCCCTGCTCCTCGACGGCCTCGCGCCGGACCGCGTCGTGCTGTCGCTGCTCGGGCGAGGTGTGCCACTCCTCGCCGTCGTACTCGGCGGCGTACCAGAGGTCGGGGTGCGCCAGGTCGAGGATGGCGAGCAGGACGCCGTCGACCCAGACCTCGAACTGGGGGATCGGCCGGGGCAGACCGGTGTCGAGCCAGCGCAGGCGCAGCACCGACTCACCCGGGCTGGCTGCGCGACCGTCCGCAAGGGGAGCGAAGGCCCGCAGCGTCGTGACCCACCGCTGACCGCGGAACCGCTCGATCCCCGCCAGCAGCTCGTCGTGGGAGAACACGGCCAGCCGCAGCATCGCGTCCAGGGCGGCCAGTGCTTGTTCTGGCCAGCGGACCCGGCCCAGGTCCCACGCCGTCCGGATCGGGGTGGTCACGGCCAGGCCACGGATCTCGGTGATGTCGCGCTCGAGCAGGTTGCGCTCTCCGCTGTCGGCCAGGACGTTGCGCAACCGGCCGTGCCCCGAGGGCCGAAAGACCCTGAGCGGCGAGATGGTGATGTGCTCGTTGGGCGCGAGCACCATCTCCGCTCCGTGCAGCCAGCCCGCGTGCCGGTCCACGATGACGCAGTCCTCGGGCACGACCAGGGCGAGGGCGCCGGCTCGGAGGACGATGCCGTCGCGCACCTGCGCCGCGACGTACACCCCGGCCAGCACCTGACGCAGAAGTCCCTGCCGGCACAGCCACGTCAGGTGCTGCCTCGGTACGCCGAGCGCCTTCGCCACCGGCGCCGTGAACGGGACGTCGAGCGGCAGCGGGCACCGGTCGTCGAGGAAGGGCGCGTGGGCCCAGCGTCGTAGCTCCATGCCGGAGTTGTGCTCCGGCCCGCGCTCTGCGACCCCGCGACCCGTCAGGCTGTGGACAGTCCGCGCTCATATGCGGCCCTGTGGACACGTCCCGGACGTCGCCGCCGCCGAGTCGGCGTTACTGAGAAGCAGTAACGCCGACTCGGCTTGTTACTCGCCAGCAGGAACGCCGACTCGCGGGGTCAGAGGTGGGAGGCGGCGGGGCGGTCGAGGAACCAGATGGTCTCGTCTGTGCCGGTCACGCCGGCGGCGGGGATGTCGTGGGGGTCGGTGCCCTCGGCCAGGGCGGCCGCGACGGCGGCGGCCTTGCCCTCGCCGCTGACCAGGAACCACACGGAGGCGGCGCGGTTCAGGGCGCCGAAGGTGAGGCTGATCCGCTCCGGCGGTGGCTTGGGGGAGCCGGTGACGGCGACGGCGACCTGGTCGTCCACGTCGAGCTGGGGGAAGCCCGGGAACAGCGAGGCGATGTGCCCGTCAGGGCCGATGCCCAGCATCACGATGTCGAACTCGCCGCTGCCCCAGCTGCGCAGCTCCTCGCCGTACGCCGCGGCGCCCTCCTCAAGGCTGCCCACCGACTCGGTGGACGGCATCGGGTGGACCTTGGCCGGGTCCACGTCGACCAGGTCCAGGAAGGCCTCGCGGGCCTGCAGCTCGTTGCGGTCGTCGGAGGCCGGCTCCACGAAGCGCTCGTCGCCCCACCACACGACCACGTGCGACCAGTCGACCTCGGCGGTCTCGGAGAGCCGGGCCAGCTCGCGGTGGACCGCGTCGGCGATGGTCCCGCCGGTGAGGGCGATCTGCGGCTCGCGACCGGCGGCCTGCACGTCGGAGAGGCGGAGCAGGAGCTCACCGGCGATGGCCGTGGCCAAGGCGTCCTCGGTCTCGTGGACCTCGATCCGCGGGGCCCTGGTCACGTCGGCGGGGCTCACAGCGCCCTGCTCTTGGTCAGCGTGCGGGCCACGGCGGCGTAGACGTCGTCCTCGTCGAGGCGTCGCAGCTCCTCCGACAGCAGCTCGTCGACGCCCCGGCGCCGGAGGGCGATGGGGCGGTCGGGGTGGCCGGGTGAGGAGTACGTCGCGAGCCCGCCGTCCGGGCGGGAGATCCGGATCGGGCCCTCCGCGGTGGTCATCTCCACCGAGGTGATGCCCGGGCCCTTGGAGGTCTTGCGCTGCACGTCGACCTTGAGCCGGTTGCGCAGCCAGGCGGTCAGCAGGTCGGCGCTGGGGTTCACCCGCTCCGCGGTGACCGTGGCCCCCGAGACCTTGATCGGGTGCTGGTCCAGCGCGGCGGCCAGCAGGGCCCGCCACGGGGTCAGCCGGGTCCAGGCCAGGTCGGTGTTGCCGGGGGTGTACGCCTTGCACTGGCTGCGCAGCGCCTGCGACCTCCCGCGCGAGACGTTGGCCGAGTCGGTGATCCGGCGCTGCGCCAGCTGCCCCAGCGGGTCGGTGGCCGGGTCGGCCGGTGCGTCGGTGGGCCACCAGACGGCCACGGGGGAGTCGGGCAGCAGCAGCGGCAGCACCACGGAGTCGGGGTGCTTGACCACCTCGCCGGTGAGCCGGATGAGCGCGGTCTCGCCGGTCCAGCCGGAGCCGGTGCCCACCTGTGCGTCGACCTGCGAGGCGCCGCGGCCGTCGCCCAGGATCACGCCGAGGACCCGTGCGGGGTGCTCGTGCGAGGCCTCGCGGGCCATCTCCATGGCGTTGTCGGCGTGCTCCTCGGGGGCGACGATCACCATCGTCAGCACCATGCCCATGGCGGGGCTGCCGGCGCGGGTGCGGGCCCGCGTGAACTCCGCCGCGATGCCGGCGGAGTCGGTGTCGGACAGGGCGATCATCACGGGCGTCTCCAGGTGCGTCCGTCGCGGGCGAGCATCTTGTCGGCGGAAGGCGGGCCCCAGGTGCCGGCGGGGTAGGGCTCGGGCTTCCCCTTGCGCTCCCAGAAGTCGAGGATCGGGTCGAGGATCCGCCAGGAGAGCTCCACCTCCTCGTGCCGCGGGAAGAGCGGCGGGTCGCCGAGCAGCACGTCGAGGATGAGCCGCTCGTAGGCCTCCGGCGAGCTCTCGGTGAAGGAGCCGCCGTAGACGAAGTCCATGTTGACGTCGCGGATCTCCATCCCGGCGCCCGGCACCTTGCTGCCGAAGCGGATGGTCACGCCCTCGTCGGGCTGGACCCGGATCACGATGGCGTTGTGGGTGAGCTCCTCGACCGACGTGGCGTTGAACGGCTGGTGCGGCGCCCGCTTGAAGACCACCGCCACCTCGGTCACGCGACGGCCGAGGCGCTTGCCGGTGCGGAGGTAGAAGGGGACGCCGGCCCACCGGCGGTTGTCGACGTGCAGCGTGACCGCGGCGAACGACTCGGTCCGGGACGTCTTGCCGACACCCTCCTCCTCGAGAAACCCGCGCGCCTTGCGGCCGCCGGACCAGCCCTCGGCGTACTGCCCGCGGGCGGTGGTGAGGTCGAGCCGCTGCGGCAGCTTCACGGACGCGAGCAGCTTCTGCTTCTCGTGGCGCAGCGAGTCGGCGTCGAACGACGTGGGCTCCTCCATCGCCACCAGCGCCATCAGCTGAAGCAGGTGGTTCTGGATCACGTCGCGCGCGGCGCCGATGCCGTCGTAGTAGCCGGCCCGGCCCTCGATGCCGCCGTCCTCGGCCATGGTGATCTGCACGTGGTCGACGAAGTTGGCGTTCCAGAGCGGCTCGAACATCTCGTTGGCGAAGCGCATCGCCAGGATGTTCTGGACCGTCTCCTTGCCGAGGTAGTGGTCGATGCGGAAGATCTCGTTGGGGGCGAAGACCGACATCAGCGTCTGGTTGAGCTCCTGCGCCGAGGCCAGGTCGTGCCCGAACGGCTTCTCGATCACCACCCGGCGCCAGGCGTCGCCCTCGGCGCTGGCCAGGCCGTGCTTCTTCAGCTGCCCGGCGACCGTCCCGAAGAAGCCCGGCGGGATGGCCAGGTAGAACGCGTGGTTGCCGTCGGTGCCGCGGACCTGGTCCAGCTCCTCGATGGTCCGGCGCAGGTTGTCGAAGGCGTCGTCGTCGTCGAAGTTGCCGGAGACGAAGCGGAAGCCCTCCGCGAGCTGCTTCCAGGTCGTCTCGCGGAACTCGGTCCGCGCGTGCTGCTTGACCGAGTCGTGCACGATGTCGGCGAAGTCCTGGTCGGCCCAGTCGCGCCGGGCGAAGCCGGTCAGGCTGAACCCCGGCGGCAGGAGCCCGCGGTTGGCCAGGTCGTAGATCGCCGGCATCACCTTCTTGCGCGACAGGTCGCCGGTGACGCCGAACAGGACCATGCCGCACGGCCCCGCGATGCGCGGCATCCGACGGTCCTGCGGGTCCCGCAGCGGGTTGGGCCTAGGGCTGCTCACTGACGGCGCTGCTTCCTGTAGTAGGAGATCAAGGACTGCGTGGAGAGGTCCTGCTCGGCGGCGACCGCCTCGTCGCCGGACACCGCGGCGGCGACCTGCTGGGCGAGCTGCTTGCCGAGCTCGACGCCCCACTGGTCGAAGCTGTCGACGCCCCACACCACGCCCTCGGTGAAGGTGACGTGCTCGTAGAGGGCGATGAGCTGCCCCAGCACCGAGGGGGTCAGCTCCGGAGCCATGATGGACGCCGTGGGCCGGTTCCCGCTGAACACCCGCGCCTTTACGACCCCCTCCTCCGTCCGCTGTGCAGGATCTTCTTGGGCACGCACCTCGTCGGCCGTCTTGCCGAAGGCCAGGGCCCGCGTCTGGGCGAAGAAGTTGGCCAGGAACAGCTCGTGGACGTCGGTCTGGCCGTCCTTGAGCGGGTGGGCGGGGTTGGCGAAGGCGATGAAGTCGGCCGGGATCAACCGGGTGCCCTGGTGGATCAGCTGGTAGAAGGCGTGCTGCCCGTTGGTGCCCGGCTCGCCCCAGAACACCTCGCCGGTGTCGGTGGTGACCGGCGAGCCGTCCCACCGGACGCCCTTGCCGTTGGACTCCATCGTGAGCTGCTGGAGGTAGGCCGGGAAGCGGTGCAGCAGCTGGGAGTAGGGGAGGACGGCGTGGGTCTGGGCGCCGAGGAAGTTGGTGTACCAGACGTTGAGCAGCCCCATGAGGATCGGGACGTTGGCGCCGGGCTCGGCGGTGCGGAAGTGCTCGTCCATCGCGTGCATGCCGGCCAGCAGCTCGCGGAACCGGTCCGGCCCGATGGCCACCACCAGCGAGGTGCCGATGGCGGAGTCGACCGAGTAGCGGCCGCCCACCCAGTCCCAGAAGCCGAAGGCGTTGTCGGGGTCGATGCCGAACGCCGCCACCTTGTCGAGGGCGGTGGAGACGGCCACGAAGTGCTTGGCCACCGCCTCGCCCTCGTCCTGGCCGGAGAGCCCCTCGAGCAGCCAGGCCTTGCAGAGCCGGGCGTTGGTGAGCGTCTCGAGGGTCCCGAAGGTCTTGCTGGAGACGATGAAGAGGGTGCTGGCGGGGTCGAGGCCGGCGAGCGTCGTGGCGGCGTCGGTCGGGTCGATGTTGCTGATGAACCGGCACTCCAGCCCCGGCTGCCGGTAGGGCTCGAGCGCCTCGTAGGCCATGACCGGACCCAGGTCGGAGCCGCCGATGCCGATGTTGACGACCGTGCGGATCCGCTCGCCCGTCACGCCGGTCCACTCGCCCGAGCGCACCTTGTCGGCGAAGGCGTAGACGCGGCCCAGCACCTCGTGCACGTCCGCGACGACGTCCTGGCCGTCGACCTCCAGGGTCGCGTCCTCGGGCAGCCGCAGCGCGGTGTGCAGGACGGCCCGGTCCTCGGTGACGTTGATGTGCTCGCCGCGGAACATCGCGTCCCGCCGCGCCACCACGCCGACCTGCCCGGCCAGGGCCAGGAGCTCGGTCAGGACCGGCTGGGTGACCAGGCTCTTGGACAGGTCGACGAAGAGGTCGGCCGCGGTGAAGCTGAGCGCCTCCACCCGCTCGGGGTCCTCGGCGAACCAGGCGCGCAGGCTCGGGGTGAAGCGCTCGGCCAGCGCACGCAGCGAGTCCCAGGCCTCCGTGGTGGTGGCGTCGACCGGGACGTCGGTCACCGGGCCGCCTGGTCCATCTGCCCCTGGACCGTCTCGACGAGCTCCTGCCACGACTTCTTGAACTTGTCGACGCCCTCGTCCTCGATGGTGAGGAACACGTCGTCCAGGTCGATCCCGATCGCGGCGAGCTCGTCGAAGACCGCCTGCGCGCCGTCCCGCTCCCCGCTGACCCGGTCGCCCTCGACCTCACCGTGGTCGGCGAAGGCGTCCATCGTCTTCTCGGGCATGGTGTTGACGGTGTCGGCCACGACCAGCTCGGTCACGTAGAGGGTGTCGGGGTAGTCGGGGTTCTTGACCCCCGTGGACGCCCACAGCGGACGCTGCGGGTTCGCGCCGTCCTTCTCGAGGTCCTTCCAGCGGTCGCTCTGGCCCACCTCGACGTACGCCGCGTAGGCGATGCGCGCGTTGGCGACCGCGGCCTTGCCGCGCAGCGCACGCGCGTCATCGGAGTCGAGGGCGTCGAGGCGCTTGTCCACCTCGGTGTCCACCCGGGAGACGAAGAAGGAGGCCACGGAGTGGATCTGGGACAGGTCCCGGCCCGCCTCGCGGGCCTGCTCCAGCCCGGCGAGGTAGGCGTCCATCACCTTGCGGTAGCGCTCGACGCTGAAGATCAGCGTGACGTTGACCGAGATGCCCTCCGCGATCACCGCGGTGATGGCCGGGAGGCCCTCCTCGGTCGCCGGGATCTTGATCAGCGCGTTCGGCCGGTCGACCGCCTGCCACAGCTTCTTCGCGGAGTCGATGGTGGCCTCGGTGTCGTGCGCGAGGTCGGGCTCGACCTCGATGGAGACCCGGCCGTCGGCCTTGTCCGAGTCGTACACCGGCCTCAGGACGTCGCAGCCGTTGCGGACGTCCTCGGTGGTGAGCTCGAAGATCACCTTGGTCACGTCGGCGCCGTCGGCGACGAGCTTGCGCACCTGGTCGTCGTAGCGCTCGCCGTTGGCGATGGCCGAGGCGAAGATCGTGGGGTTGGTCGTGACCCCCACGACGTTCTTGTCCTTGACCAGCTCGGCCAGGTTGCCGGTCTCGATCCGCTCTCGCGAGAGGTCGTCCAGCCAGATCGACACCCCTGCGTCGGCGAGGGCTTGCAGTCGGTCACTCATCCGTTGCTCCCATCTCGAATGCTGTCGCGGGCCGCGTCGGCGACGGCCGTCGCGGTGATGCCGAACTCCTGGTAGATCCGCTGGTAGTCCGCCGAGGCGCCGTAGTGGTCGATCGACACGATCTTGCCGCGGTCGCCGACCAGCTCCCTCCAGCCCTGGCGCACGCCGGCCTCCACCGAGACCCGGGCCTTGACGATCGGCGGCAGCACCATGTCGCGGTAGGTCTGGTCCTGCTCCTCGAACCACTCGAAGCAGGGCAGCGACACCACCCGGGCGTTGACGCCGTCCTCGGCCAGGAGGGCGCGCGCCGCCACGGCGACCTGCACCTCGGACCCGGTGCCCATCAGGACGACGTCCGGGGTGCCGCCCGGCGCCTCGAGCAGGACGTAGCCGCCGCGCCGCACGTCGCGGGTGTCGGCGAAGCCGTCGGTCCCGCGCGGGAAGGTCGGCACGTTCTGGCGGGTCAGCGCCAGCGCGGCCGGGCGGTCGGTGCGCTCGAGGATCGTCTGCCACGCGGCGGCGGTCTCGTTGGCGTCCGCGGGCCGTACGACGTCCAGCCCGGGCATGGCCCGCAGGGCGGCG
>CAZEPK010000163.1:0-10992 GCA_964514085.1 uncultured Nocardioides sp.
GGTGGTTGAGGAGGTTGCGCAGCAACCGTCTCGAAACCCGGCGACCCGGCGCTGGCACCCACCCCGGCCAGTCGCCACGGTGGCTGAGGTGCGAGGCCGTCCACGGCCGAGCCTCGAAGCCGCGGAACCCGGTGCAGGGCCCGTCCCAGCACCGTGTTGCGAGGTTTCGAGACGGTTGCTGCGCAACCTCCTCAACCACCGTCGGGGCTGCGCAACCTCCTCAACCACCAACAGTGCGGCTGCGCAACCTCCTCAACCACCGTCGGGGCTGCGCAACCTCCGCAACCACCGTCGTGGGCGGCTGCAACCTACCGACCATCGTGGGGGGACCACCTCGGTGGTTGAGGAGGGCGTTCTGCGCCCGTCTCGAAACCCGGCGACGCGGGGCTGGGACAGGACCAGCACCGGGTTGCGGGGTTTCGAGACGGTTGCTGCGCAACCTCCTCAACCACCGTCGTGGGCTCGCCTCTCCCCCACCCACCCGTCCAGCCGGAGCGACGGCCGACGCGCGGCCGGACCTGCGGGCCGGTGCCCCGCGCGGGGCTAAAAGCGCGGCGTGGCGCGGGCAGCGCCACCCGACCACGCTGGGAGCAACCGCCCGCGACACGGCGTCGCCTGTCCCCGCGCGGGGTGCCGGCCCGCAGGGCCGGCCACCCGGTGCCACGAACGCAGGCGCCAGACCTCACCCCTACTCTGATCCAGGTGGAGCGCGACTGGTGGAAGTCAGCGGTGGTCTATCAGATCTACCCCCGGAGCTTCGCCGACTCCGACGGTGACGGCGTCGGTGACCTGGGCGGCATCATCGCCCACCTCGACCACGTGGCCCGCCTCGGAGCGGACGTGATCTGGCTCAGCCCGGTCTACCGCTCGCCGATGGACGACAACGGCTACGACATCAGCGACTACGAGGACGTCGACCCGCTGTTCGGGACGCTGGCCCAGCTCGACGAGCTGGTGGCCAAGGCGCACGACCTCGGTCTCAAGGTGGTCATGGACCTGGTGGTCAACCACACCAGCGACGAGCACCCGTGGTTCGTCGAGTCCCGCTCGAGCACCGACAACCCGAAGCGGGACTGGTACTGGTGGCGCCCGCCGCGCCCCGGCCACGAGCCGGGCACGAAGGGCGCCGAGCCGACGAACTGGGGCTCGGCGTTCAGCGGCTCGGCCTGGCAGTACGACGAGGCGACCGGCGAGTACTTCCTGCACCTGTTCAGCCCCCGGCAGCCCGACCTCAACTGGGAGAACCCGGACGTCCGCGAGGCGGTCTACGCGATGATGAACCGCTGGCTGGACCGCGGCATCGACGGCTTCCGCATGGACGTCATCAACCTCATCTCCAAGGTCACCGTCGAGGGGGTCCCCGGACTGCCGGAGGGGGCCATCGGCGGGCGCGACCCGCGCGGCAGTGGCGTGGTCGACACCAGCGAGTGGGGCGACACCCACCCGCACGTGGTCAACGGGCCCCGGCTCCACGACTACCTGCAGGAGATGCACCGCGCCGTCTTCGCGCACCGCCCGGCCGGCCTCCTCACCGTCGGCGAGACGCCCGGCGCCTCCGTCGAGGACGCCCGCCTGTTCACCGACCCGGCGCGGGGCGAGCTCGACATGGTCTTCACCTTCGAGCACGTCGACCTCGACTCCGGACCCGGCGGCAAGTGGGACGTCGTGCCGTTCTCGCTGGTCGACCTCAAGCGCACGCTGGGCCGCTGGCAGGAGGGCCTGGCCGACGTGGGCTGGAACAGCCTGTACTGGGGCAACCACGACCAGCCGCGCGCGGTGAGCCGCTTCGGCGACGACTCGCCCGAGCACCGGGTCGACTCCGCGAAGGCGCTGGCCACGGTGCTGCACCTGCACCGCGGCACGCCGTACGTCTACCAGGGCGACGAGCTCGGGATGACCAACGCGCCGTTCGCCTCGATCGAGGACTTCGAGGACATCGAGTCGCTCAACCGGTACGCCGCCGCGGTGGCGCGCGGTGAGGACCCGGAGGCCGTGCTGGCCGCCCTGCGGCGCAAGGGACGCGACAACGCCCGCACCCCGATGCAGTGGGACGCGACCGCGCAGGCCGGGTTCACCACCGGCACGCCGTGGCTGGCGGTCAACCCCGACCACGTCGAGGTCAACGCCGCCGGCCAGGTCGACGACCCCGGGTCGGTGTTCGCCCACCACCAGCGGCTGATCGGCCTGCGCCACACCGAGCCGGTGGTGGCCCACGGCGACTTCACGATGCTGCTGCCCGAGCACGAGCAGCTCTACGCCTTCACCCGTCACCTCGACGGTCAGACCCTGCTGGTGGTGGCCAACCTCTCCGGCGCGCCCGCCACGGTCGAGGGTCTGCCTGACGCCGAGGCCTGGCGGGCGGCCGAGCGCCTGCTCGACAGCGGCCCGGGCGACCCGGGCTCGTGGGTGCTGCCGCCCTGGGCGGCGCGGGTGCGCCGCCGGTCGGAATAGACCCCGCGCGGGCCGGATTGGGCCAGGAGTGACCACTCACACCAGCACTGACAGCAGCACGTCCACCCCCGCCGGCGCCGCCGGCACGTTCCGCCTGGGCGGTGACCTCGAGGTCGTCCGCCTGGGGTTCGGCGCGATGCGCATCACCGGCCCCGGCATCTGGGGCCCGCCCGCCGACCCCGACGAGGCCATCCGGGTGCTCCGCCGGGCCGTCGAGCTCGGCATCACCTTCATCGACACCGCGGACTCCTACGGCCCGAACGTCTCCGAGGAGCTCATCGCCGAGGCCCTCCACCCGTACGCCGACGGGCTGGTGATCGCCACCAAGGCCGGGCTGACCCGCCAGGGCCCCGACAGATGGATCCCGGTCGGCCGCCCGGCGTACCTCCGCCAGCAGGCCGAGCTGAGCCTGCGCAAGCTGCGCGTCGAGCGCCTCGATCTCTTCCAGCTGCACCGGATCGACGGCGAGGTGCCGATGGAGGACCAGGTCGGTGAGCTCAAGGCGCTCCAGGACGAGGGCAAGGTGCACCACCTCGGCCTCTCCGAGGTCTCCGTCGAGGAGCTCCAGGCCGCGCAGCAGATCGCGCCGATCGCGTCGGTCCAGAACAAGTTCAGCCTCGGCGACCGGGCCTCCCAGGCGCTCCTCGACCACTGCACCGAGCAGGGCATCGCCTTCATCCCGTGGCGGCCGGTGGCCGACCACGTCGACGACGAGGCGCTGCGCGAGGTCGCGGCCGCCCACGACGCCACCGCCTCGCAGGTGGCCCTGGCCTGGCTGCTGCGGCTCTCGCCGGTGATGGTCCCGATCCCCGGCACGTCGAGCGTCGCGCACCTCGAGGAGAACACCGCGGCCGCCTCGCTGGAGCTGTCCGACCAGGAGTTCGAGCGCCTCTCCGCCGGGTGACGGGATCCCAGGTGGACCTGGGGTCCCGGAAGTCCTGGGGCGTTGCACTGCCAGAGAAGTTCAGGGATCCCAGGTGGACCTGGGATCCCTGAACAGGTGCTGCGTCGTACGTCGCCTCAGGCGGTGGGCGGCGGGGTGCCACCGGCCGGCGGCGGCGTGAGACCACCGGCGGGCGGGGCCGCGGGCGGGGCCGCCGGGGCGGCGGGAGCGGCCGGGGCCGCCGGCGCGCCGGTGCCGAAGGAGACCGTCGGGGCGACCTGCTGGCCCTCGGGGGCGTCGTAGAACTCGCGCTTGTGCACGTTGGCGATGCCGGTGAGCAGCATCCACGGGATCGTCACGACCAGCTTGTTGAGGGTGGCCACGGCGTCGTTGTAGTACTGGCGGGCGAAGGCGATCTGGTTCTCGGTCTCCGCGAGCTGGTTCTGGAGGGCGAGGAAGTTCTGGTTCGCCTTCAGGTCGGGGTAGGCCTCGGCCACGGCGTTGACCCTGACCAGCGCCTGCTGCAGCGCGGCGTCGGCGGCGGCCTTGGCCGGCACGTCGTCACCGGCGGCCGCGGCGACCACACCGGCCCGGGCCCGGGTGACCTCCTCGAAGACGCCCGACTCGTGCGCGGCGTACCCCTTGACCGTCTCCACGAGGTTGGGGATCAGGTCGGCGCGGCGGGTGAGCTGGACGTCGATGCCGCCCAGCGCCTCCTGCGCGCTGACGTCGCTGGTGCGGAGCTTGTTGAAGCCGGTGATCACGAAGCCCACCAGGGCCACGAGAACCACGATCACAATGATGGCGATGAGCATCTTGCTGTCTCTCTTCTGTGGGTGCTGCGCTGGACGGTGCTCGATGGTTCGGGCTTCGGGACCTGCACCGACGCGCTCAGTATGGAGGCTGCGGGGCCGCTGCGGGGCTCACCACGAGCCGCCGCCGCCCCCGCCGCCTCCACCGCCGCCCGAGAAGCCGCCGCCCCCGCCGCCGCTCGACGAGGAGCTCTGGGTCGCGTTGTAGGACGAGATGGCGCTGCTGACGGTGCTGTCGAAGTCGCTGACCATCGAGCTCACGAAGGCCCCAGCGTTGGCGCCGGCGTAGGAGCTGGCGAAGTAGTGCGGCACCGGCGGCTCCTCGCCGACCTCGATGCGGTACTTCGCGGCCCACTCGTCGGCGCAGCCGAGGGCCACGGCCCACGGGATGTAGGCGGTGTAGAGCTCCTTGCGACCCGAGAAGTCGAAGCGCTCCTTGCTCGACGGCGTGGCGAGCATCCGCCGGAAGCCGCCGACCCGCGACCACAGGTCGCGCCCGGCGCGGGTCCGGGAGGTCCCGGCGCCGGTGGCGATCAGCGAGGTGCCACCGACCGCGAAGGCGCCGGGGACCAGGCCGAGCATGCTCATCGAGAACGGGTTCCAGATGGCGCAGACCAGCATGGCGGCGAAGCCGCCGAGCACCAGCACGCCGCCGAACCCGCCCAGGCCGCTGCTGACCATGTTGCCCGAGCTCTTGGACCAGCCCTCGACGCTGCTGTCGAAGCGCGCGATCTCGTCCTTGAGGCGCAGGCCGGCCGAGACGTCCTTCTTGCTGGCGGTGAACGAGGTGCCCGGTCCGCCGAGGATGTGCGCCACGTCGGTGGTGACCGGGTCCAGGCCGGCCCAGCCCGCCGGCCCGGCCTTGTCGGTGATGGTCCAGGCGTCGTTCTGTCCGCGGGTGAGGTCGACCGCGCCCTTCTCCGCGGCGTACATCAGCGTGGCGACGTACGACGTCCGGTCGACGGTCTCGCTGTAGATGTACTTCGCCTGCGCCGGGCCGATGCCGGCAGGCGGCTCGTAGAGGACTGGGAAGCCCGGCGGCTTCTCCCGCGACTTGGCGCCGAGGATGGAGCCGAAGCCGAGGGCGCCGGCCGCGGCGAGGAGCACGAAGACGAGCAGCGGCAGGTGGGTGGAGAGGACACGGTCCCAGCGGCCCGTCCAGGGCACCGTGTTGCCCTCGGGCGGGGTGCTCATGTCGAGCGCCGTGGCGATGCTGAGCGGGGTGCGGGCGGCGATGGCCTGGGTGGTCACCGTGAGGTCGGTCGTGCCGCCGCCGCTGACCGTGCAGCCGTCCTTCGCGCCGCTGCCGATGGCGCAGGCCACGTCGTCCTGGGAGGCCACGGGCAGGTGCACCGTGAGCGTGGCCTGGTCGATGGACTGCTGCCAGCCGCCCGGGATGAGCTGCCAGTAGAACATCGTGTCCCCGGACCCCTCGGTGACCTTCTCGTTGTTCTGGTCGAGCACGCCGTCGATGTGGTACTTGATGACGTAGGTGTGCTCGCCCACGTCGAGGGTCGAGCTGGCCGACCCGATCTTGGCCACCTTGAAGCGGCCGTGGTCCTCGCTGCTCATCTCGAACGGCTCGTCGCTGCCGTCGCGGGTGACGCTGATGTCCTCGGGCGTGCGCCGCGCGTGGGGGGCGTTGGCGTCGACCAGGTCCCAGAAGCGGAAGATGCCGTGCTTGCCGAAGGAGGGGAAGTCGACGGTGAGCGTCTCGGTCACGTCGAGGTCGCCGTTCTTCGCCACGTCGAAGTCGGCCACGTAGCTGGAGATCGTGGTCTCCTCGTAGTTCGGCGTCACCTCGCCGTCGCCGTAGAAGAACGCCGGGATGCACAGCAGGAAGGCGATCACCACGAGGCCGATCGCGGTCCCGACCAAGCGCTTCATGCCACGTCCTCGCGCCGATTCACGAGGCGCAACCCTAGGGGCTGGGGCTGCTGCGCGTCTGTAGTACGCGCGGACTCACCCGGCCCGGCGCACGGGCCGGCAAATCAGGTGCTGGTTGTCGGTGGCGGGTGCCAGAGTCGGGGGTGATGGCCACCACCTCCCCCTCCGCCGGTCTGGGCGGCTTCTGGCGCGACCTGCCGCGCGAGGGCCGCCTCATGCTCTCGATCGTCGTCCTGGAGTTCCTCGGGACCGGTCTGGTGCTCCCCTTCAACGTGGTCTACCTCCACGAGGTGCGCGACTTCTCCCTCGGTGACGTCGGGCTGCTGCTGGGCCTGCCGCCGCTGATGGGGCTGCTCGTCGTCGGCCCGGGCGGCTCGGCCATCGACCGGATCGGAGCGCGCCGGATCCAGCTCGGCGTGCTGGTGCTCCTGGTCCTCGGCAACCTCACCCTGGCCTTCGCCACCACCCGCCTGGCCGCCGCCGTGGCCCTCTCGCTGACCGGCATCGCCTTCGGCATGTCCTGGCCCGCCTGGCAGAGCGTCGTCGCCTCGGTGATCCCCCAGCGGCTGCGCCAGCGCTACTTCGGCGTCAACTTCACCCTGCTCAACCTCGGCATCGGCATCGGCGGCGTGGCCGGCGGCTTCTTCGTCGACGTCGACGACGTGCGGACCTTCCAGACCATCTACCTCACCGACGCGGCCTCCTACCTCCCGGCCCTGCTGCTCCTGCTCGGCCCGCTGCGCCACGTGGCCGGCCGGGTGGAGGTCGAGGCGGGAGACGAGGCCGCACCGGTGGGCTACCTCGCCGTCTTCCGCAGCCCGGCGATGGCCACCATGACGCTGCTGAGCTTCGTGTCGTCGTTCGTCGGCTACTCCCAGCTCAACGCCGGCATGCCGGCGTACGCCCGCGACCTGGGCGAGATCTCCACCCGCGGCCTGGGCGTGGCCTTCGGCGCGAACACGCTGGTGATCGTGCTGCTACAGCTGGTGGTCCTCCAGCGGATCGAGGGCCGCCGCCGCACCCGGGTCATCGCGGTGATGAGCCTGGTGTGGGCCTTCTCCTGGGTGCTGCTCGGCCTGTCCGGTCTGGTGCCCGGCACGCTCGGGGCCACGCTGCTGGTGGCGGCCTGCGCCTCGGTCTTCGCCTTCGGCGAGACGCTGCTGCAGCCGACGATCCCGGCCCTGGTCAACGACCTGGCTCCCGACCACCTCCGCGGCCGCTACAACGCGCTGAGCTCCGGGTCCTTCCAGCTGGCCGCCGTGATCGCCCCGCCGATCTCCGGCCTGCTGATCGGCCACGCCCTCGGCAACGTCTACATCGGCCTGCTGGTCGTGGGCTGCCTCGTGTGCGGCCTGGTCGCCATCGCTCGCCTCGAGCCGCAGCTCACGCCGGCCGTCAACGGCGTCCGCGAGGACGAGACGGCCGCCGACGGCGAGGTCACCCCGCCGGTGGTCTCACCGGTCGACTGACCGGCGCCGCCTCGATCGCCGCACGAGGACGAGCGCGATCACGCCCAGCACCCCCAGACCCTGCTTCCAGTAGCTCTTCAGCAGGATCGGCAGCACGGTCGAGCCCAGGTCGAGGGCGCCGTCCGCCCGGGCCGGCGGCGGGGTCCCGAACCGCTGAGCCGACCCCGCGCCGGCGTCTGGCGCCGACGCGGGGGCGGGGTCCGTGGGGGTGAGCGGCTCGCGGCGGTCGGCCAAAGTCTCAGACGTTCCCGACAGGGGTGCAGCGGGGGCCGCGTCGGGAAGGTCTGAGACTTTGGGGCCCAGACGCTGCTCGAGGCAGCCGACGAACTGGCCGAGGAGCTTGTCCGAGACGTCCTGCATCACGCCGCGGCCGAACTGGGCCGGCTTGCCGGTGACGGCCAGGTCGGTGTCCACCGAGACGTCGGTGCCGCCGGTCGACGACGTCGCCATCGCCAGGGTCACCGTGGCGCCGGCGGTGCCGTTGCCGCGCTTGTCCTTGCCCTTGGCGTCGACGACGAAGCGGTGGGCCACCTCGTCCTTCTCCACGAAGGTGCCCGAGCCGTTGTAGACCAGGGCGATCGGGCCCAGCTTGACCTTGACCGACCCGCTGAAGGAGTCCCCCTCGGCCGAGGAGACCTGGGCTCCGGGAAAGCACTCCGCGACGGACGCGATGTCCTGGAAGTGCGCCCAGGTCTCCTCGACAGGGGTGGGGACGCTGAACCGGTGGGAGAGCTCCACCAGGTCAGCCCTAGGCTCCTGCGGCCGCGAGCACGGCCCGTCGGGTGAGCACGCCGGCGAGGTGGCGGCGGTAGTCGGCGTCGCCGTTGAGGTCCGAGGGCGGGTTGGTGCCTTCGGTGGCCCGCTCCGCGGCCGAGCGGACCGCCTCGTCCGTGGCCGGCTGCCCGGCCAGGGCCTCCTCGACCCCGCGGGCCCGGATGGGGGTGGACCCCATGTTGGTCAGCCCCACGCGCGCCTCGGTGATGGTGCCACCGCTGGTCTGCACGGTGGCGGCCACGGCCACGATCGGCCACTGGTGCGCCACCCGCACGAACTTCTCGTAGTGGGCGCCCCAGCCGGTGTGCTTCGGGATCCGGATCTCGGTGAGGATCTCGTCCTCCCCGATCGCGGTCTCGAAGAGGTCGACGAAGAAGTCGTCGGCGTCCACCGTGCGGCTCCCACCGGCGCCGGCGATGACGAACTGCGCACCGAGCGCGAGCGCCGGGGCGCCCAGGTCGCCGGCCGGGTCGGCGTGGGCCAGGGCCCCACCGAGGGTCCCGCGGTGCCGGATCTGCGCGTCCGCGAGGTGCTCGACCGCCTTGCTGATGAGCGCGGCGTGCTCGGCCACCAGGTCGCTCGAGCCGACCTCGACGTGCGGGGTCATCGCGCCGATGACGATCGCGTCGCCGTCGTCGCGGATGCCCCGCAGGGCGTCGATCTTGCCCAGGTCGATGACCATCTCCGGCGCGTTGAGCCGCATCCGGAGCACCGGGAGCAGGCTCTGCCCGCCGGCGATGATCTTCGCGTCGTCGCCGTGCTCGGCCAGGGCCGAGAGCGCCTCCTCGAGGGTGGTGGGGGCGACGTAGTCGAACTGTGCGGGGATCATGCGCCCGCTCCTTCCGTGCCGGTCTCGCCGGGATCCTGGTTGGCCTGGCCCTCCACGAAGTGCGGCATCGCCGACTCCTCGGTCGGGTCCGCGCCACCGCCTCCGCTGCCGTTGATCGCCTTCCACACCCGCTCGGGCGTGCAAGGCATCGTGATGTCGCTGACCCCCAGGTGCCGCACCGCGTCGATGACGGCGTTGACCACGGCCGGGGTCGAGGCGATGGTGCCGGCCTCGCCCACGCCCTTGGTCCCCAGCGTGTTGGTGGTCGACGGCGACGACGTGTGGCCGATGTCGAAGCTGATGGTGTCCGCCGCGGTCGGCAGCAGGTAGTCCACGAAGGACCCCGACACGAGCGTGCCGGCGTCGTCGTACACCGCCTCCTCCCACAGCGCCTGGGCGATGCCCTGGACCAGGCCTCCGTGCACCTGCCCGGCCACGATCAGCGGGTTGATGATGGTGCCGATGTCGTCGACGCAGGTGTACTTGCGCATCTTCAGCGCCCCGGTCTCGGTGTCGACCTCCATCGCGCACAGGTGGGTGCCGTGCGGGAAGGAGAAGTTGACCGGGTCGTACGTCGCGTCGGAGTCCAGCGAGGGCTCCATCCCGTCGGGCAGGTTGTGCGCGGCGAAGACCGCGGTCGCGATCTCACCGATCGCCATGCCCTGGTCGGTGCCGCGCACGGAGAACGTGCCCTGCTTGAACTCGATGTCGTCCACCGAGGCCTCGAGCAGGTGGGCCGCGACCGGCCGGGCCTTCTCGATCACCTTGTCGGCCGCCTTGACCAGCGCCTCACCGCCGACCACCAGCGACCGCGACCCGTAGGTGTCCAGCCCCTTCGGCGCCACCTGGGTGTCGCCGTGCAGGATCTCGACGTCCTCGAAGGCCACCCCGAGCCGGTCGGCGACGATCTGGCTGAACGCCGTCTCGTGGCCCTGGCCGTGCGCGGAGGCGCCGGTGAGCACCTCGACCTTGCCGGTGGCCAGCATCCGCACGCTCGCGTGCTCCCAGCCGCCTGCGCCGTAGTCCAGGCTGCCGAGCACCCGCGAGGGCGCCAGGCCGCACATCTCGGTGAACGTCGAGATGCCGATGCCGAGCTGGACCGGGTCGTTGCTGTCCCGGCGCTGCTTCTGCTCGGCCCGCAGCTCGTCGTAGCCGAACATCGCCATGGCCTTCTCGGTGGCGGCCTCGTAGTTGCCCGTGTCGTAGGTCATCCCGGCGACCGTGGTGAACGGGAACTCCTCGTGGGTGATCCAGTTCATCTCGCGGACCTTCATCGGGTCGGCCCCGAGCTCGGCCGCGAGGTCGTCCATGATCCGCTCGATGCCGAACGTCGCCTCCGGCCGGCCGGCGCCGCGGTAGGCGTCGGTCCAGGTCTTGTTGGTGAGCACCGTCTGGCAGGCGAAGTGGTAGCTCGGGAACTTGTAGATCGAGTTGAACATGAACGCGCCGAGCACCGGGACGCCGCCGCCGACGATGGCGACGTAGGCGCCGAGGTCGGCCAGGAGCTCGACCTTGAGACCGGTCACCCGGCCGTCCTTCTCCGCGGCCAGCGTCAGCTTCTGCCACTGGTCGCGGCCGTGGTGGGCGCTGAGCAGGGACTCGGAGCGGGTCTCGGTGTACTTGACCGGCTTGCCGATGCGCCGGCCGACCGCCCAGGCGATCCACTCCTCGGGCGTGACCTGGAGCTTGCCGCCGAAGCCGCCGCCCACGTCGGGGGCGATGACCCGGATCTTGGACTCGGGCACGCCGGTGGTCGCGGCCAGGGCGAAGCGGAGGATGTGCGGGATCTGGGTCGCCGACCACATCGTGTACTGCTCACCGGTGGGGTCGACCACGACCGAGCGCGGCTCCATGAACGCCGGGATCAGCCGCTGCTGGCGGTACTCC
>CAZEPK010000164.1:0-10922 GCA_964514085.1 uncultured Nocardioides sp.
GCCGGTGGCCCTGCTCCACGAGCGTAGGTCGGTGGATCTGGCCAGAACCTGACAAGACGTGCGGTGGTGTCAGCCCAGCGGCCGGACGCCGCGGGTCCGGCGGGCGTGGGTGGCGGCCACCAGGGCGATGATCGCGACGACGAGGACGCCGGTGACCGTGAGGTCGCCGTACCCGCGGCCGCCACCGATGTCCGGGTCCTTGCCCAGCCAGTCCGCGAACGACGCGCCGAGGGGCCGGGTCAGCACGTAGGCGGTCCAGAAGCACAGGGTCGCGTCGACTCCCAGGCGCCAGGCGACGAGGGGGACGAGGATCGCGGCGCTGAACAGGACGCCGGCGGAGAAGAAGCCGAGGTGCATGGTCAGGCCGACGAGGTCACCGACGGCGGTGCCCAGGGCGAACGTGGCCAGGACGGTGCCCCAGTAGAAGCGCTCGCGCCGGACGGTGTCGATGTCGTGGATGGAGAGGGTGCCCTCGGAGCGCTGCCACCAGGTGAAGAGCACGGCGACAGCGGCGGCGTAGAACGCCGAGGTGACGTAGTAGGAGAGCCCGGTGGCCACGTGCAGGATGTCGGCCATGATGGTGCCGAAGACGGCGACCATGGAGACGCAGAACCAGTAGGTCGGCGCGTGGAAGTCGTCGCGGCGCAGCTGGAGCCACAGGGCCAGCACGAAGCCGCCCACGCCGACGACGCCGCCGAGGACCAGGCTGGTCTCCCCGAGACCGTCCGAGGCCGCCTCGCCCATGCCGGTCGTCAGGATCTTGATGACCCAGAAGATCGCGGTGATCTCGGGGACCTTGGTGGTCAGCACCCGCAGGGGAGCGGCCGGGGCTCCCGTGGCCGGATCGGTCGTGGTGGCAGCGGTCCGGGCGGGGAGGGTCACGACGGAGGAACGTAGGCACCGCTCTCTGACGGCCACCTGACTGGCCGGTCGGGTCCCGATGGTGCGGTCCTGGCCTGACCGCGAGGTGAGATGGAACACCTCGCGCGTAACGGCCCGGCGTCCTGCCGACAGGTAGCGGTCAGACCACGACGTCGCGGGACGGGGGATGGGCGAGCCGGGGCGCCGTGGTCCTCTCGACTGACCCCTCCGGAAGGATCCACGGATGAAGAAGCTCCTCGGTGCGGCGGCGGCGCTGACCGCCGCCGGTGCCCTGCTGCTCAGCCCGGTCGCCCCTGCAGGAGCCATCGTGGGAGGAGCGCCCGACCAGGGCGAGCACCCCTACGTCGGCCAGCTGCTGTTCTACGTCCCGGACGAGGTCGACTCGCGCTTCACCGACCCCGGAGGCTGGTTCAACTGCACCGGGACGCTCATCGACGCCACCACGGTGGTCACGGCCGGGCACTGCACCTACGCGGTCGGCGCCGACGGTGAGGAGCCGGCCAGCCCGCTCGAGGGTGGGACGGACGTGTGGTTCTCGGTCGAGGAGGCCCCGGACTACTCGATCCTGCCGCCGAGCTCGACCTTCGCCCCTGACGGCAACGACGCCCGCTACGACGCCTGGTCGCACGAGCTCGACGGGAGCCCGACGTGGCACGAGGCGGAGTCCACCTTCACCCACCCGGAGTTCGTGAGCGCGGAGTTCCTGCTCCACGACGTGGGGGTCGTCAAGCTGAGCGAGCCCGTCGTGCTGCCGGAGTACGGCTCGCTGCCCGAGGTCGGCTACCTGGACAAGTACTACTCCGCGAAGGCCAAGCAGACCGGCACCTTCGAGTCGGTCGGCTACGGCCTCGAGGGCAGCACCCCCAAGTCCTCCTTCGGTGGCGACACCCGGCGCAAGGTCGACCGCAAGCTGGTCAGCTTCAAGGGTGCGCACGGCCTGAAGGACATCTCGGTGGTCTTCTCCCACAACTCCGGAGGCACCTGCTTCGGGGACTCCGGTGGCCCGACGTTCGACGTCAGCAACCCCGCCGTGGCCGACCGGAACGTCATCGTCGCCGTCACGTCCTTCGGGCTGAACTACAACTGCAACGCCAGCGGCAGCTACCGGATCGACCAGCCCGACGACCTGGCGTTCATCCGCGCGGCCCAGGGCGGGTAGCTGGCGCCGCCACGCCGTCCCTGACCTGCCGGCCCTGAGCATGGGGCTGGGGCGGCAGGTCAGGGCCGACACGGTGTCCCGGAGGGGGACACCTGCGCACAGGGGCTCGGGTGGGGTCCCGGGGAGGGGTGCACGATGCAGACCGAGGAACAGGCTCCGCTGCGGGTGGCGGTGCACAGCCGCTACGCCCTGGTGCGGGTCGGCCTGAGCGCGCTGGTGGGTGCTCACCCGCGCCGGGCGGTGGTGGTCGACCTGTCGGAAGGGGACCGGCAGGCCGGCCACGTCGACGTCGTCCTCTTCGACCTGGCCGGCCTCGACACGGCCGAGGACCGCGCCGACCTCGAGCACCTGCTCGGCCTCGACCTGCCGGTGGTGGGCCTCGCGCGGGAGCGCCGGCGCTGCCTCAGCGACGCGGCCCGGGCGCTGGGCGTCCGCGCGGTCGTCGAGGAGGAGGTCAGCTCCGAGCACCTCCTCACCGCGCTGGAGGGCGCCGCGGGCCGGGGGACCCCCACCGAGGGACGGCCGCACCCCGCCGGCCTGACCGACCGTGAGCTCTCGGTGCTCCACCTGGTCGTCAGCGGCCTGAACAACGAGCAGATCGCCCAGGAACTGTTCCTGAGCATCAACACGGTCAAGACGTACGTCCGCACCACCTACAAGAGGATCGGCGTGACCTCCCGCTCCCAGGCGGTGGTCTGGGGACTCCAGCACGGCCTGGTGCCGAGGCGTGGCCAGCGACACGGCCCGGAGGGTTGCGGCCGGGCCGGAGTGGCTACCGGAGAGCTGTCGGCCACCTCAATCGGGTGATGTGTCACGCCGACAGCGGGGACCGACACGGCACCGCCCTCGAGTAGCGGGGGCGGTGCCGTCTCGGCTACGGGGGCTTCGGACGAGGCGCCACCCGCGGATCGGTGCAGAGCCCGTGATCGGTCGCGGATCTACCCCGAATGGAGGTGGCCGGAGGTGCCGGGGCGTCCCTACGGTGGGAGAGGCACCCGCTGTTGATCCCCCCGGGCGGGGCCGGTCGCCCTTGCCTCCTCGTCCCCATGCGGTGGAGGCGAGGGCGTTCCACACGACGGGCCGGGACATCTCCTTCGGGGTGTGCCGCGGCGCTCGGCGCAGCGGGCACGATGCTCGTGTCTGACGCACGGGAGGGATCGGGGGATCACCTGCGCTTCGTCAGACCGAACGCCCTCCGCGACCCAGGGACGCGGGGGGCGTTCGACGTCCGGCGTGGTGCGGACGGGCTGGCCTGTAGGCCGGGTTCTGTCCCCGGGTCCCTCTCGGTCACCGGGGGGCGACCATCCATCTACGGGGGCCGTTGCCGACACCCTTCAGCGATCTACCCGCGTGCTCGGGCGGGCCGCCCTCGGACGCACGCGCGTCCGGGGCCCGAAGGCTCCGGACTTCTTGACCTTGCTCCAGGTGGGGTTTGCCTAGCCGACCCGGTCACCCGGGTCGCTGGTGGTCTCTTGCACCACCGTTTCACCCTTGCTCCTCCCGTCCGAGGACGGTCGGGGCGGTCTGTTCTCTGTGGCACTGTCCCGCGGGTCACCCCGGGTGGGTGTTACCCACCACCTTGCCCTGTGGAGCCCGGACCTTCCTCGGCGGCGTCTCTCCCGGTCACCCGTGAGGTACGCCGACGCGGTCGCCCGGCCAGCCCATCCGCACCTGCAGCGTAAGGGATGGCGACCCGGGAAGTCTCAGATGTCGGTGCGGCGCTCCTGGACGGTCTGCGAGCCGTCGGGGTGCACGGTCGTCGCGACGCTGCGCGTGCGGCGCCCGGCGTTCATCGTGACGGCGCTCAGCACCAGCACCGCGAGGCCCACCAGGGCCATGATCCAGCCGACCATGGTGAGGTCGACGCCGTTGACGGTGTCCGTCACCGCGAGGGCCAGCACCAGACCGACCACCAGCAGGAATGCTCCGAAGCCGTAGCCCATGACTGTTCTCCTTCGTGCCCGGGCGCGCGGCCCGGCCGGGTGAGCTTCACCGAGGGAGTACGTGCCCGAAGGGGTGAGGTCCCAAACCTGGGCTGGACCGGCTGGGGCGCGGTGGCCGGGGAAGAGCGGGGTACTGGTCGGCATGCGCCACAACCGGTACTTGTTCCTCGGGGTCGTCGCGGTGATCGTGGTGGTCATGGCCATCTTCGCGACCATCCTCCTCGTCCTCGGCGACAACGAGGACCAGGGGGAGGACACCGGCCCGAGCCCGCAGCCGGAGTCCTCGGCCCCGCGCTTCCCCGGGGCCGTCCTCCCTCAGGCCAGCCTCGTCACCTCGACCGACACGGTCATCTCGGTGGTGGCGGCGCCGGAGTAGATGCCGCTGACCGGCTTCACGTCCTCGTAGTCGCGCCCGGTGGCGACCACGACGTAGCGGTCGTCGGGCTCCACCCCGGCCGTCAGGTCGAAGGGGTGCCACCCGTCGTCCCACCACTCGACCCAGGCGTGGGAGGCCCCGGCGACGGTCTGGCCGACCACGGGGTCGGTGGAGGGGTGGTGGTAGCCCGAGACGTAGCGGGCCGGGACACCGATCGACCGCAGGCCGCCGATGACCAGGTGCGCCATGTCCTGGCACACGCCGGCGCGCTGCTGCCACGAGCGGCCGGCGGTGCTGTGCACGTCGGTCGTCCCCGGGACGTACTCGACCTCGTCGGCCACCAGGGCGCACAGCTCGCGCGCTGCTTGACCTGGCAGCGGCGCGGCGGCCGCGATGGCCTCGGCCCGGCGGACGAGGTCCGGCGGCGGGGCGACCAGCGCGGGGAGCATGAGGTACTCCGTCCAGCGGTCGGACACCTCGCGGGCCGACAGCTGCTCCCAGGTGGTCGTGGCCGGGTGCGGCGCGGGCCGGTTGACCTGCACGGTGGAGGTGGCGGTCACGGTCATCGTGTCGTGCGGGTCGACCACCTCGAAGGCGATCACGTGGGTGCCGAAGTAGTCGCGGTACTCGTAGGACCACGGCTTCGGCGAGACCTCGAGGCGGCTGTGGACCACGATCTGCTCGGGCGTGGTCACCGGCGTCAGCCGTGCCTGGTTGTACGACGCGACCGCCTTGCCGTCGTAGGCGTAGTGCGTCGCGTGGGCGACGCGCAGCTGCATGTTCACGGGCTACCTCACCCCCTGCCAGGCCAGCGCCTCGGAGCCGGCGAAGTAGCGGCGCGTGACCGCCTCGGTCGCGTTGGCGCAGGCGACCTGGACCCGCTCCATCTCGGCCGGGAGGTCATTGATGAGGTCGGACAGCGAGCGGTACTCCAGCTCGGCGCGCATCCGGCCCAGCAGCCGCTGCGCGTCGTTGCGGAAGCCGGCGCGCTGGGAGGACTCGAGGTTCTCCAGGCACTGCTCGGCCCGGTTCAGGGCGAAGACCACCGAGCGCGGGAAGAGCCGGTCCAGGAGCAGGAACTCCGCGGCGACCCGCTCGGTCTCCTGGCCGCGGTAGGTGCGCAGGAACGCCTCGTAGCCGCCGCAGGCGCGCAGCGTCGAGGTCCACTGCTGCCCCGACCCGCCGGCCAGCGCTGCGCTGGCCACCAGCCGCGAGCTCATGTCGGCGCGCTCGACGCACCGGCCCAGCATCAGGAAGTGCCAGCCCTCGTCGCGGACGGTGGTGGCGTCGGCCGTGCCGTTGACCAGGGCCGCGCGCTCGCGCACCCACTGGAAGATCGCCGGCGCACGTTGTGCCTGGAACTGCCCGCTGGGGATGGCGCGGTAGGTGGTGTTGATCGCCTCCCACATCGGCACGGACAGCGTCTCTCGGGCCCGGCGCGCTCCCTCGCGGGCGGCCGCCAGCGCGGAGGCGATCGAGGTGGGGGAGGAGGGGTCGTAGCAGAGCGCGTCGAGCACCAGGGCGATGCCGACCCGGTCGTCGGGCAGGTCCTCGACCCCCATGATCGAGAGCAGCGCCCGGCAGGTGGCCTCCTCGTCGACGGTGGCGTCCTCCAGGACCAGCTGCACCTGCACGTCGAGGATGCGGGCGGTGTCCTCGGCCCGCTCGACGTAGCGGCCGATCCAGAACATGGACTCCGCGATCCGGCTCAGCATGCCGGCCCGCCCGCGGCCCGGCCCGGGCCCTGCTGCTGCTGCTCGGCCTGCGACTGCATCTCGCTGAGCACCGGTCCCGCGGGCATCTCGGGGGCGTGGTGCACGGGCTGCTGCGGCTCTCCGGTGGCCCCGTCGCGTGCGGATGGCTCGGGATCCGGACGCCCGGTGGCCCGCCTGGCCCGCACCGGCGGCTCGGCCTGGTCCTGGACCAGCTCGGTCTGCGTGGGACCGGCCAGGACCCAGGTGTCCTTGGACCCGCCGCCGCGGGAGGAGTTGACGATGAGCTCGCCCTCGGCCAGCGCCACGCGGGTCAGGCCGCCGGGGAGGACCCAGACGCGCGACCCGTCGTTGACGGCGAAGGGGCGCAGGTCGACGTGGCGGGCGCCGAGGGCGCCGTCGACGAAGGTCGGGACCGTCGAGAGCTGCACCACGGGCTGGGCGATCCAGGCCCGCGGGTCCGCGACCACCTTGACCCGCAGCTCCTCGAGCTCGGCGCGGCTGGCGGCGGGGCCGATGACGATGCCCTTGCCGCCGGAGCCGTCCACCGGCTTGAGCACCAGCTCGTCGAGGCGGTCGAGCACCTCCTCGCGCGCCTCGACCTCGCCGAGGCGCCAGGTGTCGACGTTCCGGATCACCGGCTCCTCGTGGAGGTAGTAGCGGATGATCTCGGGCATGTAGGTGTAGACGAGCTTGTCGTCCGCGACGCCGTTGCCCACCGCGTTGGCCAGGGTCACGTTGCCGGCCCGGGCCGCGTCGATCAGGCCGGGCACGCCGAGCATGGAGTCGGCGCGGAAGTGCACCGGGTCGAGGAACTCGTCGTCGACGCGCCGGTAGATCACGTGCACCGGCTCGGGGCCCTTGGTGGTCCGCATCATGACCCGGCCCCGGCGGCACTCGAGGTCACGACCCTCGACCAGCTCCACGCCCATGGTCCGGGCCAGCAGCGCGTGCTCGAAGTAGGCGCCGTTGAACACCCCCGGCGTCAGGACCACGACCGTCGGGTCGGTGACGCCGGCGGGGGCCGCGGCCCGCAGCGCTGACAGCAGCCGCTGGGGGTAGCCGGCCACCGGCCGGATCCGGTGCTCGGCGATGGTCTCGGGCAGGGCCGCGGAGATCGCGCGCCGGTTGGTCATGACGTACGAGACCCCGGACGGCACCCGGACGTTGTCCTCCAGGACGCGGAACTCGCCGGCGTTGTCGCGGATCAGGTCTATGCCGCTGACGTGCACGCGGACGCCGTTGGGCGGCCGGACGTTCGCGGCCTCGCGGTGGAAGTGCGAGGAGGTGGTGATCACCTGGCGCGGGATGACCCCGTCGTCGAAGACCTGCCCCGCGTCGTAGACGTCGGCGAGGAACAGCTCCAGCGCCCGCACCCGCTGCTGGACGCCGCGGTCGATGGTGGACCACGTGTCCATCTCGATGACGCGCGGGAGGATGTCGAGCGGGAACGCGCGCTCCTCCCCGCCGATGTCGAAGGTGACGCCCTGGTCGAGGTAGCTGGCCTGCAGCGCCTCGACCCGGCCGACCAGGTCCGGGGTGGTCATGGTGTCCAGCGAGGTGCGGAGCCGCGCGTACGGCGGCCGGAGCTCGGCTCCGTCGTACATCTCGTCGTAGGCAGGGCCCGACGAGACGTAGCCGTCGAACATCGCCGTCATGTGCCCAACCTAGTGACCTGACTTCTGCGGCAGGGCGCGGCTATGTTTCGTAGACGTGACGTCCTACTGGTACTGCCTCAACCACAAGTCGGTCGAAGGACCGGACGGCTGCGACTACAAGGACCGGCTCGGTCCCTACGACACCGAGGCCGAGGCGGCCCGGGCTCTGGAGAAGGTCAAGGAGCGCAACGAGGAGTGGGACACCGATCCCAAGTGGAACGACTGAGCGGCGCCTCCGCGCGGCGGTCCCGCCCGGTGTGGGACCGTGCTCCCGCCCGGCCCGACACCGTGCCGGCCTGACCGCAGGGGAGGACACCGTGGCGATCCCGCAGGGGCACAAGGCCTCGCCCTGGCCGTTCCTGGCCATGATCGGCATGGCCGGCTGCTTCTTCCTCTACGCCGTGAGCGGGCTGGTCGCGCCGTGGTACGGCGTGGTGCTGCTGCTGGCGATCTGGGTGGTGCTGTTCGTCCTGGCCACGCGCTGGTGGACCCCGCACCCCAAGCGGACGCTGCTGCTGCCCGTGCTCGCCCTGGTGGTGTGGTTCGGAGTGATCACCTTGGGAGAGGTCCTGCTCGACTGGACCGCCTGAGGGCGAGCGAGGAGGCGTGGGGCGCCGGTCAGCGCGGGCTGACCCGCAGGATCACGTCGCCGCCGCCGCCGTTGTCGGTGGTCACGAGCAGGTCGCCGTTCTCCGCGCTCGAGACCTGGCGGATCCGGCCGTACTGACGCAGTGCCCGCGGCGCCCGCACCCGCTTCAGGGTGCCGGCGGCGTCGAAGGTCAGGAACAGCACGCGGCTGGCCTTGAGGCAGGCGACGGCCAGCGCGCCGTCGAGCGTGCCCCACTTGGCGCCGTTGACGAAGCCGCCGCCGGACGTGGCCACGGTCGGGTAGCCGGAGCGCCACCGGGCCTTGACCTGCTTGCCGGGGAGCGACTGGTCGGTCATCGGGACCGACTCGTTGTAGCCGGGGACCGGGTTGTAGCCGTAGTCGCCGCCGTTGACCAGGAGGTTGACCTCGTCGTCGCGGTCGGTGCCCTGCTCGACCGACCACAGCGTGCCGTCCGCGCGCTCCGCGACACCTTGGACGTTGCGGTGGCCGTAGGTGTGGACGTAGCGGCGGGGGCCGCTGGCCCCGGCGTACGGGTTGCCGGGCCAGGGGGCACCGGTGAACCGGTCCAGCCGCAGCGTCTTCCCGCCGAGGGTGTCGAGGTCCTCGGGGTTGGTGCCGACCGCGGCGTCCCCGGTGCCGACCAGCAGCGAGCCGTCGCTGGTGACGAGGAGCCGGCAGCCGCCGTGCCGCCCCGAGCTGGTCGGGAAGCCGCCGACGAGCTCCTTGTCCTTGGTGGCCTTGCGCAGCTTCGGGTCGAGGGTCCACGCGGTGACGTGCACGTCGTGGCCCCCGTCGCCGGTGAAGCCGCCCTGGCAGGTGTAGATCCGGCGGTTGGTGCTGAAGTCGGGATCGACCGCCAGCCCCATCAGCCCGGTCTCGCCGGACACCCACACCGACCGCTTCGGGAAGGCGATGCGGCGCACCTTGCCGTTCTTGAACACCGACAGCGTGGCCCGGTCGCGCTGGGTGAAGAGCAGCGAGCCGCCGGGCAGCGACTTCACGTCCCAGGGGTGGTCGAGGTGCTTGACCACGCGGGTGATCCGCAGCTTGGGCACGGGCTTGCGGACCGTCGTCCCGTGGCCGGTGACCGCGCTCGACGCACTGGAGACGCGCGGCGCCTCCGACGCGGCCGCCGAGGTGACCGCCGAGGTGACCGGGAGGGCGAGCCCGAGGGCGAGGACGACGAGCAGCGACGTGGGGGTGCGCATGCCAACGAACCGTACTCAGGCCGGATGAGAGACGGGCACCACGACCGCGGCCTACTCGGGCTCCGCGGTCGCCGTGGTGGTCGTGTCGACGTCCCCGTCCGTCTCGGTGGCCGTGGTCGACACCTCGGTGGGGCGGCCCTCGACGTCGGTGGCGTCCGGGGCCTCCTCAGGGGCGGCCTGGATGGCCGAGATGTCGAGCTCGAGCTTGATCTTGTCCGAGACGAGCACGCCGCCCGTCTCCAGCGCGGTGTTCCAGGTCAGGTCCCAGTCCTTGCGCTGGATCGTGGTGGCGCCCTCGAACCCGACCCGGACGTTGCCGAACGGGTCCCGGGCCGAGCCCGTGAACTCGAACGGGACCGTCACCGGGTGGGTCGTGCCCTTGATCGTCAGGTCTCCGGTGATGCTCCACGTGTCGCCGTCGTGCTCCACGCCCGTCGAGACGAACGTGATCTCCGGGTGCTGCTCGGTCTCGAAGAAGTCCGCGGAGAGCAGGTGCCCGTTGCGCTGGGCGTTGCCCGTGTCGATGCTGCCGGCGTTGATCGTGACCCGCACCGACGACGCCGACGGGTCGGAGGTGTCCACGTGGGCGGTCCCGTCGAACTCGGTGAACGCCCCGCGGACGGTGGCCACCATGGCGTGGCGGGCGCTGAAGCCGAGCCGGGTGTGCGCCGGGTCGAGGGTGTAGTCGCCGGAGATGTCCTCCAGGACGGACGTCGGGGTGTCGAACGGTGCGCTGCTCATCGGCGTTCCTCTCTCTGTGACGGGTCTGGAGGGGAGTACCCGACCTCCTGCTCCGCACACGAGGTGTCCGGGGCGCGCGGCTGGTGGCGCTCTCAGGGCCTGAGCGAGAGCCGGCAGGCGGCCACGCCGTCGTCGTCGACGTGAGGAGGGCGGTCGACCCGGATGGTGAGGTGCAGGGTGCCGTCGGCCCGTACGGTGCGGCTGGCCGAACCCACCGGGCGGGAGGTGTTCTCGTCGGCGTACGCCGTCACGGTGACGGTGGCGTCGTCGTGACCGGTTCCGCTGACCCGCAGCTCGGCCTCGACGGTCTGCTGCGCGGAGTCGTAGACGCAGGGCGGGTGGCCCTCGCTGCCGCCCCAGACGACCGACAGCTCGTGGGCGTGGTCCTCGTCAGCGCCGCGGGTCAGGGCGGTTCCGCCGACCACTGCGGCGACCAGGACGGCCCCGGCGACTGCGGCGGCCGGTCGCCAGCGGCGCTCGACGTCCGGCACCTGCTGAGGGTAGTGAGCCGAGCGGCTCACGTGCGCCGGTGGAAGGTGTAGGTCCCGGTGGGGAGTCGGGTCATGGTGAAGGTGGGGTCGTGGGCGCAGGTGTGGTGTCGGGGGCAGAGGCCGGTGAGGTCGGCCAGGTCGG
>CAZEPK010000165.1:0-10863 GCA_964514085.1 uncultured Nocardioides sp.
CCTCGGTCGAGCCCATCGTCTCCTCGACGCGGGCCATCCGCTCGAACAGGTTGCCGTCCTGGTGGAGCTTGTACAGCTGGGCCTCGAGCTGGTCCCGACCATGGAGAGCGACCAGCTCGCTGAAGTCCTGGCAGGCAGCCGCCGCGACCTCTCTCTCCCCCGAGGCGAGCGCCGCCTCCGCCACGAACACCTGCACGAGCGAGCGTTCGAAGGGGTCCGACCTGGCGTACTCCCGGCCAGCCAGGGCCGAGTCGAGCGCCTCCCGTGGTCGGGACTGGGCGAGCTGTGCGACGGAGAGTGCCGACGCGGCGCTGGGCAGCATGTAGTCCCAGCCGTTGGCCACGACGACCGGCCATGCTTCCCTGACGAGCTGCTCCGCCTCCACATGGCGGTCGAGGCTGACAGGCCTGTTCCCGAAGGCGGCGAGGAAGGAGGCCAGATCGAGCTTCAGCAGCTGGAAGTTCTGTGGCGCCTCGTCCGGGTCGACGAGATCGATCGCGGACCTGAGCAAGGGCAGCCCGTCCTCCCACGACACGGTCGGGAGATAGGCGAGGTTGCGCAGGACGTTGGCCTCCCCCACGCTGTTCCCGAGCTCGGCGAAGAGCGCCCTGGCCTGCTCCAGGTGTCGTTGCCCCAGCTCGACCTGGCCGAGCCGGACCGCCTTGGGGCCGACGTCGCGGTGGAGCTCGGCGATCAGCAGGAGATCGCCGGTGCGCTCGGCCGCAGCCAGTGCGGCGAGCGCGTGGGGATAGGTGTAGGAGTCGATGTCGATCGTCTGGTTCATCGGCCGCCAGTCGATGGCGAGGTTCGCCGCCGCACGGTCCCAGCCACCCCTGATCGCCAGGTGCAACACGGCAGACAGGACCGCCCGCTCACGGACGTACCACGCGATGGCGTCGTCCGAGCTGTCGAGACCCACCGGCTGGAGCGCCTCCAGCTCGGCCACGACGTCGAGGTCACCGACCGGCGGCCGGCCGAACGAGCACCAGGCGTTCCTCGTGGACCGGACGTAGTGACCCACCAACCGAGACTGGGCCTCGTACTGCTCGACGTCGTCGAGCCGGCTCTCGGCGTACTCGCGGAGCAGGTCGTGGATCACGAACCGCTCGGCGCCTCGTCGCTCCACGAGACTGGCCGCGACCAGCCGGGAGACGGCCCGCCGCGCGTCAGCCAGGCCGAGTCCAGCGATGCTGGCGACGGACTCCAGCGAGACCTCAGGTCCAGGATGCACCGCCAGCGAACGGAAGACCCGCGCGGTCTCGTCGTCGATCAGCTCGTAGGACCAGTCGAAGACCGAGCGCAGGTCGTCGCGCTGTCCGCCCGCCGACCAGCCGGACAGACCGGCACCTGGGCTGGCGGGGGCAGTCAGCTCGTCCGCGACCGCAGCCAGGCCGAGGTCGGGGTCGACAGCGATCCGAGCGGCAACGATGGACAAGGCGAGCGGCAGCCCCGCCGCAGCGGCGATGATCCGGTCGACCGCGTCCGGCTCGGGGTCGGTCCGCGCGGCGCCCAGTCGGCGGGTCAACAGGTCGCGGGCCTGGTCGTCCGTCATCCGGTCCAGCCGCACCGGCACCGCGCCCTCGCGGACCACCAGGCTGGGCAGCTGGTTGCGGCTCGTGACGATGACCAGGCACCCCGGGTGGCTGGGCAGCAGCGGCCGCACCTGCTCCGCGTCGCGTGCGTTGTCCAGCAGCAGCAGCACCCTCCGGTCGGCCACCAGGCTGCGGAACCGCGCCGATCGGGCCTCCAGGGACTCCTCCGCCTTCCCCGCCGGCGCGCCGAGCGACACCAGGAGCGCACCCAGGGCATCCATCGGCGCCATCACCTGCCCGCTCGGGTCGAAGCCGCGCAGGTTGACGTACAGCTGGCCGTCGGGGAAGCGCGGCGCGAGAGAACGCGCCCACGCCACCGCCAGCGTCGTCTTCCCGATGCCTCCCATGCCGCCGATCGAGGTGATCACGACGGCCCCGGCCTCACCCAGGCTGGACACCCGGTCCAGGAGCTCCTGGGCCTCGGGCCGTGCCGTCATCCCCGGCAGCGTCGAGGGCAGCTGAGCCGGCCGGTCCTGCGGCTGGCCCGGAGCCACCGGGCCGTCGTCGAGCCGCAGCAGCTCCTCGTGGGCGGCACGGAGCTCCGGGCTCGGATCGACGCCGAGCTCCTCGAGCAGAACGGTGCGGACCCGCTCGTACAGCTGCATGGCGTCGTGCCGGCGCCCAGCTCCAGCGAGGCCGCGCAGCAGGGTCGCTTGGAGTGGCTCCTCGAACGGCAGGGGTGCTGCCACCTGCTCCACCAGCGCCACCACCTCGGGCAGTCGCTCGCCCCGGCGCGCGCAGGCCAGCGCCTCGGTCGCGACCGCCACCCGGGTCCTCGCCACCGACGCGAACGACGGCCGGCCGGAGTCCTCCCACGCGACGTCCCCCAGCAAGGGTCGCCTGACGATCTCGAGCGCGGCCACGTACTGCTCGGTCGCGGCGGCCTCGTCGTCCTGGCTCAGCCGCTGGGCGCGTTCGACCATGGCGTCGCAGTCATCGAGGTCACTGCCCACCCGGCTCGGGTCGAGACGGTAGCCGGCACCCGTACCGGCGATGAACGTCCCTGCGTCGCGCGGCGACAGCTCCGGCTCGAAGAGGCGGCGCACCTGACCGACCAACCGGTGGAGCTGGTTCGCCGCGGTGCTCGGCTCGCCCGCGGGCCAGAGCACTGCCTTCAGCTCGGCCGAGCTCACGACCGCCCCACGCGCCAGCACCAACGAGGCCAGCAGCATGCTGGCCCGCGTGCTCGGGACGGCGACCTCGGCGCCGGCGACGCCGACCCGGACGCCCCCGAAGAGGTCCACGCGAGCGACGGATGCCATCGTCAGGCCCTCCTTCGCGGGAACCACCTCGCGACATCGACCTCCCATCGATGACGCACGGCGCGGACGAGGCCGAGCCCAAGTGACGACGGTAGTGGACGCTCAGCTGAGCGGGTACGGACGATTCTCGTGCTGGACAGAGACCCAGTGATGGGTGGTGAGCTCGTCGACCGACCACGAGCCGCCGAACCTACCCAGTCCCGACTGCTTCTCACCGCCGTAGGCGGTGTTGTCCTCCTCGTTGACGGGCGAGTCGTTGACGTGGGTCATCCCGGCCTCCACCCGTAGCGCGAACCGGACGCCGCGCTCGCGGTCGCGGGTGTGGACGGCACTCGAGAGCCCGTACTCGGTCTGGTTGGCCAGTCGTAGGGCGTCTTCCTCGCCGTCGGCCGACACGATGGTGATCGCCGGACCGAAGACCTCTTCCCGCGCAGTCGCGACGTCGTTCGTGCCGACCAGCACCTGAGGCGGCAGGGTCAGCCCAGCGGGACCGATGGGTCCACCCCCCAGCACGAGCCGCGCTCCCTGGCCCACCGCGCGGCGGACCTTGTCCTGCACGGACTCGAGCTGTGCGGGACTGATGACCGGACCGATGAAGGTCGCCGGGTTCGACGGGTCACCCACCGTCAGGGAACGGGTCCTCTCGACGAACGCCGCGGTGAAGTCGTCGTGCAAGGTCTTGTCGACGATGACCCGGTTGGCGATCATGCAGATCTGTCCCGAGTTGTAGAACGACCCGAAGACCGCCGACTCCACGGCGTAGTCCAGGTCTGCGTCGTCGAGGACGACCAGCGGCGCGTTGCCGCCGAGCTCGAGGAGCAGCTTCTTGATGCCGGCCCTGCGTGAGATCCCGATCCCGGTCTCGGTCGAGCCGGTGAAGGAGACGACCCGCGGGGTCGGGTGAGCGACCAGCGCGTCACCGATCTCGTGACCCGCTCCGACGAGCACGCTCAGGAGACCCGCCGGCAACCCAGCCTCCTGGAGGACGCGTGCGAGCAGCAGCCCGCCGGTCACCGGCGTCTCCGACGAGGGCTTGAGCACCACGGCGTTGCCC
Organism: uncultured Nocardioides sp.; assembly: GCA_964514085.1. Classification (GTDB taxonomy): domain Bacteria; phylum Actinomycetota; class Actinomycetes; order Propionibacteriales; family Nocardioidaceae; genus Nocardioides. The sequence goes on from CAZEPK010000165.1 coordinate 3,909, forward strand.
AGAGCCAGCGCCGGAGCGAGGGTCCGCGCGGTGAGGTAGACCGGGAAGTCCCACGGGCTGATCAGGCAGACCACCCCTACCGGGGTCCGGTAGACGCGGTTCTCCTTGCCCGGGATGTCGGACGGCAGGATCCGGCCCTCGACGTGGTGCGGCATCCCCGACGCCTCGAGGAAGACGGCGCGCGCCACCGCCAGCTCGATCTCGGCCTTCGCGACGGTGGCTCCGGACTCCGAGACGACCCAGCTGTGGATCTCCTGGTGCCGCGACTCGAGGATCTGTGCGGCCCGGCGCATCACCGCCGCGCGCTCCTCGGGCAGTCGGGCCGCCCACTCGCGTTGGGCCTCGACTGCCCCGTCGTACGCCGCGTCGACGTCCGCCGGCCCGGCGTGGCGGATCCGGGTCAGCTCCACGCCGCTCCACGGGTCGGTGTCGATGACCTCGCCTGTGCCGCCACCGGCCCGCCACTGCCCCGCTATCGGCATGGAGTCGAAGCTGCCCAACGACTGGCCTGCAGGACGGGGGGCCGAGGGCCCGGGGCGGGTGTGGGTGGTCATCGGAGGGCTCCTTCTCGAGGGATGCCGGTGACGGTAGGTCCGCTGCTCGGGCCCCGGCTTGGGGCACCTGACTGTCGGCGGGCACCTCGGCACCCCGATTGGGTCGCCTGACCCAAGCGACGCGAGCCGCCGCGTCCCTAGCGTCGGCCAGACGGTCCCACCCGACACGACGGAAGCGAAGGCCATGACCTCGACGCTCGACCACCCCACGCCCGAGACCCACCGGGAGGACCCGTTCGAGAGGGTCCTCGACAACCTCGACGCGAACTTCGGAGCCGCACCGCGACGGCGGGCCGCGCACGCGAAGGGGGTGGTGGTCACCGGACACTTCACCTCGTCGCCCGAGGCCGCCGGTGTCACTCGCGCAGGGCACCTCACCAGCGGACGGGTGCCGGTCGTCGCGCGCTTCTCCAACTTCCCTGGTGGGGCCTCCCACCCGGACGCGGCGCCGGAGTCGAACCCGCGCGGCCTGGCCGTGCAGTTCCGCCTGGACAACGGTGCCACCACGGATCTGCTCGCCCACTCCATCAACGGCTTCCCCGGCCGTGTGGTCGACGACTTCGCCGACTTCCTCGGGGCCATCGCACCCGGAGGACCGGGGCCGGAGGCCTACCTGGGTAGCCATCCGGCCGCTGCGGCGTTCGTGCACGCCATCCAGACCCACGGTGTCCCGGCCAGCTACGCGACGCTGAGCTACTGGCCGGTGAACGCGTTCCTCTTCCAGTCCGCCGAGGGCACCGAGCGCGCTGGCCGCTACGTGTGGAACCCCGTCGCCGGTCAGCAGCTGCTGCGTGAGGACCAGGTGGCGTCCCAGCCCGACGACTTCCTCACCGACGAGCTCCGCACCCGGCTCACGGGCGGACCGGTCTCCTTCGTGCTGGAGCTCCAGCTGGGCGAGCCGGGCGACGTCACCGACGACGCGAACGCCCAGTGGCCCGACGACCGACGCCGCGTCGAGCTCGGGACCATGCACCTGACCGACCTCGTGCCCGACAGCGTGTACGCCGAGCAGGGACTCTTCTTCGACCCCGTGCGACTCGTCGACGGCATCACGCTGTCCGACGACCCGCTGCTGGTCGGCCGGACCCGCACCTACCCGCTCTCGCTGGCCCGGCGACACAGCGGCGGATAGTCACCGACCGGCATGAGCCTCCTCAACCTCGCCGCAGTCGTCGCACTGGGCGCGGCCACGCCGCTCGCGGCGCGAGCCGTGCCCAGGGGGGTGGTTCCCGGCATCGTGGTCGAGCTCGTCGCCGGTCTGCTCGTCGGGCCCCACGGCCTCGGTTGGATCTCCCTCGACGGCTCGGTCGACACGCTCGCCCAGCTCGGGCTGGCCTTCCTGTTCTTCTTGGCCGGCCTGGAGATCGACCTCGGCGCGATCCGGGGCTCGGTCCTGCTGCGGTCGCTGGCGGCGTACGTCGCCGGCCTGGGACTCGCTCTGGTGCTCACGGTGACCCTGCATGCGCTAGGTCTCGTCTCGGCACCCGTCCTGCTGGCCGTCGCGCTGTCGGCCACCGGCCTCGGACTGGTGGTGCCCCTGCTCCGTGACGCTCGACTCCTGACCACCCCGGTCGGTCGACGCGTCGCGGCCACAGCGAGCGTCGCCGAGTTCGCGGCCGTGGTGGTGCTGGCGCTCGGCTTCAGCAGCGGGCACTCACCACTGCTGAGCGCCGGCTTGCTGGGCCTGCTCGTCGCACTCACCCTGGGGATCACCGTCACGGCCCGGCGGCTCGGCGCCCGGGCGACGGTGACGGCGCTGGTCGACCGGCTCTCGGGCGGCGCGACCCAGCTGCGGGTCAGGCTCAGCGTCGCCCTGGTCGTCGGGTTCGCCGCGCTGGCCCAAGAGCTCGGGCTCGAGGTCGTGCTCGGCGCCTTCTTCGCGGGCGGGATCCTCAACGTCCTGGACCAAGGCATGGGCGACCGCGAGTTCAGGGGGAGGCTGGACGGCATCGGGTACGGCTTCCTGATCCCCGTCTTCTTCATCGTCAGCGGCGCCCGGCTCGACCTCTCGGCGCTCAGCTGGTGGCCAGACGCCCTGCTGGCCGTGCCCCTGCTCACGGCGGCCCTGCTGGTCGCGCGAGGGCTGCCGGCGCTCCTGCTGGACCTCGACTCCCCGACGGAGACCGTAGGCGTCGGGCTGCTCTGTGCGACGTCCTTGCCCTTCATCGTCACCGCCACCCAGGTCGGCCTGGCCCAAGGCAGGCTCGACCCCGCGACCGCCGCTGCGGTGACCACGGCCGGCCTCATCGGGGTGTGCTTCTTCCCGGTGCTCGGTGTGACGGCTCTGCGGCGGACGGCGGCCGATCCACTCGCTGGTCATCGACCGGGTGGCGCTGTGCACACATCGGTCACAAGCCGCACACAGCCTCCTCTCTAGCGTCACGTCCATCCAGAGAGGGGCTTCCATGAGCACCGTGTCCGACGAGGTCGACCAATGCCGGCTCCACCCGGCGTGGCCGACGCTCCAGACCACCTCCACCTTCCGGCAGGGCCAGGTGTTGCCGAGGCAGATGGACGCCGACGCCGTCATCGGGACGGCCGCCACCGCCTTCGCGCGCGGACGCCCCGGCGAGGCGCGGGCGCTTCTCGGCCATGCGGCGTCCATGCCGGGCAGCGAGGTCACGCGCATGACGACTCGCGTCCTGCTCTCGACCTTCAGCGTCCACCCTGCGGTGCCCCTGCGGGACCCTCGGGAGCACGCCGCTGTCGCGAGCAGGCTCGTCGCGATGGCTCAGCCGCTGACGGCCACTGCGGTGCTCCTCGCTGCCGGGGGTGGAGCGGCGGTCGAGCGGTCGGCGCGGACCTTGGCGCTCTCCCGGCCGGCTGACTGTGGGCTGGCCGCCGTGGTGGCACTCCACGAGCGTGACTTCTCCTCGGCTCTGCAGCTGCTCGTCGAGGCCGGTCACCAAGCCGACGGGGCGGGGCTCCACGGCGTCGGCACCCAGATCGAGACCATGGTCGGCGAGCTGTCGGTGCAGCTGGGTGGTCAGGTCAGCGCGCGCCGCCCACTCGCCGTAGCCCAGGATCTGTCGACCCGGACCGAACAGCCGTACTGGGCCGCACGAGCCGCCGTTGCCGAGGCGACCAGGAGCATCCTGTGCGAGCACCCCTCACGTGACCAGCTGGTCAAGCACGCCCACCGCCTCGTCCTGATGACCACACCCGACCTGTGGTACCGGGCCGAGCTCCTCGAGGCGAGCACGCTGGCCGCCGAGGACCGGTGGAGCGACGCCTTCGACGTCGTCCGCCGCCTGGCGTGCCGGGACCCGCACGAGATCACCCACCTCCTGTCCGCCGGGCTCCTCAGCCTGCTGGCTGATGCTGCCACCCACAGCGGTCACCGGGCGGAGGCGCGGGCGCTCATCTCCCGCATCGCCGCGGTCGACTCCCACTGCGAGCGTGACATCGAGCTCGCCGAGCTGCTGTACGCCACCGCAGTGCTCAGTGACGACAGGGCCGCCGAGACCTGCTTCAGGGTGGCCCTGTCGCTGAACCCCCACCGGTTGCCGTGGCACCGCGGCAGGACCAGCCTCGCCTACGGGGGATGGCTCAGGCGCTCCCGCAGGGCCACTGAGTCGCGTCAGCACCTGCTGGAGGCGCACCGCATCTTCGAGGCACTGGACCTGCCGGGCTGGGTGCGACGAGCGCAAGCCGAGCTCCGAGCCTCGGGCCTGCGCACCGGAGACCAACCCGCGCCCACCGCGCGACCCCTCGACCTCTCGCCACAGGAGCTCGAGATCGCCCGTCTTGTCGCCCGCGGGCTCACCAACCGCCAGATAGGCGAGGTGATGCACCTCTCCCCCAGGACGATCGGATCCCACCTGTACCGGATCTTCCCCAAGCTGGACGTCACTTCTCGCAACCAGCTGGCGGCGCTGCTCCGATGAGGCCGGCTCACTCGGTGAGCCCCGGTGCCGAGCGAGCAGTCGTCCGACCGAAGCCTGCGGCATCGGTCCCCGCTCATCCTTGGATGACCAGTGGTCGCCCGCACCGCCGTCAGGACGGTCAGGAGCGACGCGGGCGGCGACGCCAGCCGGTACCACTCAGAGGGGTTGCCATGCGGGGACGCAGAACAGCTAGCGAGCCTCCAGACCCCGCCGGCGGAACCGCCCGTCACCCCGCGATCGAGAAGTACCTGGAGGAACGTGCGCGCGACTGGCAGGCCAGGCTCGCTGATGTCGTCACCGCCTTCGCGGGCTCGATGCCGTTCGTCTACGTGCACGCGACCGGCTTCGCGCTGTGGATGCTCTTGGCCGAGGACAGCCCCTGGCCCACGCTGACGCTCGTGGTCTCGCTCGAGGCCATCTTCCTGTCCACCTTCGTGATGATCGGCCAGAACAGGCAGGCGGCCCTCCAGCAGGCCAAGGCCGATCACGACTTCGTGGCCGAGGAGCTGGAGCTGCGCACGAACACGGACCTGACCCGGGAGATCCACACCCTGACCACCGAGCTGCACCAGCGGATCGTGGAGGTACCCGGCGCGAGCTGACAGGCACCTCCGCTGACCCAGCAGCTGGCGCGCAGGCCCGGCCGCCACCTGCAGTCGTCCGATGACCTGGGCGAACAGCCGGGCCTCAGACGTTGAAGCGGAACTCCACCACGTCGCCGTCCTGCATGACGTAGTCCTTGCCCTCCATGCGGACCCTGCCCTGCTCCTTGGCTTTGAGCATCGAGCCGGCCGACATCAGGTCGTCGAAGGACACGATCTCGGCCTTGATGAAGCCGCGCTGGAAGTCGGTGTGGATGACGCCGGCGGCCTCGGGCGCGGTGGCACCTTTACGGACCGTCCAGGCGCGCGACTCCTTGGGGCCGGCGGTGAGGTAGGTCTGCAGGCCCAGGGTGTCGAAGCCGACCCGGGCCAGCACGTCGAGGCCCGGCTCGTCGACGCCCATCTCGGCCAGCATCGCGCGGGCCTCGTCGTCGTCGCCCAGCTCGACCAGCTCGGACTCGAACTTGGCGTCGAGGAAGATCGCCTCGGACGGTGCGACGAGCTCCTGCATCCGGGCCTTGAGCGCCTCGTCGGCCAGCTCGTCGGCGTCGCAGTTGAAGACGTAGATGTAGGGCTTGGCGGTCAGCAGCGAGAGCTCGCGCAGGAGGCTGGTGTCGATCTTCGTGGCGATCACCGGCGTGCCGCCCTCGAGCGCGGCCTGCGCCTCCTTGGCGGCCTCGACGGAGGGCAGCAGGGCCTTGTTGCCCTTGGCCTCCTTCTCCATCCGCGGGATGGCCTTCTCCAGCGTCTGGAGGTCGGCCAGGGCCAGCTCGGTCTGGATCGTGGAGATGTCGTTGGCCGGGTTGACCTCGCCGTCGACGTGGGTGACGTCCTCGTCGCGGAAGACCCGGGTCACCTGGCAGATCGCGGCCGACTCCCGGATGTGGGAGAGGAACTTGTTGCCCAGCCCCTCCCCCTCGGAGGCGCCGCGGACGATGCCGGCGATGTCCACGAACTCCACGGTGGCGGGCACCACGCGCTCGGAGGAGAACAGCTCGGCCAGGCGCGCCAGCCGCTCGTCGGGGACCCCGACCACGCCGACGTTCGGCTCGATGGTGGCGAACGGGTAGTTCGCCGCAAGGACGTCGTTCTTGGTCAGTGCGTTGAAGAGGGTGGACTTCCCCGCGTTGGGGAGTCCGACGATGCCGATCGTGAGAGCCACGACCGGCAAGCCTAGGGCGCGGACCCCGCCAAGAGGGCATCGCGGCGGGTCCAGGCGAAGCGCAGCAGGGTCAGCGAGAAGACCAGCGTCACCGCCACGATGCCGGCCTCGACCGCGCCGCCGCCACCCTTGGTGAAGATGCCGTGCTCGAGGTCGTAGAGGAGGTCCATGCCGAACAGGTAGAGCCCCGCGGCCCCCGAGCACACCAGCCAGAAGTGCGCGGCCGGCCGGCCCTGCTGCAGCGAGACCAGCGCCAGCAGGCAGGCCAGCCCGAGCCAGGCGTCGGCGAGCGGGAAGGCGTTCTCGAACTCGTAGTACGCCGCGCGGTGCTCGCTGGCCAGCGTGTCGCGCGAGGTGAACCAGATCGACCAGTAGGCCACGTCGAGCACCAGCGCGCCGACGAGCATCACCTCGACGGTGCGCCTCATGACTGAGCGGGGGCGGGCGCCGCAGCCGGGCCCGTGCGCAGCGTCAGCCAGAGGCTGATCGCGACGTAGTAGGCCAGGTAGGCCAGCGAAAGGCCGGTGAGCACGACCGGCACGTCGGGCAGCTGCGAGGTGATCGCCCCGAAGAGGACGAGGAACGCCGTGGCCAGGGCCATGTTGGTGTACCAGAGCGTCTCGGTGCGGGAAGGGTAGACGTACTTGATCGGGACGAAGATCAGGACCGTCAGCGCCAGGAGGACCGCCGTGGTGGCCACCTCACCGAGGCTGAAGACCACCACGTAGAACGCCACGACGTTCCAGTAGC